>OKRF01000484.1:1647-11811 GCA_900290315.1 Candidatus Sulfopaludibacter sp. SbA3 | reverse complement strand
TTACCTGCCGGTGTGCAGGTTGTTGTGGATGGCGTATAGGGCCAATTCCAGACGATCCGAAACACCCAGCTTGTCGAAGATATTATGCAGATGATTTTTCACCGTCTGCTCGCTGATGAACATCTTCTCCGCCATTTCCTTGTTCTTGAAGCCCTGCGCCACTAATGCCACGATCTCCCGCTCGCGCTGGCTCAAAGGAGAACGCTCCCGGTCGCGCGGTGCGGATTGCGGCGGCGCCGCCGGTTGATCGTCGTTGGCCACAAACTGGCGGATCACTGCTGCCGTCGTGTGGGAATCCAACCAGATCTCTCCGGCATGCACTTTGCGGATGCTCTTGATCAGCAATTCCGTGGCTGTCTGTTTGAGAACGATGCCGGAAGTTCCGAGCTTCATCGCCTGCACGAACTCGTTCTTGTCATCCGACGCCGTCAAGACAATCACGCGAGTCTTGTTCTTTGCCACCTGCAGCCGCTGCAAGGTCGCCAGACCATCCAACCCGGGCATTTTCAAATCGAGTAGAAGTATGTCCGGCTCATGCTGCTGCAGCACGTCCAGAACCTGCCGGCCATCCTGGGCCTGCGCGACCACTTCGAAATCCTCTTCCAATGCGAGAAGCTTGCAGAGGCCATCCCGAAAGATCGGGTGATCGTCGGCTACTACGATCCGAATCTTGGATCGGAGAGGGATTCCCGCCCCGGAGGAGGGGCCATTAATTGCGGCGTTGTTCTCTGACATACATTTCCGCTAGGCTTAATTGTATAGTTCTAATAGTACCAAGTCAAACTGTTAGAGATGCGATTTGGTTCGACCCTAAAGGGTTCAGACTTCCCCGTCTGAAGACTTAACCCCGGTCCGGCTACACTCCGATACATGGTTTGGGCATATTCTAGCGCAGGTTCACGCGGGAACCTAACGGTTTTCACATGAGAACGATTCTCAACTTTTGCATGCGGGCTTTGATAAGGTGAAAAGAATATGAGCGAAGAATTGGCCGAAGTTGATTTTCAACGGTTCTGGCGGCGGCTGCAGCAACTTGGGCTCAATGCTTATGAGTCGCGTTCGTACCTGGTGCTCCTGGGGCACCCGAAATTTAAGGCATTGGAACTGGCCGCGCGGGCGCACGTGCCGCGGCAGAAGATCTATGAGGTGCTCGACAGCCTGGTGGAAAAGGGTTTCGCCCAGGTGGTGCAGGAGAAGACGAAGCTGTTCTCGGCGGTCGAACCCAGCCTGGCGATTCCCGGATACCTGGCGCGCAAGCGGCAGATCCTGGAACAGGAGTTGATGGACAACGGACGCGCGGGTTCCGGGCTGATCGACGACCTCAAGTCGCTCTACTCGGAAGGCCAGGGTGGCAGGGGAACGCTGGACTTTCTACGGATTGTGACCGAGCCGGCGCAAACCGGAGCGGAGTACCGCCGCATGCTTTGCGAAGTGACGCGCGAGTACCTGGAGTTTTCGCGCCCTCCGTATGCGGTAGACCCGCTGGACGAGAAACTGGTGAAGCAGGCGGCGGCAAACGGAGTGGCGTGCCGCATTCTGCTGGAATCGTCTACCCTGGACGAGGAGCACCGCCAGCGACTCGCCGACTATGTCGCGTCCGGCGTGGAGGTGCGCTGCGCCGATTCTCTCCCCATGAAACTGGCTCTCTTCGACGGCGAGAACGGCATGATTGCGCTGCTGGATCCGGTCATCACGCGGCCCATGTGGACCTCCGTCGTATTCCAGCACGAAGGGATGGGCGAGGCGATGAAGGGTCTGTTCGAGGACCGCTGGCGCCGGGGAACGAATCTGTAGCGGAGCCTACCGCGTCCCCCCGGCCACTCCGCGCTGCTTGCGAGTGAGAATCTCGCGCACCGCGTAGATCCGGCGGTCCTGACTTTCGAAGTAAGTGCGCATCATCATTTCGCCGATGAGCCCGGTACTGAACATCATCAGCCCGCCGAGAAGCAGCAAACATCCGGCGATCATCAACGGGCCGTGCGCCATAACAATTTCGTATCCCAACAGCTTCTTCACCGTCAGGTAGAGCATGATGGCGCCACCGAAACCGGTTCCGGCCAGCCCCAGCGTGCCGAAGAAATGCATGGGGCGAGTCATGTACTTCAACAGGAACTTGATGGTGATGATGTCGAAGAGCACACGGAACGTACGGCCGATTCCGTAATGCGAATCGCCGGCCGCGCGCGGCGTGTTGCGGATGGGCACTTCCGCCACGCGAGCGCCATAAAAACTGGCCAGCGCGGGAATGAAGCGGTGCAGTTCGCCATACAGATTGACGTCCTTCAGGACTTCCGCTTTATAGGCCTTGAAGGTGGTGCCGAAATCCTTCAGGTTCACCCCGGAGGCTTTCGCCATAAGCCAGTTGGCGATGCGCGAGGGAATCTTGCGCATGATGGCATTGTCCACGCGATGCTTGCGCCAGCCGCTGGCGATATCGAAGCCCTCGTCGATCTTCCGCAGGAGCGCCGGAATGTCCTCGGGCGCGTGCTGCAGATCGCCATCCATGGCAATGATGACGTCTCCCTTGGATTCGTGGAATCCGGCGGAGAGCGCCGCCGTCTGTCCGAAATTGCGGCGCAGGCGAATCACCTTGAGGTGCCCATCGGTCTCTACCAGGTTGGCCAGCAGTTCAAAGCTGCGATCATTCGAAGCATCGTCGACGAACAGGATCTCGTAGGGCCGCTGCAACTGCTCTAATACCGCAGCAAGACGGTCGTAGAGCGGGAGGATGGAGTGCTCCTCGTTGTGAATCGGGATGACGATCGACAACATGGAAGGAAACTTATAGTTTACCATTCCTTACTTGGACCGTATTCCTTTTCAGGCCACCAGCGCGGGGGCGCTATACGAGCAGATCGCCGGACTGCCAGTCGCGATCCTGCTGGACAACGTCCGCAGCATGTATAACGTGGGGGCGTTCTTTCGCACCGGAGACGCCGCGCGGATCGAAAAGCTGTACCTGTGCGGCATCACCAGCTACCCGCCCAAGCCGGCTATTTCCAAAACCGCACTGGGCGCCGAAGAGACCGTCGCGTGGCAGCACGAGTGGGAGCCCGCCCCGCTGCTCGCGGGGGTCCGCGAGCGCGGGTACGAAATCGCCGCAGTGGAAACTACCGTGCATGCCGTGGACCTGTTCGACTGGACGCCGCGCTTTCCAGTCTGCGTGGTGTTCGGCCACGAAGTGGATGGGATCCGTCCGGAAGTTTCGCAACTGTGCGACACTCACGTCCGCATTCCGATGCTGGGCGCCAAGCATTCCCTCAACGTGGCCACGGCGGGCGGGGTGGTGATCTACGAACTGCTGCGCAAATATCGGGCCCTGTCCCTGATACGATGAGATTTGTCTCAGCCACTGCCCCGCCTGCGCCTCAACCTGGACTTCATGCCGTCGCCCGCTGCGGATCACCCCGGGCTGTTCATTCGCGACCCGTACCGGTTCAGCGACGCCATGCTGATCATTCCGCCGGTGCTGGTGGAGTGCCTGCAATGTTTCGACGGGCGGCAGACGGACCTGGATTTGCGCGCCGCGCTGGTGCGGCTGACCAACAAACTGGAAGTGGGCGACATTGAACGGCACCTGATCGAAACGTTGAGCAGCGCGGGTTTTTTGGAAGACGAAACCTTCGAACGGATGCAGGCGGAGCGCCGCCGCGAGTTCGCCGAAAAGGCAGTGCGCGAGCCGTCGCACGCTGGCTCGGCCTATCCCGAGGATCCCGGCGCGTTGCACGAGACGATGACCCNNNNCGAGACGATGACCCGCTATATGGCGGGCGAGCGCGCTGCCGCAGAAGCCGACGGCAACCTGTTCGCCATCGCCGCGCCGCATGTGAGTCCGGAGGGCGGCTGGCAATCGTACCGCGCAGCCTACAGCCAACTCCGGCCCGAGCATGCCGGCCGGACTTTCGTGATTCTGGCGACATCGCACTATGGCGCGCCGGAAAGGTTCGGGCTGACCCGCAAGAACTATCTGACCCCGATGGGCGAAGCGAAAACCGACCAACGGCTGGTGAACTGGCTGGCCGAGCGCGGCGGCGCGGGCGTCGACATGGAAGACTTCTGCCACTCTTTCGAGCACACCGTGGAGTTGCAGGTGATCTTTCTGCAGCACATGCTCGGCGCGAACGTGAGCATTCTGCCGGTGCTTTGCGGAGGGTTTGCGCGCAGCCTGTATCAGGGCGGGGAGCCGGAGGACGACGACAAGGTGAAGGCATTCATCGAAGCCCTCGGCGAACTGCGCGAACGCGAAGGCGACAAATTGTTCTGGGTGCTCGGGGTCGATATGGCGCACATGGGCGCACGCTACCAGGACCAGTTTGCGGCGGTGGCCGGCGAAGGCGTGATGAGTGAAGTGGGAACGCGCGACGAGGAGCGGATTGCGCGCATCAACCAATGCGACGCGGCGGGCTTCTGGGACCTGGTGCGGGAGAATCAGGACGACCTGAAGTGGTGCGGGTCGTCGCCCTTCTACACCTTCCTGAAGACCGCTCCCAAGGCGCGCGGTGAGTTGCTGCGCTATGAGCAATGGAACATCGACGAGCGTAGCGTAGTGAGCTTCGCTGGGATGGCTTTTTCGAAATGATTTCGCGAAGGGAGACGCTGGCCGGTGCAGTAGCGGGCGCCATGCAGACACTGCACGCCGCACCGGCGCGCCCCAACGTCGTACTCTTTCTGGCCGACGATTTGGGCTGTCACGATCTGGGCGCGTGGGGCGCCACGGACCTGAAGACGCCGAACCTCGATGCGCTGGCTGCCGGGGGCGTGCGGTTCACAAACTGGTACGCCGCGGCGCCCGTGTGCGCTCCGTCGCGGGCGTCCCTGTTGACCGGGCGCTACCCCATCCGCGCTGGAGTGCCCGATAACGGCCCTCCACTGCGCGCTTCCGAGCAGACCATCGCGCAGGTCCTGAAGCCCGCCGGCTACGCCACTGGCCTGTTCGGCAAGTGGCATCTTGGCGATACGGCGGAGACGGACCCGAATGCCCACGGGTTCGACCGCTTCTTCGGCTTTCACTCCGGGTGCATCGATTACTACTCGCATCGCTATTACTGGGGCGATCCACGCGTTCCGAACTACCACGATCTGTGGCGGGACCGGACCGAGATCTTCGAGGACGGGCAATACGCCACGGAGTTGTTCGCGCGCGAGGCGGCGCAGTTCCTGCGCGACCATAGGGCCGACCCCTTCTTTGCGTACGTGCCGTTCAACGCGCCGCATTATCCCATGCACGCTCCCCAAAAATATATGCAGCGATTCCCCGCCGTGGAACCTGAGCGGCAGACGTACGCGGCGATGATCGCGGCCCTGGACGACGGCGTGGGCCAGGTGCTGCGGACCCTCCGCGAGTTGCGGTTGGAACAGAATACCCTGGTCCTGTTCAGCGCGGACAACGGCGCCACGCGCGAGGCGCGCGCGGGCTTGCATGGGAAGCCGGCAACCGCGGGCAACAATGCGCCCTTCCGCGGCAACAAGTTCAGCGCCTTCGATGGCGGGATGCACGTGCCCATGATCATGAACTGGCCGGGAGTGATTCCGAAAGGAATGGTGGTGCGTGAAGTGGGCAGCCACCTGGACCTGATGCCGACCATCGCCAAACTCGCCGGAGTGACGCCGCCCACCGATCGCACACTGGACGGCAGCGACGCCTTGCCCCTGGTGCTGGAGAATGCGAAGTCCCGGCACGATGCCATCTTCTGGTCTTCCGGCGGACAGCTTGCGGTGCGCCGTGGGAACTGGAAACTGGTGAAGGACGGGAAGACGTTCGACGGCACCCCGGATGGCAACAAGGCCCTCACGGGCGACGATGCGCTCTTCCTGTCGAATGTGGACGAAGATCCCGGAGAGAGCGTGAATCTGCGGCACCGCTTTCCCCAAGTTGCTGACGAATTGTCCACGATGATGATGAAGTGGGCCGATGAGGTAAAGCGGTAACGCCGGCGATCGTGTCGCCGGTCAACCAGCGCAACGGGCGACAAGAGCGCCGGCGTTACCCAATCGTTGCGAGGGTATCGCCGGCAGAGACGGTGGCGCCTTCTTTCACAGAGACGGTGAGCACGCGGCCGGCGCGGGATGCTTTCATTTCGTTCTGCATCTTCATCGCCTCCACTACCACGATGCCCTGCCCCGCCTCCACCGCGTCGCCGGGCGCGACCAGGACGCGCACGACTTTGCCGGGCATGGGCGCCGCTACGGTCTGTACGCCTTCGCCGCCGCGGCCGGACGATTTGCGCGAGAAGCGGCGCGGATCGTGCACGCTCATCTCGAAGCGGAATCCATCGATGACCACCACGAGGCCGCCAGGAGTCTCTTCGACGCGGGCTTCGTAGCTGTGCCCGTCCATCAGGACGGAATAAACGCCGGGCTCGGGCACCTCTACGTCAGCGTCGCGTAAGGGGCCTTCATCCAGGCGGAAACGGCATGCCGGTCCGGGCGCAAGGATCTCAATGCGGCCGGGCGCTCCTTGGATAGTGAGATCGAGTTTCATCGCAGCAGGCCGGCCCGTCCCGATTTCAGCCACGGACTGACTCCGGAGGCAGCGGGTGCTTCGGATTGCGCGGTGCGGGACATGGTGTGCAGTGCCGCCGCCAGGGCCGCTACAGCCGCCAGATCCTCCGGCGGTTTCGGCACCCGGTGGCGCTCGAAAAACTCTTCGATAAAGCCGGTGTGCAGCCGGGCGGCGCGAAACTCCGCGTCTTCCAGGATCTGGCGGAAGAAGCCGAGGTTGGTGCGAATGCCGCCCACGTCGTATTCACGCAGCGCGCGGATCATGCGCCCGGTAGCATCTTCGCGAGTGGCGGCCCACACGGCCAGTTTGGCGAGCAGGGGATCATACTCCATGGGGACGGTCCAACCATCGTACACGCAAGCATCCAGGCGAATACCCGGCCCGAGCGGCCGTGTGAGCCGCGTGAGTTTGCCGGGGAAGGGAAGAAAATCGTTGTACGGGTCCTCCGCATAAATGCGGCATTCGATGGCGGAGCCTCGCCAGGTCACCTCTTCCTGGGTGAAGGGCAAGCGCGCGCCTGCGGCGATCTCCACCTGCAATTTCACCAGGTCCAGCCCGGTGACCAACTCGGTGACGGGATGCTCGACTTGCAGGCGCGTATTCATTTCCAGGAAGTAGAAACGGCGATCCTGGTCCACCAGGAATTCGACCGTGCCGGCGTTGTAGTAGCCAGCCGCGCGCGCGGCTCGAATAGCCGCTTCACCCATAGCGTGGCGCATCTCGGGATGCAGGGCCACCAGAGGCGACGGGCACTCTTCCATCACCTTCTGGTGCCGCCGCTGAATGGAACATTCGCGCTCGCCCAGGTGCACCATGTTGCCGTGCTGGTCGCCCAGAAGTTGAATCTCGATGTGGCGGGGCCGGGCGATCAGCTTCTCGACGTAGATCTCGGCATTGCGAAAGGATCGCTCGGCTTCGCTGGCGGCGTTGCGGAAGGCCGATTCTAACTCCGAGGGAGAGTCCACGCGGCGCATGCCCTTGCCGCCGCCGCCCGCGACGGCCTTCAACAGAATGGGGTAGCCGTGCGTGCGCGCGAACTCGCCGGCTTCCCCGGCGGTGACGCCGTGATCGGTGCCGGGCACCACCGGCGCGCCGCCCGCGATGGCTACCTGGCGGGCCGCGGTTTTGGAGCCCATGGCTCTTATAGCGGCCGCGGAGGGGCCGATGAAGACCAGGCCCGCATCCTCACAGGCGGCGGCGAAATCGGCATTCTCGCTGAGGAAGCCGTAACCGGGGTGAATCGCTTCGGCGCCGTGCTTCCGGGCGGCGTCGAGGATCCGGTCGATGCGCAGATAGCTTTCCGCGGAAGCGGATGGGCCCACGTACGCGGCTTCATCGGCCATGCGGACATGCAAAGAGGTGCGGTCGGCGTCGGAATAGACAGCCACGGCAGCGATGCCCATTTCGCGCAGAGTGCGCGTCACGCGAACGGCCGATGCCCATTTCGCGCAGAGTGCGCGTCACGCGAACGGCGATCTCACCACGGTTGGCAATCAGGACCTTACGGAACATGCAACAGGGATTGTAGCAGGCGGGGGTTGGGAGTTAGCGATTAGCCAACACCACCGGCGGCAAGAGCGCCGGCGTTACCAGGAACGGGATGTTCGTTGAAACGAAGAACTACCCGCGTTCCGTGGGTGGTTTCGCGATTGAGGGTGCCGTCCAATTGTTTCGCGAGGATTTCCACGATTCGCAGACCGAGCGACTTGAAACCACAGCGGGCGGCCGAGACGGAACAGCCCACTCCGTTGTCTGCGACGGCGAGTTCCAGGACACCGGGTTCACATTCGCCGAACGAAATGTGGACTTCCCCGGTACGGCCTTCGGGGAAGGCGTGCTTGAACACATTCATCAGCAATTCGTTGAGGATGAGCGCGCAGGGGACCGCGCGATGCACGCCCAGTGCGATGGGCGCCGCCTGAATATGAACCGAAACACGGGGCGGATCCGCGGCGAATGCGGCATGCAACTCATGGACTAACTGGCGGGCGTAATCGGCAAAATCGATGCGATCGAGGTGCTCGCTGCCGTAGAGGTGCTCGTGAATGAGGGCGATGGAGCGGACGCGCTGCTGGCTATCCTCCAGCGCCAACCGCACTTCGGGGGTTTCGGTGGCGTCAGCTCGCATACTGAGGAGGCTGGAAATCACCGCCAAGTTGTTTTTGACGCGATGGTGAATCTCCTTCAACAGGACGGTCTTTTCGACCAACGCTTTTTCCAGTTCGTGCAGGATCTCCTGCAAGGATTCCTCGGCCTGTTTCCGCTCCGTGATGTCTTGGACGCAGATCAGCGCTTTTGTGCCGTCGAGATCCACCGGCGCGGTAGAGATCAGCAGGTAGCGAGACGCTGGTTTGCCCGATGGCAGAGGCGGCACCCAAGCTTCGATACCACGATGGCAGATGCCGTTGCGGAGCGTATCAGCCGCTGCCTGGCGGATGGCGCAAGGCATGCAGGAAGCCCCGCGGCCGCACCCTTCGGGATCTTTGCGGGCCTTCGAACAGCCCAGCGCCACACCGGGGGAGAGCCCCTGCAGTTCCATCGCGTTCCGCGAGCCCAGCCGCGCCGCGGCTCCGTTGGCTTTTTGCTGCACCTTGAGTTGCGCATCCACAAGGAGGAGAGCCACGGGAGAGTTGGACTGAATGGTCGAGAGTTCGGCATTGGCGGCGGCCGCGCGGTCTTCGGCGACACGCAGCCGTTCGAACAGGATGCTGGCAGTCAGACCGGTCAGCAGCAGGGCCGCAATCCCCTCCAGGCGCTGCCGATCTGCCACCCGAAAGGTCCCCAGCGGCTCGATAGCAAAGTACAACGATTCCAGCACGCAGATGGCAGTAGTGAGCAACCCCGGCGCGACGCCACCCAGGTAAGCAGCCAACAGGATGAACGGCACATAGGTGATGTTAGGGATCAGAGTTGGCGGATCTATGGGGATGCGCGCAAGTTGCGCAGCGGCGGCAAGAAGAACAGCGGCGCTGAAGCCGGGGAAGGGGGACAATCTCTTGACCGTCATGGCACGATTCCCACGGGCGGGGTAGCGGCCCGCTCGAGCAAGGCGCGAACGCGGCGGCGGAATTCGATCATGGGGAACGGCTTGCGCAGAACGTCGACGTCCGGTGGCAGACGATCATGACGGTAGCCGGAAAGGTGGAGGGTTGCGGACACATGGAGGCGCTCCGGCGGTTGCCCGGCGCCGAACTCCGAGACCAGGACGGCAATGGGCTGGCGAAACGCCGCAGCCACCAGGTCGGCATGAGTGGCAGTCTTGGCCTCCAGCACCTGGTACCCCTCCTGCTCCAGGCAGCACCTCATGGAACGGCGGAGCGCGTCCTCCTCCTCTACCAGAAAGACGGCGGGAATCGGATCATCCTGATGAAATCGCCCGATGAGTCCGACCACGCCCTGGTACGTTCCGATGCATGGCCAGAGGATTTCGAATGTGGTACCTTTCCCGATCGCGCTGGAAGCCGTGACGTGACCTCCGCCCTGAACTACGATGCTATGGGCGATGGACAGTCCGAAGTGGCTTCCGGCGCCGCCGGCAGGGACGGAGAACGAGGGTTCGAAAACTCCGGCCAGGCTGGCTGCATCGATTCCGGGGCTGGTATCCGTGAAGCGCAGACGGGCATACCACCGATTGCGGTAGCGGCGGTAGGCCGGATCGCCGG
>OKRF01000484.1:0-1639 GCA_900290315.1 Candidatus Sulfopaludibacter sp. SbA3 | reverse complement strand
CCGTGAAGCGCAGACGGGCATACCACCGATTGCGGTAGCGGCGGTAGGCCGGATCGCCGGCATCGAGATCCAGAATGGAAGTCTCGATGCGCAACGCGCCGCCGTCCGGCATGGCGTCTCGCGCATGCAAGGCGAGATTGATCAGAACCTGCTGGAAGCGGTTCCGGTCGGCCCGGATGAAGGCTGCATGGGAGCCCAACATCGTCTCCAGCGTGATGCCGCGGCCCAAACAGAGGGATAACGAATCCTGGAGATCGCCAATGGCCTCATTCACGTTAATGGTTTCGGAAAGCAACGGGTCACGGCGGCTCAGGGCCGATAACTGGCCGCCTAGACCAGCGGCGCGCGACGCGGATTGACGGATCACGCCGGACAACTCGCGCTCCTCGCCGGAAAGGCGCGTGTAGAGATCGTCCACCTGCGCCAGAATAGCGGTGAGTTGGGCGTTGAAATGGCCGGCCATGCCGCCCGCGAGCGCCGCGATTGCGTCCATTCTCTGGGACTGGATCAGTTGGCCTTCCCATTCCCTGCGGGCGCGGATATCGCGGAGCACGACGATGGCGCCGAGCAATTCCAGCGCGTCGCAGTTCTCGAAACATTCAGCTTCCACCGGAACACCGGCGCCATTGCGGGAGACCAGGGTGTAAGCGCGGGACTCCTCGGGGGCGAGATCGAATACGGGGTTACGCGCCGGCTCGTAGGAGAGCTCGTCGCGGAGGCTGAGCACCTCCATGAGCGCGCGTGCGCTGGCATCGGAAGCAGTCCAGCCGGTGAGGCGCTCGGCCACCGCGTTCATGAACACGATGTCGCCGTTGGCATCGGTCGCGACGATGCCGTCGCCGATACTGCGCAAGGTTGTGGACAGCCACGCCTCGCTGGTGCGCAGACGCCGCTCCATCTCATGTTTGTAGAGGGCGATCTGCACGGTGCTGCGGAGGTTTCCGTCGGCAATCGGTTTGAGGATGTAGCCGAACGGCTCCGTGATGGTAGCGCGGTTTACCGTGTCCTGGTCGGCATGCGCTGTCAGGTACACGACAGGCGACCGCAGATCGTTGCGGAGTTGCTGCGCGGCGGCGATCCCATCCATCTGCCCTTTCAAGCGAATATCCATGAGCACCAGGTCGAAGCACTGCGACCGGGCCAGTTGGATGGCTTCTTCGCCGGAACTTGCGGTCGCCGGCACCGAATAGCCAAGGCGTTCCAGCCGGCGCCGAATGTCATCGGCGATCAGCCCTTCGTCTTCCACCACCAGAATCTTTTTTCGGGACTCTTCCACGGTTTGCATGCGCGACATCTCCACCCACGATTGTTATAGCAGGCGGTCACCCGGGTTCCGGCCTTGAAAAAACAGAAGCCGTTTGGAATCAACGCCAAAAAAATCCGCGAAACGTGTGAACGTAATCCGGCCAAAAACAAAACCTACCGGAGAGACACTGAGGAAGGGTCGAAAAAACGGTCAACCGACTGGGTAACGTCGGCGATCTTGTCGCTGGCCGGCGAGTACAACCGGCGGCGAGACCGCCGGCGTTACCGGTTTTTCATGAAGTTTCCCGGGCGGAACGCCCATCCCAACAGGGTCGAAAAACGGGGGCCGGTTGTCAGGGGCCGGGGCTGTGCCGCGGCTCGCTTCGCTCGCCGT
>OKRF01000353.1 GCA_900290315.1 Candidatus Sulfopaludibacter sp. SbA3 | reverse complement strand
TGCCGATCAGGTCGGCGGGATATACGGGGCGCGATTTCACTTCTTCCCCGCGCGCATCGGTCGCTCCGACGATTTGCCCGCCTTTGAATCCGCCGCCCGCCAGCAGGGCGCTGAAAGCGGCGCCCCAGTGGCCGCGGCCGCCGTTCCACGGCGCGCCCCAATCCACTTTGGGAGTCCGCCCGAATTCGCCGTTCCACCAGACGACGGTGCTGTCGAGGAGGCCGCGATTAGACAGATCCTGCAACAAGGTGGCCAGCCCTTTGTCCATCTGCGGCAGGCGCTGGCGCATCACCTGGAAGTTCTGCTTGTGGGTGTCCCAGCCGCCTTGATAGTTGATGGTGATGTAGGGAACGCCGCGCTCCACCAGGCGCCGCGCCACCAGGCACGATTGGCCGAAGGTGGTGCGCCCGTACAGGTCACGCAGGTCGTCCTTCTCCTGCGAGAGGTCGAAGACTTTGCCGGCATCGCCCAGAATCAGCTCGTACGCCTGCTTTTCCGCATCGTCCATAGCGGCGACTTCCGGGCTGCCCTGCATGGCCTGACCCAAGGTGTCCATCTGGTGCAGGTAGGTGCGGCGATCGCGTTGGCGCTGATCATTGATGCCCTGCGCCACCACGCCTTCCACCGCGAAACGCGGCTGCGCGGGGTCGCCGCCGGTGGCGAACGGCTTGTAGCGCGACCCCAGGAATCCGGCTTCGCTGAAGCGGCCCTGCGGCTGCGTCAAGACGATGTAGGGCGGGATGAGGCCCTTGTATCCGGCGTTATATCCCTTGAAGAGCGAAACGACCGCGCCCACGCTGGGGTAGACATCGTGCCCGCCGGAGACGCGGCCGGTCTGCATGGTGTAAGAGGCCGTCTCGTGGGCGTTCACCCCGTGGGTCATGCTGCGGATGAGCGAATACTTGTCGGCCTGCTTGGCCAGGAGCGGCAGCAGTTCGGCGATGCGCATGCCCTTGACGTTGGTTTCGATGGGGCTGTTGAGGGGACCGCAATAATCGTTGCCGGCTTCCGGCTTGGGGTCGAACGTGTCCAGGTGAGCGGGCCCCCCCCACATCCAGATCTGGATCACAGACTTGGCTTTGCCCGCCGCGGGAACAGCGGCGGGAGTCTGCGCGCCGCCCAGCTTCGCGCCCAGCATCAGGCCAGCCGCGCTGAACAGGCCTTCCCTAAACGCTTCACGCCGGGTGATCGGTAGCATACGCATTTTCAATTCCTCCTTAATGCCGGTACAGAAACTCCGTGCTGTTGAACAGGGCCCACACCAGGTCGACGACGGCAGCCTGTCCGCGGGCGTTACCATTTTGCGAATGGGCCGCCACCAGTTTCCATTCCTCATCGCTGGGCGGCCGGGAAAGAATCGTCAGGTACACCTGCTTCACCAGCTCCTGCGGATTGCGGATGTCGCGCATCATCGCCTGCAGCCTGGGACTCTGCTGAATCTTGCGCTGCACGTGGCTGGAGTTGAGCATGTGGAGGCGCTGGGAGTCGGTGATGTGGCTGTTGCGCTCCAGTTCCGTGCCGGTATCGCGCGGCGGGCGGCCGAACTCTTCCAGAAAGCTGCTGCTGATGCTGCCATCGGGTAGCGCGATGGCGCGCTGGAAGTCCGGCATGAAGGTGTAGGGCTCCGGGATGGCGCTGGTGTAGGTCTCGCTGGTGCCGGTCACCTGATTCAGGGCATCGATCAGCACCTCGGCATCCAGGCGGCGCAGGGGATAGCTGGCGAAGTGGGCCGCGGCGAGAGCGGGCTCGGCGCGCGGAATGGAAGAGAGCTGCCACGTGGAGGAGTGCAGAATCAGGCTGTAGACTTGCTTGAGATCGTAGTGCGACGCCACCAGTTCCTGTGTCAGGTACGCCAGCAGTTCGGGATTCTCCGGGGGATTATCGGCGCGGAAGTCATCGGGTTCCTGCACGATGCCGCGGCCCAGCAGCCAGTACCAGATGCGGTTGACGATGGCGCGGGCGAACCAGGGGTTGCCGGGCGCCACCAGCCAGGCGGCGAAGACCTCGCGGGGATCCTGGCCGGCAGCAATGCGGGCGGGTGTGCCATCGGGAAAAGACGGCGGCGCGGCGTTGGGCTCGGTCTTCCTGGCCGGGTCGAAGTAGACTATCTCTTCCTTCCATTCCCCGGTCTCTTTGTAGCCGACGTGGGAGAAGAAGGCGGCCATGCCGGCTTGCCGGTCCGCGGGCCATTTTTCGAAGCGCGAGCCCAGGAAAGTGAGGGCCACGGTCTGCGCGATGCCCCGGGGCTCCTTATTTTGCATGGCGCGGTAGAAGTTGACGGGGGCGACGCGGAAATTGCTGCCGCTGGCGGTGAGGAGCTCGCGCGCGAACTGGTCGTAGGGCTGGTTGGCGCGCAGCGCGGAACGAACCCAATTGTAGTAGGCCTGAGCGGCGTTGGGCCACAGATTGATGGGAAATTCGGCCTTGATGCGGAGCAGGTCGCTCCATTTCATGGCCCAGTATTCGGCAAATTCATCGCGTTCCAGCAGCCGGTCGATGAGGGCGGAACGTTTGGAGGCACCCGTATCGGCCAGGAAGGAAGCGGCTTCCTCCGCGGTGGGCAGGGTGCCGATCGTGTCCAGATAGGCGCGGCGGACAAACACGGCGTCGGAACACAGGCGGGCGGGCTGAATGGACAGCCGCTTCCACTGGGCGAAAACGAGGTCGTCGATTTTGCCCTGGGGCATCGCTGCGTCCGGGCTTTCAAATAAAGTCGGTTTCTCCGCGCCCGTCAGCGCCGCGGCCAGCATCCCCAGGATCAATAGTTTACGCACTATAGGACCTCTATATCCTGTTCTAACCCTATGATAGTCCGAAAGTTGCTGAAGGGGAATGTGAA
>OKRF01000062.1 GCA_900290315.1 Candidatus Sulfopaludibacter sp. SbA3 | reverse complement strand
CGCCGTATTCTGCTGGATCACCTGGTCGAGTTGCTGGATGGCCTTATTCACCTGCGCGGCGCCGGTGCTCTGTTCCGCGCTCGCCGCCGCAATTTCGCGCACCAGTTCCGCCGTCTTCTGAATGTCGGGAACCAGTCTGCCCAATAGTTGCCCGGCCCCCTCGGCGGTCTGCACGCCACCGATCGTCAGGCGGCTGATTTCAGCCGCCGCCGTCTGACTGCGTTCAGCCAGTTTGCGCACTTCCGACGCCACCACGGCAAAACCTTTGCCATGTTCTCCGGCTCTGGCGGCTTCTACCGCCGCATTCAAGGCCAGCAGGTCCGTTTTGCGCGCGATTTCTTCGATGATGCCAATCTTCTCCGCCACCTGTTTCATGGCTGTCACCGTGCGCACCACCGCCTCGCCACCGGAACGCGCGTCTTCCGCGGCCTTGGAGGCGATCTTGTCGGTCTGGCGAGCGTTGTCGGCGTTCTGCTGGACGCTGGAGGCCATCTGTTCCATGGAAGCAGTACTCTCCTCGGCTGCGGCAGCCTGTTCGGTGGAGCCTTGGGAGAGTTGCTGGGCGGTAGAACTCATTTCTTCGCTGCCCGTGGCAACGCTGGCCGCCGCGGAAGCGACTTCCGCTACCGTATGGCGCAAGTTTTCCAGCATTCTCACCAACGCCTGGCCGAGCAGATCCTTCTCGGAAAGTGCTCTGGCCTGCACGGTAAGGTCGCCTTCTGAGATTCGGGTTGCTACATGGGCGGCACTCTTCAAGTTCTGCACCATGGCGATCAGCGCCTGGCCGAGGACATCCTCGGCCGAGCCGGCCTGCACCTGCACCTCCAGGTCACCCTCCGAAATGCGGACTGCAACCTGAGCCGCCGCTTTCAGATTTGCCACCATGCCAACCAGCGCGTGTCCCAGAGCGTCTTTTTCCGAGAGCACCCGGGGCTGGGTACTCAAATCACCCCGCGAGATCTTATCGGCGACAGCTACCGTGCCTTTGAGATTGTCCACCATTCCGTTCATGGCCGTCAGCATGCGGCCTAGTTCGTCGGCGGACGTCACATCTACTTTGTGCGTGAGGTCTCCCAGAGCCACCTGGTCGACAAGTCTGACGGCTACTGCCAGCGGACGGGTGATGGTACGAATGATAAACCACGAGATACCAACGGCAAACAGGAGAGCCGAACACAGACCGAGCAGGACGCCGAAGCGAGCGCTCTTGACCCCCTCCTGCACCTTCTGTGCTTGGGCATCGGCGGACGACTTGCTCGCCGAGACCAGACTGTCCGCTGCGGCCAGGTACTTATCTTCGACGGATTTGACCCGGTTATTCACCAGGTCCATCGCCTGCTTTTTGGCTTGTGGCGTTGCGGCCTGGCTGAGTTTCAAAGCTTCATCGGACGCAGCGACATAATCGTTGCGGGCGGCCATCAGGGTATCGAAGAGAGAGCGCTCCTGTTCGGTAGAAATCAACTTTTGATAGTCGTCACGAAGGCCGCGATTGCGAGTGCGTGAGCCGCTGACCTCCGCCTCCAGCCGCCCCTGTTCGCTCTTATCGGTCGAGCAGATGTGTTGCAGAAGCAGGGTGAACTCTTTCCGAATGCCGTTCTCTACCTGGCCGATGAGATAAACACCGGGAAGCGCATTTGTCGCCATCGTAGTCGAGTTGGCCTCGATCCCTCCTAACTTGCTATAGGCGAACAGGGCGAGCGCCATGGCGATTGCGATCACCGCGGCAAAACCTGCCGCGATGCGTGTTCCAATCCTTAAGTCCTTCATATTCGTTCCTTATTCACCAGCCTTATTGTTGATACGACGTGAAGTCCTGGTCGCGAGAGTCGGCAGTGCCGTTATTGGCATCCAGATCGATGCTCGGTCCGCTGGCGGTGACGGCGCGCTGCATTTGTGCCAGGGCAGACGTCGCGTGCCGCGGGTCTACCGGTCTGGCAGACACGCCGGGTGAATGGCTCCGAACTGCCCTTTTCCTCTGAGGGGCCGAAATCCGCTTCGCCTCACCGGTTTTGAAGAAGGCGATGGTGGATTGCAGAACTTCCGCCTGGCTGGACAACTCTTCGGCCGTGGATGCCATTTCCTCAGAGGCCGCCGTATTCTGCTGGATCACCTGGTCGAGTTGCTGGATGGCCTTATTCACCTGCGCGGCGCCGGTGCTCTGTTCCACGCTCGCCGCCGCAATTTCGCGCACCAGTTCCGCGGTCTTCTGAATGTCGGGAACCAGTCTGCCCAATAGTTGCCCGGCCCCTTCGGCGGTCTGCACCCCGTCGATCGTCAGGCGGCTGATTTCAGCCGCCGCCGTCTGACTGCGTTCGGCCAGTTTGCGCACTTCCGACGCCACCACGGCAAAACCTTTGCCATGTTCTCCGGCTCTGGCGGCTTCTACCGCCGCATTCAACGCCAGCAGGTCCGTCTTGCGCGCGATCTCTTCGATGATGCTGATTTTCTCCGCCACTTGTCTCATGGCGGTCACGGTGCGCACCACCGCCGCTCCGCCGGAGTGCGCGTCTTCCGCCGCTTTGGAAGCTATTTTATCGGTTTGGCGTGCGTTGTCGGCATTCTGCTGGACGCTCGCGGCCATCTGTTCCATGGAAGCGGTACTCTCCTCGGCCGCGGCGGCCTGTTCGGTGGATCCCTGGGAAAGTTGCTGGGCGGTGGAACTCATCTCCTCGCTTCCACTGGCAACGTTGTCGGCCGCCGAAGCAACTCCGGCCACTGTGCGCCGCAGGTTTTCCAGCATTCTCACCAACGCCTGGCCCAGGAGATCCTCACCCGATCGCGCCTGTGCCTGCACTGTCAAATCGCCCTCCGAAATACGGGTGGCAACCTGCGCCGCCGCTTTCAGACTCGCCACCATTTCAATCAGCGCGTGGCCTAATGCGTCGTTTTGCGAAAGGGCCCGTGGCTGGGCGCCCAGGTCCCCTTTCGAGATCCTGTCCGCGATCTCCGCCGTGCTCTTGAGGTTGTCCACCATTCCGTTCATGGCCGCCAGCATGCGGCCCAACTCATCCCTGGAAGTGGCTTCCACCCGGCGCGAGAGGTCTCCCACGGCTACCCGGTCCACGAGACCGACCGCCGCCGCTAACGGGTGGGTAATGCTGCGCACAATGAACAACGAGATTCCCGCGGCGAACAGCAGAGCCGCGCCGAGACCGAGCAGAACTCCGAAGCGGGTGCTCGCCACGGCTTCCTGAACCTTTTGCGCTTGCGCATCCGCGGCAGACTTGCTGGCAGCCACCAGGTTCGCCGCTGCTTCCAGGTATTTGCCCTCGAACGGCCTGACCTTATTGGTCACCAGGTCCGCCGCTTCCTTCTTTGTCTGTGCGTTCCCGGCCTGGCTGAGTTTCATGGCTTCGTCGCACGCCGCGGCATAGTCGTTGCGCGCGGCCATCAAGGCGTCGAAGAGCGCCCGCTCCCGGTCGGTCGACATCACTTTCTGATAGTCGTCGCGATGGCTGCGATTGCGCGTGCGCAAGTCGTTCATGTCGGCGTCCAACCGATCCATCTCACGCTTATCGGTAGATCCCACATGTTGCAGGATCAGGGCGAACTCCTTCAGGATCCCGTTCTCTACCTGGCTGATCAAATACACCCCTGGCAGCGAACTCGCCGCCATTTCATTGGAGTTCTTTTCAATCCCCCCCGCTTTGCTGTAGGCAAACAAACCGAGTGCCATCGCAATAGCAATCACTGCCGCAAACCCTGAGGCAATTCTTGTTCCGACATTCCAATTCTTCATGTGCGTTCCTCGTTCGCTTAGCAACCTAGTCCCTAATACGAGATAAACTCCTTGTCGCGGGAGTCGGCGCTGCCGTGATGGGTATCCAGATCGATGCTCGGTCCGGCGGCGACGGCACGCTGCATCTGTGACAGAGCGGAGACCCCATTGCCCGGGCCGCCTGGATGGGCGGTCCGGCCCGGAACAGCTCTGCTGCTCCGCGGAGCCCGCGCGCGCTGCGCCTCGCCAGTCTTGAAGAAGGCAATGGTGGATTGCAGTATTTCCGCCTGGCTGGACAATTCCTCCGCCGTGGATGCCATTTCCTCGGAGGCGGCCGTATTCTGCTGGATCACCTGGTCGAGTTGCTGGATCGCTTTATTCACCTGCGCTGCGCCAGTGTTCTGTTCCACGCTCGCCGCCGCAATTTCGCGTACCAGTTCCGCCGTTTTCTGAATATCGGGAACCAGTTTGCCCAATAGTTGCCCGGCTCCTTCGGCGGTCTGCACGCCGTCGATCGTGAGGCGGCTGATTTCGGCCGCCGCCGTCTGGCTGCGTTCGGCCAGTTTGCGCACTTCCGACGCCACCACCGCGAAACCCTTGCCATGTTCTCCGGCGCGAGCGGCTTCCACGGCGGCATTCAACGCCAACAGGTCCGTCTTGCGCGCGATTTCTTCGATGATGCCAATCTTCTCCGCCACCTCTTTCATGGCTGTCACCGTGCGCACTACCGCCTCCCCGCTGGAGCGTGCGTCCTCCGCGGCTTTGGAGGCGATCTTGTCGGTCTGGCGAGCGTTGTCGGCGTTCTGCTGGACACTGGAGGCCATCTGTTCCATGGAAGCCGTGCTCTCCTCGGCTGCGGCGGACTGCTCAGTGGAGCCTTGCGACAGTTGCTGGGCGGTGGAACTCATTTCTTCGCTGCCCGTGGCAACGTTGGCGGCCGCAGACGCAACCTCAGCCACCGTATGGCGCAGGTTCTCCAGCATCTTCACCAACGCCTGGCCGAGCAGATCCTTTTCGGAAAGTGCCTTGGCCTGCACGGTGAGATCGCCTGCCGAAATCCTACTGGCCACCTCAGCGGCGCCTTTCAGGCTGTGCACCATGCCGTTCATGGCCTTGAGCAGGCGGCCCAGTTCGTCGGTGGACGTCACTTCCGCCTGGTGGGAGAGGTCACCCTGGGCCACCTGTTCCACCACTCCAACAGCTATGCCGAGCGGCCGGGCGATGCTTCTGGTCACGAAGAGCGCGATAAAGACCGCCGCGACCAGGGCCGCGCCGATGCCTGCCAGGACTCCCTCGCGCGTGCTGGAGACGGAAGCCTGGATCGATGCCCCGTCCCTGTCGGCCGTGGACTTGTTATAGACCACGAGATCGCTCGCCGCTTCCGCATACTTCCTCTGCAGGGTCCCCAACTGAGTCCTTGCCATGTCGAGCGCATGCCGGCTGGTACTCTCGGTTCCGGTCCGGCTGATCCGCAACACTTCATCGGCTGATGTCCAGAATCCCGCCCCCGCGGTTCTTAAGGCGTCTAACAAGGCCCGCCCTCTTTCCGTCAAGACCAACTTCTCGAATTCCGAAACCAACCCGGTGTTGGCCGCGCGTAGCGCCTGGATCTCGGCGTCGAGTTGAGCCTTTTCCTGCTTGTCCTGAGATGCGGCATGCTGCAGCGCCAGAGAGAACACGGCCTGCACGTTTTTTTGCAACTGGCCGGCCATGTAGACCTTGGGCAGAGCGCGGACGACCGCCTCGGTGGAATCCCTTTCAATTCCGCCTGTCTTGCTGTAGGCGAACAATCCGAGCGCTGTGGCTATGGCAATTACCGCCGCAAACCCGGCCGCAATGCGCATTCCGACATTCCAATTCTTCATTTGCATTCTCTTTCAGGTCTCCCTACATTCGCTCCCGGCGAAGCGCACCACCGCCGCGATATCGAGGATCAACGCCACGCATCCGTCGCCCATGATCGTGGCGCCGGAAACCACATGGATGTTCCGCAGGAATCTGCCCAGCGATTGGATCACAGTCTGGTGCGTACCCAGGACGCGGTCCACCACCAGTCCCACGGATTGACCTTCGTGCCGCACGATCACGATCTTCTCGATCTGCGGCGCGGCACCTTCGATGCCGAAGGTCGTGCGTAGATCGATGTACGGTACGGGCTCCCCGCGAACCGCGACGAGATTTCGGCCGTTCTGGCGTTCGCGCTCGGCGCGCAGCAGTTCCATGTTCTCCGAGATCGCCGCCATGGGAATCACGAAACGGTCGCAGCCAACCTGCACCAGCAACCCATCGATGATCGCCAGGGTCAAAGGCAGCGCGATCGATAGCTTGCTCCCCCGGCCCTCTTCCGTAGACAACGTCAGGGAGCCGCGGAGAGCGTCGATTTGCCGTTTTACCACGTCCATCCCGACTCCCCGGCCGGACACGTTGGTGACTTTCCGCGCCGTGGAAAAGCCCGGCAGCAGAATGAGATTGAGAATCTCTTTGTCGGTGAGATCGGCGCCCGCCGGAATGAGCTGCTTTTCCGTTGCCCTGGCGCGGATGGCCGCGCGGTTCATTCCGCGCCCGTCATCGGCGATGTGGACGACCACGTCGGATCCCGCATGGACGGCGGACAGCCGCACCGTGCCGCGGCGCGGTTTGCCTTGCGCTACGCGTTCCCTGGCAGGCTCGATGCCGTGGTCGACGGAGTTTCGCAAAAGGTGCACCATGGGCTCGCCGAGTTGGTCCAGGATGCTCTTGTCCAGTTCGGTCTCGGAGCCCTCGGTAATCAGGTCGACCTCTTTTCCCAGTTCCGTCGAGAGGTCATGGACCAGCCGCCGGAAACGGCCGAACAGGGTGCCTATGGGCAGCATTCGAATGCCCAGCACGTCTTCGCGCAATTGCGCCACCAGGCGCTCCAGTTCCTGCACCGGATTGACGAACTCCGCTGCTCCGGCCTGCGACGCCACCTGGGCCAGGCGGGACTGGTTCATCACCAGTTCACCCACCAGGTTCACGAGCCGGTCGAGCCGGTCTGACGGCACCCTCACGGTCGACTCTTTTGGCAGAGCGGAGCGCTGCGGTGCGGCCGCTGAAATGGGTGGGTTCCCGGATGTGGGGACGGCGCCGTCCACCACAGGGGTCGAACCGCTGGTACGATTCGGCGGATCCTTGGCGGGCGCCTTGGTGGGCGCGCTCTCAATCCGCTCGATTTCGAGTTCGCTGTCATCTTCGACAAACAGGAACACATCCTGGACGGCATTCCGGTTGCAGACGCCCCGGAGGGTGATCGTCCACCACAGGTAGCACTGGTCCGGCCGAAAGGCGTCCAAGGCAGGGACGGAGTCGGTATGGGCGGTCACTTCGCAGGGGCCCAGCTCGGCAAGTTCCCTGAAGAGCGCAATCGGGTTGCCTCCGAGCCTCAGCAGAGCGGGATTGGGATGGAAACGGATCAGCCAGGCTTCCTGCGGCGCCGGGTTCGCGAACTGTGCGACGTCGGCGATCAGCTTCTCGCTGGATCCCGGGAGGGGCGCTCCGCCGCCTTGTTCCGCTTGCAGAAGAATCTTGATGTGATCCCTGGCTTTCAGCATCAGCTCGCCCAGCGCCGGGGACGCCGCAACCGCTCCGCCGCGCACCCGTTCGAGCAATCCTTCCACGTGGTGGGTAAAGCCGGAGACGCTCTCCAGTCCGCACATCGCTCCCGAACCTTTGATGGTGTGAAAGGCGCGGAAAAGCTCGTCAATCGTTCCTTCCGCCGGTTCACCATTGCCTAACAACAGTGCCGCTTGTTCAATTCCGGACAGGAGTTCCTCGGCCTCCTGCAGAAAGGTCTCAATGGGCGAGTATGGCACCTGCGTGATCCCCTCTCTGCGGTTGGGCGCCGTCTTCCGGGCCCTCTTCGAAATCCAGCCCCAGGACTGCCGCCGCAGCCTGAACGGTTTCAGATATTCCGGTCAGTTTCAGGTGTTTATCGGAGTTCTCCGCGGTCTTGCGGGCCGCCCAGAGGAGTTGGAGAACTGCTGTATCACAGGTGTCCACCTGCGACAGGTCGAGGACCGGCCGCGGGACCTCACCAATGAAACCGCGCAACGCATCCCGAAGCTCCGCTACGTCGATGATTGCCGCCGCCCCGGAGATCGTCAAGACACCGGCGCCAAGGTCGGTATTGATCTGCATCACTACATATATCGGTCGGGACCGGCAATTTCATGAGCCCCCGGCGGCTCAGGATTTTGGAGAGAGAGGCACAAAGGAGCCTCTCTCGAAAATGCCCGCATAGCCTGAAGAAGACAGACGACACAAGACGATCGTCTGTCCCACGGGGCAGATGGCTGCAACCGCGGCCGGCTGGACAAGCTAAAGCTTATCCTACGAATCGTCGAAAGCTGAAGAGAATGGGCGGAACTGTAATACACGGCTACCGGCTTCGCCTCAAATGCCGACTGGCACCGGTTTGCGGTTCTAGGGCTCCAGAGGCTCGGGCTCGGGCTCCGGCTCCACCGCGGGCTCGACTTCCAACTCCGGCTCCGGCTTGTGGATTACCGAACGCACCGGCTCGCGCACCGGCTCCGACAGCGTCACTTCGCATTCGCAGCAATCGCTGCAACGATGGCAGCGCTCGCAGAGATGATTGTCGCAAGCGTCCTTGGTGCAACGAACGCAGATGTGCGCGGACTCCTCTTCGCAGATGCTGCAAGTGAAAGGCATAACAGATCTATTTCTTCTTTCCTGTTTTAGGCGGAGGTAAGGCCAGCAGGCCGCGGCATCGCTGCGCCTCTTTGTCCATCACCTGCAGGGCGTGTTCCCGATCGGCGGCAAGGCTGATCAGGTATTGCTGAAAGCGGTCGCGATTGGATCCGTTTTCGGCTTCGATTCGCACCAAATCCTGGGCCCGCGCAGGGTCCTGATATTTACGGATGGCTTCTTCCAGCGAGGCGAGTACGGTGTCGAGGCCCTGTACGCGGATCAGCAGTTCCAGCGAGGCGGCAAGCTGCTCGGGGTTCCGCGCCAGAGCTTTGGAGGTATCGGCCACGGCCTTCACCTGTTCCTTGCAGGACTGCAGTTGCTCGGCGTAGGTGGGGGACGCTCCCTTTTCCAGCCAGGCGTTGGCGTCGAAGCGATCCAGCGCGGCCAGCAAGCGCGTGGCGTGGCCGCTGATGGCCAGCAGAACCGGCGCGATGTCCCAGGGTGTTTCCATGCCGGCAGCGGTTTGCGGCTGCGGCGCCGCCTGCTGCGCGACCGGGCTCTGGGCAAAGAGCGCCACGGTGCAGAACAGAATTCCTCGCAGGGCCCATTGCATACTCATTTCAATCTAGCATGCCAAAGAAAAAGGCGACTCCGTGGTACGGGGCCGCCTCAGGGTATTGCGTGTTGCGGGAGGTGTGTAAATTCTCAGTGGCCGCCGCCAGGAGGCGGTGGCGCGGGAGGAGGCGTCGGCGCGGCGGGCGGCGTGGGCGCCGAACCTCCGCTTGTACCGGTAGTCTTACCCTTGTCGCCCTGTGGCCCGCCGGAGGTTCCTACCGGTCCGCCGCCAGGAAGACCGATGCCGCCGCGGCGCTGCAGCATGATTTGAATGAAGACGTCCTCGGCCCTTCGCATGGCCTGAGCCAGGACTCCATTCTTATTGATGCCGTTCAAGCCCAGGGGCTGATTGCGAATCACGGTGACGGATTCACCCGCGTGGAGCAGGGGAATCACGTAGTTGATCGCCGTTCTGTTGCGCACGTCCACTATACCCTCTTCCACGGAAACTACGGTGTGATCGTCATCCGGGACATCGATGGAGAAGACCGTACCGCGCACCGAGATGACCGCGGTGGGGGTGTTCACATTCTTATAATTGGGTTGACCGGGGGCATGCTGGATCCACACCTTGACATGACCGATCCAGATGTTGAGCAGATGCTCAAAATCTGCCGGATGTTCCTGGAACACGACTTTCGATTTCGGGAAAATCTCGAAGGTGCTGTGATCGGTATACTCGAATTTGGCCCAGCCATCGGGTCCAGTCTCGATAATCTGAGTCTGTTGCACAATCAGACCGGTGGAGACGGGTCGTTGCATGCCGCCATCGCTATTGAACACGGACACCTGTCCGGTGACGTCGACCACTTTGGCCACTGGTTGCGGTGGCAACCTCTGTGCGTGCAGGGAGGCCAGGCACACGACCACCAGGGCCGCCAAGAGCGGCGTCCGCACGGTCCGCAAGAGCGTTAAGCGCCGGAACATACCACCTTTTTCCAGACTCTAATACCTATCGGCCCGACCGATACCGGCCGATCTCAAGTCTAGCATCAAACATGCTAGGCAAATAGCGGGCCGGAATTAAAATTTGCTCACAAAGTACATGATTTCAGCGAGTTGTTCCGAACTTCGACGGTTGAAATAGGTTAGAATGGAACCGATTGTGTGTCATAAAGGAACAGTCCGTGTCCCAGTATCGATTCTGACTCTGGTCTTGGCGTTCGGCCTGACCGGGTGGGCGCAGCAGTCTCCAGACTGGCGCAAGATCGGTGGACAGGCAGTGCAACTAGCGCTGGCGTCGCCGGCCACTGGTTCCGTGGACCGCGTCTGGTACTCCGCCGACGGGGCCGTACTGTACGCTCGCACGACATCCGGTAAAACCTTTCAAACCAGCGATTTCGATACTTGGCTCCCATCTGGCGACGTGGCTCCGCCGGAGCCTCTGCAACCCGCGGGAGTGGTGCGCTCGCCAGAGTCGGGAGCGGTGCGATTCCTGGCCGATGCGGCCAACCCTTACCGTACCTATGCCCTGGGGCGGCAGCTTTCGCGTTCGGACGACGGTGGCCGGTCGTGGTCGAACCTCACGTCGTTCCACGGCACATCGATCATTGGACCCGGGCCGCGCGATCTGGCGGTATCGCGCGCGAATTCGGATCAACTGGTGGTGGCGAACGGGTTGGGCGTCTGGCGGTCGATGGATGGCGGGCTCACCTGGGCCGGGTTGAACCGGCGCCTTCCCAACCTGCCGGTGCGGCGGATTCTCTCGACCCAAAACGGCACCTCCGGCACACGGGCTTTTGTGGAAGGAGTGGGGGCGGTAGAGTTGCCACCGGGGGGCACAGTGTGGCTGGAAGTGCCTAGCGTTACGCTGCAGGCCGAAGCCTTGCAGATGCAGGAGTACAGGAACGCACTCAGGGTGGAAGTGTCAGCTTTCGGCCAGTCGGCCGATGGATCCGCCGTGTATGTCGGCACGGCAGACGGGCAGCTCTGGGTTTCTCAGGATGGTGGGCGCAGTTTCCGCAAGACGGCGCTGCCGGCGGACGTCAGCGGGCGGGTGGAAAGGATCGTGGTGGATAGCGGAACGCGCAAGGACGTAGCGCTGGCGGTTTTGAGTGGCGGTACCAGGTCGCACGTCCTCCGCACGACCAACGGAGGCGAATTCTGGGACATTCTGGACCCTGACCCCAATTTCCTCCCTCCGGCCTATTCCGTAGCTGCCGATTGGGCGGCCGGCGCGGTCTATGTCGCCACCGAAAGGGGCGTGTTTTACAGCCGTACCGATCTGGAAAACGCGGTCACCAATCCGGTATCGTGGCAAAGCCTGACCGACAACCTGCAGGC
>OKRF01000352.1 GCA_900290315.1 Candidatus Sulfopaludibacter sp. SbA3 | reverse complement strand
AAGGAACATGATCATGCTCAAGCAACTGCAAACCGAGCGCAAAGCCGCTTTCGACCAAGCCGTCGAAGAGGCCACCCTCCTCGCGCAACACGCTGCCAGCCAGGGAGAAGCCTACGACGTGGAAACCGACTTCCCGCCCGAAGCCCTACCCCCACAATTTGCTTTTTCACTCCCCCCAAAATCGCCCGCTGCGTCACCCACAACCTGCGTCTGGCCGACGCCAAAAAGCAGTTCCCGGCCGCCAAACAGGGCTTCCGTCGGGCTGCCTGAGGAGCCACCCGGGCAATTTTCACCGTCCACCGCTACCGATCTTTGACAATCTGGTGCATTGCCGCAAATCCGGAGCGCGACGTGTATCCTTCCCCGGCCCCAACCCCGTGACGGGCCGTTCCTGCCAGTTACTGGCGCTTGGGGCCGCCCGGAAACGATGGAACGTATTGCTGGCTGACCTACTCTCGTCCTCCCAAGGATCTCGATAACGAGATCGCGCCATTTTCTTCCCAGGCGGCGAGCACTCCGCCATCGGGCAGCGCGGTCAGGGCGGGGAAGGCCCCAGCTTCGGAAATGCGCAGAGGAGAGGCCGTGCCGGGCACGTGCGCCTCGATGCCCTGCGGCGTAGTCCAAATGGCGTAGGGGCCTTTGGCATTCACAGCAATGGCAATGTCCATGCCGGAGCCCAGTCTCACTTCCGGCTTGCCGGGCTCGGCGAGATAGACGTCATGATCGCGGCGCCAGGCGGCGAACAGGCCGCCGTTGCGGACAGCGAGGCCGCCGCCATCCATGGGGCAGGCATCCAGCTTCCAGGTCCCGGTACCCGATTTCGCGGGTGCGCCGCCAGGTTTGCCGTCGCGGATCCCCATCGTGTAGAGATCGCGCGAGCCATCCACCACGTTGCGCCACATGACGGCGAAGTCGCCACCACCGAGGGCTACAAGCGAAGGCGCGCAGCACTGGCAAATGGTGCCACTGGGCGATTCATACAGCAGCGCATTCTTGGACCAGTGCGCGCCGGCATCGTGGGAGAAGGCTCCGTAGAGACGCTTGCCGCCGGGCGTACGATCGTCAAGCCATGCCAGCGCGAGGTGGCCCTGGGGGTCGGCGGCCATGGCGTGCAGACCTTCGCGGCTGGCCTGCGGCTGATCGTTCACGATCATGGCAGCGGACCACGTACGGCCAGCGTCGGTGGAGCGCCACGAGTACAGATCGCCGGCGATGGCGGTGACTACGATGGTGTTGCCAGCGATGGCCACGCGCGGTCCGCGGTGGCGGCCCAGGAGCATTTTGGGAAGGCCGGCGACTTTCGCGGGCGCAGTGAAGGTGGCGCCGTTGTCGGTGGAGCGGGCCAGCCAGATGGATTCACCGCTGCCAAACACCAGGGCGGCCATGCCATTCGCCGCGGCCAATTGCGGCTGTTTATTGGGCACGCTGGGGGATACGGGCTGCAAATGGAGGGCCAGCAAGACAGCAAGGTATCGCATAGTGTCTTCCAGTTTATCTCTCGAAGACAATGCCCACGCTGGGCAGGATGGGGAACATCTTATCCAGCGTGATGGAGATCACGCCGGTTTTGCTGTTGTAGCCGTTGAGGCTGTCGAACACATAATTGGTGCGGTTGGTCAGGTTGACCACTTCGCCGTAGAGGGTCCACTTCCATTTATCGCGCGTCCAGGCTTTGTTGACGCGAAAATCGGTGCGCTGGTAGGCGGGCATGCGCACTTGGTTGCGTGACGACGCCAGGTAGTAGACGCCGGCGGCTTCGGAAAGGTAGCCGGGAATGGGGAAGGCGCTGCCGTAGCTCCAGCGCAGGCTCATGTTCACCGTGGGCTTCACGCGGTAGCTGCCGTAGGCGTTGAAGGTGTGCCGCTGGTCGTAATCCGAAGGAAACCAGTTGCCGAGCACGCTGTCGTGATAGTTGGTATGGCCGTAAGCGTAGGAGACCCATCCGGTGAAGCTGTTCGCGCTGCTGCGCTGCAGGAAGAACTCGGCGCCGCGCGAGTAGCCGCGCATGGAATCGACGTATCCCGGGTTCAGAGGCGGACTGAAATATTTGCCGGGAGAGAGCATCCGTGGAATGGCCAGCGGCTGGAACACCATGTCGCGGTCGGCACGGTTGTACCATTCGGCGCGCAGGCGGGTACGCGCGCCGACCCGCTGTTCCACGGCGGCGATGGCCTGGTTGGAGCGGCTGGGCGGCAGATACCGGTTTCCCAGAATGGAAGTGAGCACCGAGACTTCCGGAAACTGCACATACTGTCCCCAGCCCAGTTGCAGACGGGTGCCCCCAGTGACCATGAGCGAAACTGACCCCTGGGGAGAGATGGTGGAATCGCGATCGACATTTTCGTGGTCCCATCGGGCTCCCGCGGTGAGGTGCAGGCGGCCGTTCCACGCCAGGAAGGATTGCTGCAGGTAGCTGCCTTCGCGCGTGCCGTTGCCGTTGAAGCGATCCAGAATGCGCGTGCTGGTGGCGGACTGATACTGCGTGCCGTATCCTTCGTCGCGAAGTTGCCGGACGCTGACGCCGAAATCCAGCGGCGTGCGCGAGGTCCACAGCCAGGTGGCGTTGGTGTTGCCGGTCCATTCGCCGTAGTACCCGGCGCCGAGCGGGAGAGTGGAAGGATTTTCGTCGTCCCATTTTTCGCGCATCCAGGCAACGTGAGTCGTGACCAGCAGTTTGTCGGTGGGGGTGTAGCGCCAGCCCAGGTTGGCCAGGGTGTAGTGGTAGCCGCCGGTCATGAGCGAGTTGATGCCGAGGGTACTTTTGGAGGCGCTGCGGTCGATATCGGAGAAGCTCTCCAGCAGGTAGAGCGTGAGCTTGCTCTTGTCGCTGAGGTCGTACGTGAAGCGCCCCTGCACGTCTTCCAGTCCGAAAATGAAAGAATTGTCGGGGAAGGTGCGAGCCAGAATGTACTGCAGGTAGCTCTTGCGCGCGGCCACCAGCCAGGATCCGCGTTTTTTCTTTTTGCCGATGGGGCCTTCGGCCATCACGCCGGCATTGGAGACACTGGCCTCCACGCGGAACGTGAAGGCGTCCCGGCTGCCTTCGCGAGTTGCGACGTCCAGGGCGCCGGCGGTGCGGTCTTCATAGCGGACGGGATATGCGCCTTCGTTCAACTCCATGGATTCCACCATGTCGCCGTTGAAGGCGGTGCCGGAGCCGGAGACGTTCTGGCCCTGCAGCATGTGAAAGGGCTGGTGAAGAAGGACGTTGTCCAGGTACAGGCCGATGCGGCTGTAATCGGCGCCGCGCAGCGAGAAGCGGGCGTCGAAATCGTTGTTGGAGGTGACGCCGGGAAGGTTCTGGACGGCGCGCAGGGGATCGTCGGCCAGGACGCTGCCGAGATTCTTGACGTCGTTGCCGGCCAGCACGAGCGTGGATGGGCTATCGGTGTGGGAAGTCTCGAAGGGGTCGGTGCGGGCTTCCACGGTCTCGGTCTGGCGGAGCGAATCGGGGGTGAGCACCACTTCGAACTCTTTGGTTTCCCCGGCGTCGAGGTGGAAAGGATGATTCTCCAGGTGGTAGCCGACGGTGGAAATCTTGAGGACGTAGTCGCCCGGCGCCACGCCCTGGATCTGGAACCCGCCTTTGGAGTCGGACACGGCGCGGTAAGCGCCGCCGATGAGTTGCACCTGGACGTTGGCGAGAGCTTCGCCGCCGTGGGCATCGACCACGGAGCCGCGGACGGTGCCAGAGCCCTGGGGCCAGGCCGGCAAAGCAGCTACGGCGAGCCCAAGGAGCATAAGCCGCTGCATCATGAATGCAGCAATGATAGCGCATGGCGGGGACAGGGAACGGACGGTAAACTAGAGGGACTTCAAAGAGTTCTTGAAGTCGCTCAAACGGAACTGGTAACGCCGGCGGTCTTGCCGCCGGTCAAACTCCCGATGCGCCCGAGGTGGCCCTGCTGACCTTCGACTTGTTTCTCGCCCGAAATAACGTGGTGCGAATGGGTGTGCCACCAATACGGATTAAGATTCTCACCTCCATATCGGGAGTTGAAATTCGAATTGTGTTCAGCTGGCGTTCCCCATTCCTGCATCGGCCGAACACGGCGCCCAGCCAGTTGGTAGAATCGAGTCTTCAAAAACACCATGGTTAACGATAAAGAAAGCCTCTTCAGCCTGGATGGACAGAACCTGCGGTTCACTTTCATCCTGGTCTGCTCCCTGTTCTTCCTGTGGGCCGTTTGCAATGGGATGATCGACACGATGGACAAGCATTTCCAGAAGGAACTGGGCCTGAGCTTGTCGCAATCCGCCTGGGTGCAGTTTGCGCATTATCTGGGCTACTTCCTGATGTCGATACCGGCGGGCTGGCTGGCCACCAAACTGGGGTACAAGCGCGGCATCATTATGGGGCTGACGATTGTGGCGATCGGCGGATTCTGGTTCATCCCGGCCACCCACATCAATGCTCTGGTACACGAAGGGAGCGTCACCCCCACTACCGCATTTGTCGGCTTTCTGGCCGGGGTTTGCGTGATCGCCACGGGCTTGACGTTTCTGGAGACCATCGCCAACCCGTACACCACGGTGCTGGGTCCTCTGCGGTATGCGGCGGCGCGCATCAACGTGGCGCAATCCTGCAATGGCGCGGGCTGGATCATCGGACCGCCGATCGGCGGCTTGTTCTTCTACGGAAAAGACGCGGCGGGTCACAGCACGGGGAGCCAGACGCTGTACATCCCTTACGTAACTGTGGCTATCGCTTCACTGCTGATCGCAACCGTTTTCTATTTCGCGAATGTGCCCGATATCAAGATGGAAGACGACTACCACCTGGACGATGCCGCGCCTGGCGTTTCGCACTCCATCTGGTCGCACCCGCACTTCGTTTTGGCGGTGGCCGCCCAGTTCTTTTACGTGGCGGCGCAGGCTGGAATCTTCAGCTTCTTCATCAACTACATGACCAAGGAAGTGCCGCCGCTGCCGTCCTCCTGGGCCTCGGTGGGGTTCCTGCACAGCGCGCTGGAACAGAGTCAGGCAGGCATTCTCTCGTTGAGCGATAGCGGGGCGGCAAATCTGGCATCCCTGGCTTTCGGGTGCTTTTGGCTGGGAAGAGTCAGCGGCTCGATACTCCTGCGCAAACACTCGGCACACAAGTTGTTGGGGTTGTACGGCGTGTTGAATGTGGGGATCACACTGCTGGTGTTTCTCAAGCTGGGCTGGGTGAGCGTGGCTTGCGTGTTCCTCAGCTACTTCTTCATGTCGATCATGTTCCCGACGATCTTCGCGCTGGGAATTTACGGGCTGGGTGCGCGGGCCAAAAAGGCGTCGGCGTTTATCGTGATGGCCATCATGGGCGGCGCCACTCTGCCGAAGTTGATGGGTCTGGTGGCGGACCACTACGACATGTCGCGCGGGTTTATCGTGCCCATGTTCTGCTTCCTGTTTGTGGCGTACTACGGCTTCAACTGGTCGAAGTTCAGCAAGGTGGAATCGTTGCAGGGGATCAAGGTGACTGGGCATTAGAGTAGTTCGTTTGGTCAGCCCGAGTTCGTATCAATCAAAGTTGTATTGCCAAGAACAGGATTCATCTTCGCCGCGCCTGTCTCGCCACCAGGGCGTTATAGATCACCATGGCCGCGGTCGAGGCCAGCCCGATGCCCGACAGGACATACCACATCCTGTTCGGATGCCCGCCGCGCACATAGTTCGCCACCAACCAGCCCGCTAGGGGTCCAGCGACGAAGGAACCGATGGATACCGGCAAAAACGCAAACCCCATGAAGGTACCTACCTGTTCCGGCGGCGCGAGACCCGCAACGTACTCGTAAAACCGCGGCGCGAAAGTGGCTTCACCAGCCGCGAATAGAGCCATCGCGGCAATACAAACTGGTATTGTGGGTGCCAATGGGATCATCATCCATGCCACGCTCGCAATGAAAAAGCCCAGGGTCACGGCACGAATCGGCTTCCAGCCCTTTACGATCGCTGTCGCCGGCACAGTCAGCAGGATGATCGTCCAGGCATCCACCGTTTCGAGTAGCTCGAACCTCTCGTAATGCAGCGTCTCCCTCACATAAAACGGAAACGAGTAGAAAATCTGCCAGAACAGAATGTAGAATCCCGAGGCGATGATCAGAAACAGCATGAAGCGAAGATTCGCAAAGACCAGCAGCATGTCCCGCAGTACCTGAGCCATCGTGCGCACTGGACCCTTCTCGATATTCGAAGGCGGCTCGCTGAAGAAGAACAGGGTCCCCAGAAACAACGCGAACGAGGTTACCGACGACATGATCAGCACGTACTCGATTCCCAGATTCTGCCGCACCTGTAACGCCAGAATCGGCCCCAACGCGCCACCGACGTTCACCAGGGTGTAATAGATGGAATAACCCAGAGCGCGTGTCTTGTCCGTGGACGTGTTCGCTACCGTCCCGACGATGCAAGGTTTGATCAGCGATCCGCCCACCGCTGTCAGCAGCAGGACGGCGATCATGTACTGCGTCCGGCCGATCGCCTCCGCGATCCGCTGCCCAAATTCGAGCCCC
>OKRF01000350.1 GCA_900290315.1 Candidatus Sulfopaludibacter sp. SbA3 | reverse complement strand
TGAATCAGCTTCGTTCGTACAAAGGCGCCGAGGGGTACCTGGAGACGGCGGCGCGCATTCGCGACATCATTTCGTTTTCTTATCAGCACGGCCAGGCGGCGCTGGTGGATTACCTGGATGCGCAGAGAGACTACCGGGCCACGCAGGTGGCGTATTTGAATCTGGTGGGGGCATATTTGACCGCCGCGGGGCAGTTGAATCTGGCGGTAGGCCGCGAGGTCATGCAATGAAGATGAAAGCTTCTGAACAGCTACAGTTTCTCGCCAAGCCGCAAAGACGCCAAGACGCCAAGAAAACAAAAAAACTCTTTCTTTGCGTCTTTGCGTCTTTGCGGCTTGGCGAGACAAGATGTCTTGCCTACAGCTTCTTACTGAGAAGTTGTGCGGTGTCCCTCTGCGTTGCGCTTTATCTTCTCCTGGCCGGCTGCGGCGCGAAGGGCGGGGAGCCGGACGCCAAAGAGGGAGCTCCGCCTCCGGTGCAGGTGGAACAGGAACCCAATGCGGACCTGGTGAAGGTGGACAAGCCGGACCAGTTCCCGCTAGCCACGGCGGCCACGCGCTCGGTGGCGCCCGAGTTGAAAGTGACCGGCGTGGTGAATGTGGATGTCTCGCGCAACGTACCGGTGATCTCGCTGGCCTCCGGCCGTGTAGTGGAGATTCGCGCCAAGCTGGGCGACAGCGTGACCAAGGGTCAGCTTCTCATGCGCGTGCAGAGCTCCGATATTTCCGGCGCATTTTCCGACTATCGCCATGCGGTGGCGGACGACGTACTGGCGCATGCGCAACTCGATCGCGCCCAACTGCTGTTCGACAAGGGCGCCATCGCCAAGAAGGACGTGGAAGTGGCGCAAGACGCCGAGGCCAAGGCCAAGGTGGACGTGGAGACGGCCCAGGAACATCTGCGCGTGCTGGGGGCGGATATGAATCACCCCACGGCGACGGTGGACATCACCGCGCCCATTTCCGGCGTGATCGTGGAACAGAACGTCACCAACGCCGGGGGCGTCAAGACTCTCGACAATTCGCCCAACCTGTTCACCATCGCCGATCTTTCCAGCGTGTGGATTATGTGCGACGTTTACGAAAACGACCTGGCCAACGTGCACATGGGAGAACAGGCCGATATCAAGCTCAACGCGTATCCGGACCGCGTCTTCAAAGGCCTGATCGACAACATCGGCCCTATTCTGGATCCCAATCTGCGCACGGCGAAAGTGCGGCTGCAGGTGCAGAACCCCGGAACGATGCGGCTGGGGATGTTCGTGACGGCGACATTTCACGGACAGACGAAGCAGGTGCGGGCGGTGGTTCCGGCGACGGCGGTTCTGCATCTGCACGATCGCGATTGGGTCTACGTCCCCAACGGCGGCAACACGTTCCGGCGCGTGGGTGTGGTGGGCGGAGCGATGGTCCCACCGAATCTGCAGGAAGTCACGGGCATCAACCCGGGTGATCGCGTAGTGGCCAACGCACTGGTGCTGCAGAATACAGCGGAGCAGTAGATGATTCAGGGCCTCATCGATTTTGCGCTGACCAACCGTTTCCTGGTGACCCTGGCGGCCCTGCTGTTGCTGGTGTGGGGCGCCATTTCGTTTCACAGCCTGCCCGTGGAAGCCTATCCGGACGTGGCCAACAACTATGTCCAGGTCATCACGCAATGGCCCGGCCGGGCGGCCGAGGAGGTGGAGCAGCAGGTCACCATCCCCATCGAAACCGTGATGAATGGCATCCCCAACCTGGAGTATCTGCGGTCCACATCTCTGTTCGGCCTCTCCAGCCTGATGCTGATCTTCAACGACGATTCGGCCAACGACTGGAATCGCCAGAAGGTGCTGGAACGCCTTTCGCAAGTCAGCCTGCCGAACGGACTGCAGCCGCAGATCGGGTCGGACTACAGCCCGGTGGGGCAGATCTACTGGTATACGCTGAAGAGCACCAATCCGAAAATCGACCTGATGGACTTGAAGTCCATTGAAGATTGGACACTGGAGAAGCAGTTCAAGAGCGTGCCCAACGTGGTGGACGTGGTCAGCTTCGGCGGAATCACGCGGGAATACCAGGTGGCGATCGATCCGGACAAACTGGTAGCTTATGGCTTAAATATTGGCCAGGTAGAGCAGCAGTTGGCCGACAACAACGTCAATGCCGGTGGCAGTTTCGTGCAGGCGGGACTGCAGCAGATCAACGTGCGCGCCATCGGACTATTGAAGAATGTCCACGACATCGAACAGACAGTGATCAAAGCGGACGGCGGCACGCCCATCCGCGTGCGCGACCTGGGAGTGGTGCGCCAGGGCCCACGCATCCGCCTGGGGCAGATCGGCCGGGCGGTACATAAGGTGAACGGCAATGTGGTGGATAACGGCGACGTGGTGGAAGGCATCGTGCTGCTCCGCAAGGGCGCGAACTCCGATGAAACGCTGGACCTCATTCACGATAAGGTCAAGGAGCTGAACGAGCGGATTCTGCCGCCCGGGGTGAAGATCGAGCCGTTCCTGGACCGCAGCGTGCTGGTGCACTTCACCACCCACACAGTGATGCACAACCTCACCGAGGGCATCATTCTGGTGGCCCTGATTCTCTTTATCTTCCTGGGGAACGCGCGCGGCGCATTCATCGTGGCGCTGACCATTCCCTTTTCCCTGCTGTTTGCCGCGATCTGCCTCAGCCTGGAGCATATTCCCGCCAACCTGTTGTCGCTGGGCGCGCTGGATTTCGGCATGGTGGTGGAAGGCGCAGTGGTGATGGTGGAAAACATCGTGGGGTATCTGGGGCGCGAGCGCGAAGCCACCTCCAACCTGATTCCCATCAAGGACGCAGCGCACGAAGTGCAGCGGCCGGTGTTCTACTCCATCGGCATTATCATCACCGCGTATCTGCCCATTTTCACCCTGCAGGCCGTGGAAGGCAGACTGTTCAAGCCCATGGCGTGGACGGTATCTTTCGCGCTGCTGGGTTCGCTCATCTTCTCCCTGTTGATCGCGCCGGTGCTGTCGAGTTTCTTCTTCGGCAAGAACGTCAAGGAATGGCACAACCCGCTGATGGTCGCGATTACCAATGGATACCGCCACGCGCTGGGCGGGGCCATCCGCTTCCGCTGGGTGACTGTGGGGGTGGCGGCGTGCGCCCTGGCGGCCTCGGTTTACTTCATGGAAAGCGGCGTGATCGGATCGGAATTCCTGCCGCATCTGGACGAAGGCGCCATCTGGGCGCGTGCCACGCTGGCGCCCAGCACGGGTCCGGACGAAGGGCAGCGCGTGATGGACCAGGCGCGGGTGATTCTGGCGTCGTTTCCCGAGGTCAAACAAGTGATCAGCCAGGTGGGCCGTCCGGACGATGGCACAGACACCACGGGCTTCTTCAACACTGAGTACTTTGTCGACTTGAAGGACAAGAAGGAATGGCGCCCGGTGTTCCACGAAATTAAGGAAGCGCTCGTCAATGCGATGGATCGTTCGCTCAGTGTGATTCCAGGTGCGCTGTGGAACTTCTCCCAACCCATCGCGGACAACATGGAGGAAGCGGTGAGCGGGGTGAAGGGCGAATTGGCCATCAAGATTTATGGCGACGATTTGCGAACCCTGGAAGCGAAAGGTGACGAAATCGTCGGTGTGTTGCGCACGGTGCCGGGAATCGCCGATCTGGGTCTGTTCCGCGTGATTGGCCAGCCCAACCTGGAGTTCCACATGGATCGCGATGCGGCCGCGCGTTACGGCCTCAACGTGGCGGACGTGCAGGACGCCATCGAAACGGCGGTTGGTGGAAAGGCTGTCAGCCAGGTGCTGCAAGGGGAGCAGCGCTATGACCTGATGGTTCGCTACCAAGCCCCATACCGCGACACCAAAGAGGCTATCGAGAACGTCCGCCTGCTGGCGCCCGGCGGGGAGCGGGTGGCGTTGTCGCAGTTGTGTCAGGTGGAAGTGCTGGATGGAGCTTCGGAGATTTACCGCGAGGGCAACTCACGGTATGTAGCGCTGAAATACAGTGTGCCGGTGCGTGACCTGGGCAGCACGGTGGAAGAAGCCATGGCCAAAGTGGATCAGAAAGTGAAACTGCCGGTGGGGTATCACCTGCAGTGGGCCGGCGAGTATGAAAGCCAGAAGCGGTCGCAGAAGCGACTGGCCATCGTGGTCCCCATCACGCTGCTGGTCATCTGCATGATCCTCTACACCATGTTCAAATCGGCCAAGTGGGTCCTGCTGATTCTGGGCAATGTGGCGATGGCGCCCATCGGAGGTCTGCTGGCACTGTGGCTCACGCACACGCACTTCAGCGTGTCGTCAGGAATCGGATTCCTGGCGCTTTTCGGCGTGGCGGTGCAGACTGGCGTGATCATGCTGGAGTACATCAACCAGTTGCGCGCGCGCGGCGAATCGATTGTCGATTCGGCTATCAATGGATCGGTGCAACGGCTCCGGCCCATCATGATGACGATGCTGGTGGCGAGCGTGGGACTGCTGCCGGCGGCCCTTTCCAAGGCGATCGGCTCGGACTCACAGCGGCCCTTCGCCATCGTGATCGTAGGCGGGCTGGTGGCGGCCCTGATTCTGGGAGTGTTCCTTTTGCCGACTCTGTATGTGTGGCTGGCGGGGGAGAGCGATATTCTGCCGGAGGCAGGGCAGGGCGAAGCAGGGTAGGGCGAGGTTCCGGTGGCCGCCGGTTTAACGTCATCTGAATCCATTCATACTTATCGTTTCACAGCTTGCCCGTGGAAGCCTATCCGGACTTGGCCAATAACTACGTCCAGATCATCACGCAATGGCCCGGGAGAGCGGCCGAGGAGGTGGAGCAGCAGGTCACCATCCCTATCGAAACCGTGATGAATGGCATCCCCGCCCTGGAGTATATCTCCGGTCCCCATCTCTGTGCGGGCTCTCCAGCCTGGTGCTGATCTTCAGCGACGATGCCACCAACGATTGGAATCGCCAGCGGTGCTGGAGCGCCTCTCGCAAGTCGACCTGCCGGACGGTGGCGGCCGCAGATCGGGTCGGACTACAGCGGCAGGACTCGGAAACGATCTCTGACCCGCTCGAACTCAGGCCGGCTCGCACGAAGCGCAAGTTCCAATCGCAAGCGGCCACCGGTGTTCCTGCACACGAACGTGATTCCCGGATACCTTCGCGGCCAGAACGGGTGCGGCCTTCGGTATTGTGTGCGAAACGCCCGATGTGCCTCAGTGCCCGTCAGCCACCTTAAGCCTGGCCTCCACAGCACCCTTGAACACTTCATCTGCGATCGAGTCCAGGTTGATCCGCACATTTTCCAGGACTCCCGATTTCGCAGCCACGGTGAGAGCCTTGGCCACGGCGAGGTCGGAACCGAATCGCGCGGGAATTTCGAGCGCCTCCAGGCGTGCCTGCATGACGCAGGCGCGCTCGTACACCTGGAGCGGGACTTCGGCGGCGCCGTGCAGCGCCTCTTCCACGTAGGGGCCCCGCTCGTCTTTGGGGCGCTTGTAGGCCGCCATGACGAGTTGAAACGCCGCGGCATCGCGATCCACCGCTTCCGTAAAATAATAGCGGTCGTCTTCGAAGCCGGCGCTGTCCTGCTTGCACATGCGGGTGACCATGGCCCCGAGAGCCGCGGCCATAGCCGCTGCCGCCGCGGAAGCGCTGCCGCCTCCCGGAGTCGCGGTGGGCGCTGCCAGGGCATCGAGAAATTCGGGGAGCCCTCCGCGCGCAGCCATGGCTTCGGCGATGCGATTCTCCAGCACCAGTTCGGGACGGAAGTTCTCGAACCGCAGGAAATATTCCGCCGACATTTCGAGGGACTTCTTGGGGATCAGGCCGACGATCTCGCTTCCCACCACCGGCACGCCGTAGCGCTTGGCCTCTCGGCGCACGGTTTCGAACACCACGTGCATGGCCGTCTGTTCGAAATCGGTGAGGTTGATGGAGACCTGGGCGAGATTGCGCGAGCCCAGCATCACCCCCATGGACTTCACATAGCGGAATCCGCCTGAAGAGAAGCGAATGGTCTTGGCGATCTTTTTGGCGATGGCCAGATCCGGCGTTCCCAGGTTGACGTTGTAGGCAATCAGGAATTTGCGCGCCCCCACCACGGTCGCGCCGGCGGTGGCGTGGCAACGGTCGCCGCAATCGGGTTGCCGCTCGGGCACCACGCCCACTTCTTTCACCAGCGCTTCGAACTGTCCGCGGCGGATGTTCTCCAGGTTGACGCGATCCGGCCGCTTGGCGGCAGCTTCATAAAAATAGACTGGCACTTGCAGCCTGTTCCAGATTTCGTGGCCCACGCGCTCAGCCAGTTTGACGCAGCCTTCCAGAGTGACGCCCTCGATGGGGATGAACGGGACCACGTCGGCCGCGCCGATGCGTGGATGAGCACCCTGGTGAGTCGTGAGATCGATCAGTGCGACGGCCTTTTCCACGCTGCGGAAGGCAGCCTCGGCTACGGCGGCGGGCGGNNGCGTCGGATTCGCGGTCCAGCAGCACCACTTCGGGCACCCCCAGAATGGCCTGGACGATGGCCTCGATCTTCGCGGGATCGCGGCCTTCGGAAAAATTGGGAACGCACTCAACAAGTTGTCGCGGCATACAGCGCTATTACAGCACGGTGAGGCCGGTCCCCTGGTAACGCCGGCGGTCTTCCCGCCGGTCTAAATGGCATCCACTCTTTTCCAGGCTGCCACGTCTTAAAATCAGGAAGGAGCATACCGTGCTATCCGACCTCCGCTATGCCGCCCGCACCCTGGCCAAATCGCCGGCGTTCAGTGCCGTGGCGATCCTCTCACTGGCCCTCGGAATCGGAGCCAGCACAGCCCTCTTCAGCCTGATGGACGTGATGCTGCTGCGCGCACTCCCGGTGAAAAATCCACAACAACTGGTGGAGTTCGCCAGAGCGGCCCCAGACGCCATCATGACCAATCTGCCTTCCCCGGTCTTTGAGTACGTGCGCCGCGATACCAGCGCGCTGTCGGACGTCTTCGCCTTCACCAGTTCGAATTTGCGGGCCGCCGGCATGGCTGAGCCAGCCAGGGTGCACGACGTTTCGGGCTCCTTCTTTCCCGCCTTGGGAGTGCCGCCCCTCATGGGCCGCACCATCGCACCGGAGGATGACCGCGCCGCCGCCCCGAATCGTGTAGCGGTAATCAGCTACTCGTTCTGGAGCCGGCAGTTCGGCAGGGATCCATCCGCCCTTGGCGCCGTCGTGCGGTTGTCCGGTGAACGCTTCACCATCACCGGCATCATGCCGCCGGAGTTCGTGGGTGTGGATCGCGGGGCGGTGCCCGATCTCTGGGTCCCGCTCGCGGCAGACGCGGATCCAGGCCAGCTCTGGGTGCTGGGGCGTCTGCGGTCCGGCGTTTCGGTGGCCCGGGCGCGCGCGCAACTCGAACCGTTGTTCTTGCAGGCGATGCAATCACTGCGCGATTCGTCTGTGCTTTCGCAGAGACTGGTGCTAAACCGCGCCACGGAAGGCACCTCGCGCCTGCGATGGAGTTATTGGGAGTACTCCAGCACGTTGAAGATCCTGATTGGACTGACCGGGCTGGTGCTCCTGATTGCATGCGCCAATCTGGCCAATCTGCTGATGGCGCGCTCCGCTGCCCGCTCGCGCGAAATCGGCATAAGGCTGGCACTGGGGGCCGGACGCTGGAGGCTGGTCCGCCAGTTGATGACCGAGAACTTTCTCCTCTCCTTCGCCGGCGGCGCTCTGGGCGTGCTGGTAGCAGGTGGGGGACACCGCCTGTTGCTGGGATTCCTGGTGCGCGATCCGCTGACCGTCGCGCTCGATGGCCGGCTGGACTACCGTTTGCTCGGATTCGGGTTCGCTCTCTCGATTGCCACCGGCCTGTTGTTCGGGCTGATGCCGGCGCTCCGCGCCACCGCCGGCCACCAGAGAGGAGCATGGAATACGCCGCTCGCCAAGAGCCTGCTGGCCGTTCAGATCGGCCTTTCCATGGTGTTGCTGATCGGCGCGGGATTGTTCGCGCGCAGCTTGCGCAATCTCAATGTGGCGGACCTCGGACTGGCGCGCGAAAATCTGCTGCTCGTCAATGTGCGCGCGGCGGCGAAGACTCCGCAGGCAAGGCAGCAATTCTGGCGGCAGTTGACCGATCGCATGTCGGGGCTACCGGGGGTCCGGAACGTGTCACTGGCCGGAGACGCCGTATTCGGCAACGGCGGCTGGAACCAGGATGTGTGGATCGAGCGCCCGGGACAGCCGGCGGAGAATGCCAAGGTGTCCGACAACCTGGTCGGCCCCGGATTCTTCGCGACCTCGGGCATTCCCGTGCTCACCGGCCGCGAGTTCGGCGCGCAGGATCGCGAGAATACTGCACTGGTGGCCCTGGTGAATCAGACCTTCGCGCGCCGCGCTTTCGGCAGCGGCAATCCCATCGGAAAGCGCTTTGGCGATCGCGGGCTGGGCTCCGCGGGCCGGTATGAAATTGTCGGCGTGGTGGGCGACGCCAAGTATGGCAACGTCCGCGAGCAGATCCGGCCCATGGTGTTTCACCCCATCCTGCAGGAGCCCGCACGAGCTTCCTGCGTGATGCACCTGCGCACGGCGAGCGAACCCGGCGCCCTGGTACCGGCGATCCGCCGCGAAATCCAGGCAACAGATGGCGACGCGCTCATCGGCGAGATCCGCACCGTGCCCCAGGTGCTTCGCGGCCAGTTGCGGCAGGATCGCATGTTCGCCCTGCTGGCCGGCTTCTTTGCCCTGCTGGCGCTGGCCCTGGGCGGCATCGGCATCTACGGAATCCTGGCGTACCGCGTGGCGCGCCGCACGGCCGAGATCGGAATCCGCGTGGCCCTGGGCGCCCAGCAGCGCGATGTACTGTGGCTGATCCTGCGCGAGACGTTGATCCTGCTAACTGCCGGTGCGGCCGTCGGAGTGCCGGCGGCGCTGGCGGCAGCAAGGCTGATCCGGAGCCTGCTTTTCGGACTGAGCCCGTGGGATCCGCTCACCGTCGCGTGCGCCACCATCATCCTCTTCGCCGCTGGCGCCTTGGCGGGCTTCCTGCCGGCGCGCCGGGCCGCGTCCATCGAACCTACTGTCGCGCTGCGGAGCGAGTAGAGCCCCAGCGATAGATCAGGATTCCGATCATGTTGCTGACCACCACCAGGCTGCAGATCTTGGTAGCGTAAGCACCTCGGCTGACCACGTCCACAATCGGGTAGACGGCGATGAACATCGAGATGAGGCTGGTGGCCAGGCCGGCGGCGGCAGCGATCTTGAGCCAGACGGGCAGGCGTCCCCGCAGCACGCGCGTTCCCACCAGCGGAATGAGGAACAGCGCGGCGTAGGTGATCGCGTAGTGAACATCGGACGCCACTAAAAGCGACTGGCTGGCTTCCTGTTCGCGCACTCCCATCATGCTCATGAGGATCAGGCCCATCACCAGGGCCGCCACGAAGAGAATGGAGTTTTGCGGCGTCCGCCACCGCGGATGCAGTTGCGAGAACCAGCGCGGCACCAGGTTATCCCAACCGGCCGTCATGGGCAGGCGGGTGAGGCCGGTGAAAATCAGGCTGGAACTGGCGATGGCGCGGGCGATCAACAGAAAAATGGCGAACGGCGCGGCCAGCCCGGCAGCTCCCGTTGTGCCCATGGCGGCGCGCATGGTCTGCGGAATGGGTGTGCCCATGGCGGCGCGCATGGTCTGCGGAATGGGGCCCACGACGTTGATCGGCTGCCCGCCGATGAAGGCCAGCACCACGCTGGTGCCCAGAATGAACATCAACGAGATGATGGGCGCCGAGATGATGACGGACTGGCCGACGGTGCGCGCGGCGCTGCGGCATTCCCCTGCCATGATGGCCACATACTCGAAGCCGCTGAGCCCGCCTACCGACATCTGGCCGAACACCGCCAGGCTGAACAGGTCGAGCTTGGGCCACTGCCACGGAATGGCTTCGAAGTGGTGCAGCGAACCGCGCCACAGCGCCCACACCGGCAACGCCAGCAGAATCGCGTACGCCAGCAGGATCATGACGCTCCCGGTGTTGTGCAGCCACTTGCCCAGGTTGAGTCCACGGATGGCCACTAGCGTGATCGCGGCCATCACCGCGCCGGTAATCGCCAGAGTGGCCGGCTTGCTGGCCGGCAGCCACGCCGCCGGGGGGCCCAGCATGTAGTAGATGTCGGTGGGGATGACGAAGATGATCGCGCCCACGCAAACCACCGCGTACACCCAAAGATTCCAGGCCGTGAGAAATCCCGCCATTTCGCCGAAGCCCGCCTTGGCCCACTGATACAGGCCGCCTTCCAGCGGCATCAGGCGATTGAGATAGATCACCACCACGGCCAGCGGCAGGTAGAACAGCAGCATGGCCACAATCCAGAACACGACGTGCGCGCGGCCCAGTTTGGCCGCCACGCCCACCCACGAAGAACCCACCACGCAAAGCACCTGCGCCAGCACCAGGTCGCCCAGCCCCATTTCCTGGCGAAGATCGTGTTCCTGAATCCGGGAGACGGGAGATTGGGTGGCCACGGTTCCATTGATGATGCCACAAAAGCAGGAGTAGGACGATTCGTTTGGTGTCGTCTGTCTGCAGCATTAAGGCTGACATGATAATGATCGGATCTGCAAAGCTAAGATGCTCGTCGGGCCCCACGCCACTTCTGCGGTTTTGGTATTTACGCCGCCAAGCGGGCTGAGAAACGGGACTTCGCCATCCAGCCACGGTCCAGCGAGGTACGATAAGCGTATGGACATCGGAGAGATCCAGCACGCTATTGAGGCGCTGCCACCCGAACAACAGATGACCCTTTTGGACTGGCTTGCCGAGCGTGATCGCCGGGAATGGGACGCCCAGATCGAACGCGATTTCTCATCCGGCGGTGCGGGTATGAACCTTCTAGAGCGGGTTAGGGCACAGGTCCGCCGGGGCGAGTCTGTCCCGATGCATAAGGACCGGTAGGTGGAGTTCCGGTCCTTCGCCTTGCCGGAGTTTTGGAAGTGCTATCAATCTCTGCCGGCGAATGTTCAAGCCTTGGCCGATGCGAAGTTCGCCTTATTCGAAAAGGATCCATTTCATCCATCGCTGGCACTCAAACAGAAAGGCGAAGTTTGGACAGCGGATGTGGGCCGGTCGTACCGTGTCATTGCCTACCGTGAAGGTGACATCTTTCATTGGTTTTGGATCGGCACTCATGAGGCTTACAACAACGTGCTCTCTCGATTCAGGTAAGGCTGGCGGCAGGCCACGCAAACGGGTTGGGCGTTTCTCGGCCAAGTGTCTTCATGGAGCGTTCGTAAACGCTGGGCGGCTAGGCGCGAGCTATCCGCGCCCCAGCTTCACAACGCGGCGGTGTCAAGGATACGACGTGCCGTTCATGAGCGCGCGACGAGCAGGTTGGCCTCGATTATGACCGTCGCGCTTCCTTCTCACAAAGTTTTGAGAACAGCGACGGCGCAGGTTCCAATTGTTGGCCGCCTACTGGGGCCGAGAGCCGCCCGGCGCGCGAATTCACCGCGCTTACGGCTGTACTGTGACAAATACGCCTGACTGCGTCGTCAGACCGCCATAGGTTGCCACGAGAGCGTTATCTCCAGCGGGTGTGGATACGGGCACAACGACGTTGAACTGAAACAGGCCGGGCGAAATCAAGCCGGCAAATTGCGCCGTCGCCG
>OKRF01000347.1 GCA_900290315.1 Candidatus Sulfopaludibacter sp. SbA3 | reverse complement strand
GCAGGAGGCTGGAAGCTGATCGCCTGAAAGGCGATGGGATTAGACCCGGAGATGGAACTAAACGACTACCGGCTGAAAGCCGGTAGGTTGGGCTGGCGGCTGAAAGCCGCCTGAAGAGTGTGGCCGTCGTGGTTGTGGTGCCCTTACACATGACTCCGATTGCATCCTTCACCGCCGCCAAAACCCCGCTCGCCGATGCCCGCGTCGAAACTACGCAACGGTGCGGCGGAAGCAAAGGTGAAACCTGCTGGAAGCTGTTCGCCTGAAAGGCGAAGGGTTTAGACCTGGAGATGGAGACTAAAAGTATGAAGACCGCGATTTCTGTTCCGGACGATGTGTTCGAAGGCGTAGAGCGTCTTGCGCGGCGCACGAAGAAGTCGCGGAGCCAGTTGTTCAGCGAAGCCGCCCGGGAGTACGTAGCGCGCCACGCCTCCGAAGAAGTGACCGATGCGATGAATCGGGTTTGTGACGCCGTGGGAGGCCAGGCCGACCCGTTTGTTTCAGGAGCCGCACGCCGCATTCTGGAGCAGAGCGAGTGGTAATATCGCAATCCGAGGTCTGGTGGGCTGATTTTCCCGCTCCAGCAGGATCTGCTCCGGGATTCAGAAGACCGGTGGTTGTCGTACAAGGGGACGCACTGAACCGCAGCCGCGTCGCCACAGTGGTGTGTGTGCCACTCACTACCAACCTTCGATGGGCGGACGCGCCGGGCAATGTCTCTCTTCCGCTCGCATCACCGGCCTGCCGAAGGACTCCGTGGCCAATGTCTCTCAAATTGTGAGCATCGGCCGAGGCATCCTTATGGAGCGTGCGGGAAGACTCCCGCATGCAAAGTTGCAGTTGATTCTCGCCGGCATTGACATAGTCCTCGGCCGATAGCAACCAAACCGTAACACCCGCCCAATTTGCGGGCGCTACAATGAGAGAACTCCCATGAAGACAGCCATGCGGCCGATGATTTCCCGTTTTCTCCTGGTGGCGGCGTGTATCGCGCTGGGCGCTTTGCTGAGTTCGCAGGACGCTCCTCGCGAACAGGTGGGACCTCTGCCCGGCGGCGGATTCCTGCTCAATAGCGGCTGGAAGCTCGATCCAGTGGGCCGGCAAGTGGGGCTCTCCACCTTCCCCATGGCCTCTGCCCTCTCGCCGGACGGCAAGTACCTGGTGGTCCTCAATGGCGGATACAACCCGCCCTCTCTCACCGTCATCGATGCGGTCGCGGGCAACGTGATCAGCACCACTCGCGTTGCCGACGGCTGGCTGGGCCTCGCCTTCGCACCCAACAGCAATCGCCTCTATGTGGGCGGAGGGTCGCAGGCGTCCGTGTTCGAGTTCTTGCTGGCCGATGGCACACTAACCCCGGGCCGCACTTTCGAGATCACTCCCAAAGCCACCCGCGCCCAGCACGATTTCGTGGGCGACGTGGCACTCTCGCCCGATGGCCGTCTCTTGTACGCGGCGGAGCTCTATAACAACTCGATTGCCGTGGTCAATCCGCAGTCGGGGATGGTGACTTCCCATTTCAAGACCGGCCGCCGGCCCTATCGCATCCTCTTTCACCCCGACGGAAAATCGTTCTTCGTCAGCCATTGGGCGGATGGTTCGATCGGCCACTACGATACCGCCAGCGGCACCCTGATCGTCAAAGTGGGGATTGGCGCGCACCCCACCGATATCGTCTGGCGCAATGGCGCCAGTGACGGCGCGCCGGGAGAGCCCCAGTGGAGTTCCCGGCTGTTCGTATCCGCCGCCAATACCAACAGCGTCTACACCGTCGGCATGACCGATGCCAAGACCCTCACCGTCATCGAGAGCATCAACCTGTCGCTGACCGCGCTGCAGCCGCTGGGCATGACGCCCTCCGCCCTGGCGCTTTCCCCCGATAACAAGCGCCTGTTCGTGGTTTGCTCCGACGGCAACGTGGCCGGAGTGGTGGATGTCTCCGGCACCCGCAGCCGCGTGGAGGGCTTCATCCCCACCGGCTGGTATCCCACGGCCGCGCGCGTGCTGCCTTCCGGCACGCTGGTGGTGCTCAACGGTAAGGGGTTGGGCTCTCACCCCAGCCCCAATGGCCCGAATCCCCTGAAGAAGGCCGCGCCGCTCCACGAAGGCATCCGCCAGGACCAGTATGTGGGACAGATGCAGACCGGCACCGCCTCCTGGATCGAGCCTTTCTCGCTCGACCAACTCGAAGCCTGGACCCACAAAGCGCTGTCCAATTCCGCGTACAACGACGAGAAACTGGACGAAACCGTGACGCTCCCGCCCATCCAGCACGTCCTCTACATCGTGCGCGAGAATCGCACCTACGACCAGGTGCTCGGCGACCTGAAGCCAGGCAACGGCGATCCCCACCTGGTGCTGTTCGGCGAAAACGTCACTCCCAACCTGCACAAACTGGCGCGCGAATTCGTGCTGCTGGATAATTTCTACGTGAATGCCGACGTCAGTGCCGATGGCCACAACTGGTCCACCGCCGCCATCGCTCCGGATTACGTGCAGAAGCTGTGGCCCAATGAGTATGCCCACCGCCGCACCACGTACGATTTTGAGGAGCAGGACGTGGCCGCGCTGCCGCCCGCGGGATACCTGTGGACCGGCGCCGCGCAGGCCGGAAAGACCATCCGCAATTTCGGCTACATGACCAATAACGACCCACAGAGTCCGCCACCCGGCTCCGAGCAGATCAAAGATATCCGCGACCCCGTGCTGGCCAAGGTCACCAACCGCTTCTACCGCGGGTTCGATCTGGCGTATCCGGATGTCGAGCGCGCCCGCACCTTCCTGGCCGAATTGAAAGAGTACGAACAGAAAAACGCCATGCCGCAGCTTATGGTCATGCGCCTGGGCAACGATCACACCAACGGGATCGCGGCTGGAAAACTGTCGCCGCTTTCCCTGGCGGCCGACAACGATTATGCGCTGGGCATGATCGTGGAGGCCATTTCGAAGTCCAAATTCTGGGGCAGCACGCTGATCTGCGTGCTGGAAGACGACGCGCAGAATGGAGCCGATCACGTGGATTCGCACCGCTCCCCCGCCTTCCTGATTTCTTCCTACGCGCGCCGCCACATGGTGGATGGCACCATGTACAACACCACGAGCATGCTGCGTACCATCGAGCTCATCCTGGGTCTGCGCCCCATGACGCAGTTCGATGCGGCGGCGCGCCCCATGGCTGCATCGTTCCAGAAAGCTCCCGACCTCGCCCCTTATACCGTCGAACAGCCGCGTGTCTCCTTGACCGATAAGAATCCGTCCGACACTCCCGCTGCCAGGGAAATGGCCGATATGAAATTTGACGAGGCCGATGAGAACGACGACGATAGAATGAACGATATTCTCTGGCGGGCGATTCGCAAAAGTTCACCGCCACCGCCCGTACGTAGCTATTTCGGGAAATAGCGAAAGGCAGACCACGCCGTCTGCGCCCAAAACTTGATGCCTCAAATTCGATTGTGCTTTCTATGGCACATGCACCAGCCTTTTTACAAAGATCTGGTCTCCGGCGAATACAAGCTGCCGTGGACGCGCATGCATGCGCTGAAGGATTACTACGGCATGGTGCGTATGCTGGAGGAGTTCCCCCGGATCCACCAGACGTTTAACCTGGTGCCTTCCATGATGGCCCAGGTGGAGGAGTATGCGGCGGGCCAGGCCGCCGATCCGTTTCTGCAACTGGCGCTCAAGCCGGCCGAAGGACTCAACGATGGCGAAAAGGCCTTTCTGCTGCGCCACTCGTTTTATTCCGATCCGCAGCGCATGATCTATCGCCATGCGCGCTACGGCGAGTTGTACGATGCCTGGCAGGCGCAGAAAAGTCTGGGCTCGCGCAGCATGTTCGGCGCCCAGGAATTTCGCGATCTCCAGATGTGGTCGCAGTTGGCCTGGTTCGATGAGGATTTGCAGGTCCAGGATCCGGAGATTCGCGAATGGGTCCAGCGCGGGCGCGGTTTCACTATCGCGGACCAGCGGCGCATGGGCGACAAGCAGCGCGAAATTGTGAACCTGATTCTGCCCGAGTACCACAAGATGGCGGTCTCCGGCCAGATCGAAATCTCCACCACGCCGTATTACCATCCCATTCTGCCCCTGGTTTGCGATTCCAACATCGCTTCGGTGGCGCACCCCGGCGTACCCTTGCCGCCGCGCTTCCGCTATCCCCAGGATGCCCGCCGTCAACTGGCCCTGTCGCGCGAATACTGCACCACTCATTTCGGAGTGGCGCCGGTGGGACTTTGGCCGTCGGAGGGCTCGGTCTCTGACGAAGTGTTCGCCCTCGCCGCCGAATTGGGCTACCAGTGGGCTGCCACCGATAGCGGCGTGCTCAATCGCACCCTCTCCCGGCCGGTCGGCGTGGATGGCCTCTATCGTCCCTATCAGTGGCGCCAGAACGACCGCACGCTGGGCGTGATTTTCCGCGATCATTTCCTCAGCGACCTGATCGGCTTCGTGTACTCCAAGATGGATGCGCAAGCGGCGGCCGAGGATTTTCTGCGGCGCATCCGCGAAAACTGCGCCGGCATCCTGCATGCCGGCCGCGATGCCACCGTGCCCATCATTCTGGATGGCGAAAATGCCTGGGAGTATTACGACCGCAACGGGCGCCCTTTCCTCCGCGAGCTATATCGCCGCATCTCGGCCGACCCCGGCATGCAAGCTGTCACCGTGAAGGAAGGGCTGCAGCTTGCCGCGCCCGATCCCATCGACCACATCTTTCCCGGATCCTGGATCAACGCCAATTTCGATGTGTGGATCGGCGCCGAGGAAGACAACCAGGCGTGGACCCAATTGCTGCGCGCGCGGCAGACCTTCGACGCCGCGGCCGGGGTCAGTGATGAGCAGCGCCGCATGGCGTACGAGGAACTGCTCATCGCCGAGGGCAGCGACTGGTGTTGGTGGTACGGTCCCGAGCACGATTCCGTCAACCGCGAAGAGTTCGACCAGCTCTATCGCAGCCATCTGGCCAATGTCTACCGATTCCTCGGCCTGATGCCCCCCGAAGAGCTGTCGCGGCCCATTTTGCGCATGATGATGCCGGATGTGCGCGTCGAGCCTTCCGGCCCCATCTCACCGGTAATCGATGGCGAAGTGACCTCCTATTTCGAGTGGATCGGCGCCGGCGTCTATCGTGTGGATGAGCGCAGCGGGTCCATGCACGGAAAGAAGTTCCTGGTGCGGGAAGTGCATTTCGGAAGCGATGGCGTGAACTTATACCTGCGGGTGGATTTCCACCCCGGCTGCGAAGGGGAACTGCCCGGTACGGAGGCGCGCCTCACCGCGCAGCCCTTCGACGAATGGCAAAGCAGCCACGTGGTGCTGGGCTTTTCGCCCGGATCGGCCCACGTAGTGGAAGCCCGTCTGGTGGTCCCGCCCGCCCCTGCTTCGGGTATCGGGGTGGAGTGCGCCTTTGCCCGCATCCTGGAGGTGAAACTTTCCCTGGCAGCCCTCGGAGTGAAGCCGGGCCACGGGCTGCGGTTCCAGTTTTCCCTCTGGCAGAGCGGCCTCCCCATGGACGCCATCCCGCAGCAGGGTTGGCTCGAAATGCGCACCACCGATCCCGCCGAACTGGCCGCATAAGTCATGGTAAACTATGAAAAGTTATGGCAATTCCGAATGTAAAGCGGTTCCGGCCTTTCTGCCCGACCTGCAACGATAATTTTACGATAATGGCCGTCCTGCCTCAGGGCGCCAATGTGGATCAGTATCTGACGGACGCGGTGGCACGCCACGATCACAAAGCGTTCCAGGATGCCAAGGTTCTGCACTTCAAGGTCCGCGTCGGCCAACAGAAACAGAAGAAGGCGAAGTAGTGGTAGCGCCGGCGGTCTTGCCGCCGGTGTCTTTCTCCTGCCGAGTGCTGACCGGCGACAAGATCGCCGGCGTTACGACTCCAAATCAGATCCGTGCCTGCAGATTCCGCACAGCCGTAAGAGCTGCCTGTGCGACCGCCGGGTCCGGATCGTTGGTTAACTTCTGCAGAGGCGCCACACTGGTGGCGTCTCCGCTGCGCGCCAGCACCCCAAGCAGTCCGATTTTCTCCGCTTTGGTGCCGCTCTCCAGCGGCGCGTAAAGCGAACTCCGCACCTTGGCCTCGCGCGCCAGTTCCACCAGGAACGGAAACGCTTCGCCGTTGTAGGCCGAGGAATTCAGATTGTTGATCAGGAACTGCAGCGGGCTGAACTCGCTCAGTTCCGTCTTGCCCAACAACACCAGGGCGAACGCCAGGGAAAGGCGCGGCTGCGGTTTACCTTCGTCCTGCCAGGCTTTTTCCAATGCGGCAAGGTCGCTGGGATTTTTGAGGCGGCCAAAACCCTCGGCCGCGGCGGCGCGCAGGCGGTCGTCCTTATCGTTGAGGTACTGCGTGTAAGTGGTGCGGCTCTTTTCCGTGGGCAGCATCGCCATCGAGGTCAGTGCGGCGCGCTTCACCTTGGCATCCTTGGCGCGCGTGAGAACATCCGTCAGAGCCGGCACCGCCTCTTTATTGCGCAGCAGTCCCATTGTCTCGATTGCCGCAATCTGCACCTTGGGGTCCAGATCGTGCAACAGGAAACTGACAGACGGACCGGCCGATTCGTCGCGGATCTTCTGCAGCGCAATCAGCGCCTCGTAGATCAGCTCGGAGTTCTTGGAGTGAGTGGCATCTTCCAGATCCGCAACCGCCGCTTTGCCGCGTAGAATGCCCGCCGCACGCGCCGCGTTCGCCCGCGCATCGATGCTGGCAGCGGAACGTACCAGCTTGCCGATCGCCAGGATGGCATCGGCGCGCGGTGTGATGTAGGGCTCGATCACCTGGTCATTGGTGTCGGTGAATCTTCCTTTGATGCTGGTTCCCACCTTGCGGAGAGGCGCGGTGAGGCCCGTCTTCACGTACCCGGGCAGATAGAAATTCACCATGCCGTCGGTGGCCAGCATCTGCACCTCGGGGTCGTTGTCCTGCGTCGCCGCAATCAGTGGATCGAGACTGCGCGGCGGACCGATTTCCGTGATCTGCTTCACCACTTCGAGCCGCACGTCGCGGTCGGGATACTTCAGCAGTTCCTGCAACCGCGGCAGCGCGCTCGATCCTGCCTTGGCGATCTCACGCACATCTTTGGGACGCGTCGTCTGCTGTCCAGCCAGAAGCGCCACAGTCACAATCGCGAGTAGAGAAGCTCCACAGACGCTCATAGTACTACTCTAACAAGAGCGGCGAACGGCGTACACGTGGATACTCCCCGTACGCCGCGGGTCAGACTTCTCTGTCCCGCGGCGCCGCTTTTGCGCCGTCGTGGACAGAGCGGTCTGACCCCAAACCCGCATGCTTCCCGCACCGTCAAGGAGTCCGGCCGGGACGTGGAAACGTTAGCGTATTTCCGAAATCGACACCTTAGCTTCGATATCGCAGACCAACGGATTCCCTCCCGATCGGTCCACTCGGGACCACCCGGTTGCCGCTGATCCGTACGATGCTTGGCTCGCCGATTTGGGCGAAGAACTTGCCTCCACTCCGCAGTCATGGCGCCAACCGGGAATTGCATTCATCTTCTCACGATCCTTGTCGATAAGACTCCTGTGGCGAATGTCCTCATCCTGCTGGCGCTGGCCTGCGCCGCCGCGGCGCAAACGCCTGTTAAGCCGGTGGAGGATCAGGTCCTATTCGGCGATTTGCCCAGCATTGAGGCCGCCGCGCTGCATTCCCAGACGCTGGCCGAAGCGCCGGCCGCCGTCACGGTAATCACCGCCGAGCAGATCCGCCGCTACGGCTATCGGACTCTGGCCGAAGCTCTCGCCTCAGTACGAGGGTTCTACGTAACTTATGACCATACTTACCACTATGTAGGAGTAAGTGGAATCTCTCTGCCGGGTGACTATAATACCCGGTTTCTAGTGATGCTCAACGGCCACCCGCTCACCGATAACATTTATAACTCCAATAACTTCTTCGGCGAGGATTTCGGCCTGGATATGGACCTGGTGGACCGCATCGAAATCATCCGTGGGCCTACTGCGGCGCTCTATGGGTCTAACGGGATGCTGGCCAATATCAACGTGGTGACGCACTCACCCGTGGATGGCCCCCGCGCGCGAGTCTCCGCGGAGACGGATACCTTCGGCGAGGCCAAAGTCACCACATCCTCGGCGGTGTATCTGGGCCACGGAGCGAATCTGCTGGTGTCCGCTTCGGCGTTCCACAATGCGGGCCTCTCGTTTCCGCTGGAGGGCCTTTCGCTTCCCCAGGGCGCTGTGCCACCCATTGGCAATGCCGATGGTGAGCGCGGCTATCACACCTTCGCCAACCTGATCTGGCGCAACTGGAGTTTCACGGCGTATCTGAATTCCCGCGACAAGCAGCCGCCGGTGGGACTGGGCACCAGTCTTTCGGGAGATCCCTCGCAGCATGTGATCGACAGCCGCGACCTGGTGGGCGCCACTTACAAGCGCGAGATCGGCCCCGGTGAATTCGAGTGGCAGATCTACTACGATCGCTACCGGTACCGCGACCGCTACGACTATCCCATAGTCGGCGAAGTTGCGGACGTCCGCGATTTCAACCGCGGAGATTGGGTGGATTCGCAACTTACTTACGCGCTGCCGGTGGCGCATGTAGGCACTCTCACTGCCGGTGTCTCCGGCTCCTGGGAGCTGCGCGCCGAACAGTACAACCTGGTGGATGGCCTGCGCCAGGACTACACCAACCACCCCGATAGTAGTGCCGCGGTGTTCGCCCAGCAGGAATGGGCGGTATCGGCGCATTGGAAACTGTACGGTGGGGTGCGCCTGGACGATTCGCGCAATTACGGACGCTTCGTTTCGCCGCGCCTGGCGGCGGTCTGGCAATCCTCGCCGCGCACGGTCTACAAGTTGGTTTATGGCCGCCCGTTTCGCAATCCCAGCTCGTTCGAGCAGTTTTACAACGATGGCGGGCTCAGCTATGCGGCCGCGCCGCCCCTTCACCAGGAGGTCGCGGAAACCCTCCAGGGCTCCATGGAGCGCAAGGTGACTTCCAATTGGACCCTGATTGTGGACGCCTTCCGCTATCAGATCCGCAATGGAATCGAAGCGGTGACCCTGGCAGACGACGTGGAGCAGTATCGCAATACCGGCGGGTACCGGAGTGCGGGCGGGGAGTTGGAACTCTCCGGCAAGCTGTGGCAGCGCGTGGAAGCCTCGGGCAGCGTTGCCCTGCAGCAGGCCGTGGGAGGCTCGCCTGCAACGCCCCTGGCCAACTCGCCGCGCCAGGTTGCCAAGGCGCGGCTGGCAACGCCGGTGTGGCACGACCGCCTGTTGCTGGCGGGAAGCTGGCAAGCGATTTCCGCCCGCCAATCGTGGACCGGA
>OKRF01000345.1 GCA_900290315.1 Candidatus Sulfopaludibacter sp. SbA3 | reverse complement strand
GGTTTTCTCCCGACGGCCGCTGGATTGCCTTCTCAGCCGGCAACCCGAGTTCCACGGCCAGGCGGATTTTCATTGCGCCGTTCCACCCCGACAGACTGGTCACCCCGGATGAGCTGATCCCCGTTACCGAGGGCAACTTCGGCGATATCGAACCTACTTGGGCCGCGGATGGCAAGACCATCTTTTTCATTTCGCGCCGCGATGGTTTCCTTTGTATCTGGGCTCGCTCCCTAGACGCAGCGGCACGGCCTCGCGGCCCAGTCTACTCCATCAGCCATTTCCATCACGCCGGCCGCGCTTTGGGCGAGGGCCTGCCGTATACCGGCGAAATCGGCTTATCCGCCGGCCCCAACTTTCTGGTTTTCAGCCTCACCCAATCGACGAGCGACATCTGGCTGAAAACCGAATCCGCGCCCGCATATTAAAACTGTGAACATTTGCACTTTTTGGTGTAAGATCGGTTATTCATCGGATGATAGCCACTTACTCGAATGGACATGCCGGGTCCTTTCCAAAGGTCAGTATAGTAATCATTTCCCGTAACGAAGGTGACGAATTGGCGACAACCGTGGGTAACTTTCGCCAAACTCTTCCCGCCTCCGGCCGTGAACTAATCGTTGTGGACGATGGTTCCACGGACGGCTCCGCGGACTTTCTGGAGGGCGCGGACGATACCCTCCTGCTTCGTTCGGACGGCCTGGGAGTCGCCAAAGCTCGCAACTTCGGGGCATCGCGGTCTAGCGGTGACATCGTACTGTTTGCCGACGCTCACGTGCGCGCTCCCGAAGGTTGGTATGAGCCTCTGGCCGATGCTCTCCGCGACCCTGCGGTTGGCGCGGTTGCGCCCGGTGTTTTCAGCCTCACCGAGCCGAAGCGCCGCGGTTTTGGCCTGGACCTCATCGGCGCGGAGCTGCACGCCCGGTGGCGGAACCGGCAGGGCGCCACTCCGTATCCTGTTCCAGTCCTGCCCGGCGCCTTCCTCGCCATGCGGCGGGAGACATTCGCCATTACAGGCGGGTACGATCCCGGATTGCAGGATCTGGGCGGCAACGATAACGAGTTGAGCTGCCGCTTCTGGCTTTTGGGCTATCAGCTTCTGGTGGTGCCGGGTGTCGAAGTGGGACACCTGTTTCGCTCCGTTCCTCCGTATCCCACGAAATGGTCTGCCGTGGTGCACAACCGCTTGCGCATGGCCTTTGTTCATTTCGGGCCAAGCCGCGTGGAGCGGATTCTGCGCGCTTTGCGCATCTACGAATCCTTCCCCGCCGGGGTCGCTATGATGCTTGATACCGATGTGCTCTCGCGCCGCGCAGTCATGGCCGGAGTACGACGCTTTGACGATGACTGGTTTTTCCGGAAGTTCCAATTAGAGTGTTAAGGAGAATCGACGATGTTTCCCAACGAACCGCATCCTTTGCCGCCAGACGAACTGGGCCCTCCGCCTTTGGATAGCTTGATGGCCTCGCCGGGGGACCCTCCCACGAGCACCATACCGCCTACGACCTTCCCCCCGACCCTGGAACCACCTACTGCCTAAGGCCGGGACGCTAAGGCCGCTTCTGCGTCAGTTCCGCGTAGAGCCAGGCACGCGCCACCGCCCACTCCCTCTTCACGGTGCGTGGAGAGATGTTCATTACCTCGGCGGTCTCCTCTTCGGTGAGGCCGCCAAAGTATCGCAGCTCCACAATACGGCTCTGCCGCGGGTCGATTCGTTCCAGACGTTTCAGGGCCTCATCCAGTTCCAGCACATCGTCATCCGGCGCGATCCCNNCGCGGCGGCGAAGAAATGTGCCCGGTTCTGCCAGTTTCGATTGCGCTGGTCCACCAGTTGCAAGTAGGCTTCCGTCGCAATTGCCGTGGGTTGCAGGGTGTGGTCTTGCCGCTCCGATGCCATCAGGCTCGCGGCAATACGCCGCAACTCGCTGTATAGCATCTCAACGGCCTGAGCGCTGTCTCCCTCCACGCGCACACCTGCGCGATTGAGCAGTTGGGTGATGTCGCCTTCCGAAAACCTCATTGAATGTTGAGCGTAGCATGTGTGGCTGTACCTCTGCCTTGCGCTACGATATGGCCATGCGTGCCCTACTCCTGACCCTATTGTCTCTGCCGGCCTTCGCTCAGCCCCATCTACTCCTCAACCGGAACGATCTGGACCGCATACGGATTCTCATCCCAGTCGGCGGAACAGCTACATAAATTTAGGCTGCCATCGGTAATCCTCGTCTTCCCGGCGTAATACTTTTTCAATTTGGAGAGACTGCCGATGTGTTCGGTGGCGGCATCGCCCGTCTCGCGGCAATACATGCACCACAAGGCTTCGAGCTCGTGGCAGCGGCCGACGTGACGGAAGCCCTGGTCATGACATTCTGCTGCCAGCACATCTGAAATCGAGGGAGCTCGGGCAGGTGGCGCAGAACTGCCAGTCCGCGATCGGTGATCTGGCCTTTCCAGGTGCTGATGTCGACCTCCCTGAGATGCGGCAGGCGGGCCACGCGCAGGAGGTCACCGTCGGTAGGACCGTCCCGGAGGCGTCCAGTCCTGTGATCTGGTACTGCTGAATCCGGTCGCAGAGGGCGTCCCAATCCGTCTCGGACTACGGCCCACTGAGCACGATGGTCTTGGGTTGCTCCATGGCTTGCACATAGTGCTTGAGCCCGGCCCAGCTCTCGAGCCATACTCGACGGCCAGGCCGTACTGGGCCTCGGC
>OKRF01000400.1 GCA_900290315.1 Candidatus Sulfopaludibacter sp. SbA3 | reverse complement strand
AGCCCTGGCACATCGGCGCCGCAGGTCATGGTCACCAGCAATGGACGCCGCGTCGTCAGCCGCGCGGCCCGCCGCATCGATGGCGCCGGCAACTAGTCCGCCTCCTGACGCCGGGAGGACCAAATCGAATGCATCCCAATTCCGAAGAGATAGGAGAAGGAACATGCTCAGAGTTCTCGCCGCCGCCGTTCTGATAGCCGTGCCCGCGTGGTGCCAGAATCCGCCCTGCGATTCCTGCCGCTACGGCATGGTCCATGTCACGGCGGGCGCGCCTCCGGGCCAGTCCTGCTCGGCGCAGATCGCCTTCAACGATGCCGGCGGCAACCCGCTCCAGAACGCCGCAGTCGTGGCGCTCGCGCCGGGCACGTCGAAATCCGTCGGCGGCGCGCTGGGTGCCGACGGCGGAGACCAGACACGGGTGAGACCGGTGAGAGTATCGACGGTCTCCACGCCGGTGATACGGAGCGGCGGGGGCGCGGTCGAACTGGCGTTCGGCCAAAGCCTCAGTCTCAACGTCGTCGCGGCGCTCCATCCGCCCAACCCGTGTATCGCCGGCCTCAGCTTTGTGGACTCAAACGGAGCGCCGCTGGGGCCGGCTGAATCGGTCACCCTCGCTCCGGGCCATGGCGACTCGCGGAAGTTGAATTCCATCGGCTTGGCCGCTCCGCTCCATCCCATTGTGGTGCAGCCCAATGTCGCCCTCGCCCGGGCCGCCGCGCCGCCGGTATGCGTCCCCACAGTCGAAGTGTTTGACAACTTTACGCTGACGGATTGGATCGTCGAGCAGCCCGGTCTGCCTGGAAACGGACCGCTATAACATACCTCTATGAAGAGGGAAGCGATGCAGAACAGATTCGCGTCGTGTAATATCCTTGTCCTGCTTATAGTGTTACCGATGAGCATCATCGGCATTCCGCACGGGATGGCACAGAACTCGCGCGCTCCGTTTCATCCCGCAATCCCGAAGACTTGGGATGATTCGGCAATGGCTACACTGGAGGTGCCCCTGGTGGATCCTGCCGCTTCACCGAAGCACGTTCCGGCGGATTACTATTACCGGATTCCGGTGCGGTCCATCTACCGGCAGTATCCGGTCTATGCGCCCGGCCGTGAGCCGCGCGGATACATGGAGTGGCTCGAGCGGCAGGATCCTGTCCCCGTCTGGGACGGACGACAGCGGGCACGCTCCGCCGCTCCAAACCGAAGCCGATTGGATCCGCGCGGGCGAGATCGTGTTCAACGCCCCGGCGCAGTATCAGGGAGTTCTTCGGGTAGACCAGGTGAGAAGCCAGGATTGGTGGACCCAGGTCAAACCTCCGCTCGCTAAGGACGGTACCCTGCCTGGCTATAAGTACGTGGTTACCGCGAAGGGAAAGGTTGAACTCGGCAACCTCTCCTGTGCGTCCTGCCATACGCGCGTGATGCCCGATGGCACGGTTGTGCAAGGCGCGCAAGGAAATTTCCCTTTCGACCGCAATACCGCGGCGAGCCTTCGCAGCGGGCTCGAATCGCCCGGCGCCGCCAACGTCCGTCAGTATGCCGGCTTGGTCGAATTCGACCTCTTTGGCGCACCCTGGCTGAAGCCCGACCCGCAGGCGCGATTGCGCAACATGCCGGCCGAAGAGATCGCATCCGTTCACGCAGCCATTCCGCCGGGCGTGCTGGCGCGCCAGCGCTCCAGCCCTTTCTATCCTGTTCAGGTCGCGGACCTGATCGGAGTCAAAGACCGCCGCTATCTGGATCGCACGGGACTTCAGCAGCACCGGTCGCCCGTTGACCTCATGCGTTACGCAGCTTCAAACCAGGGCGGCGACGATCTGGCCAGCTATGCCGGATTTATTCCGGCGGACTTTCCGAACTTCAAATCCCTCGCACCGCCCGCCGAAGCCGGATTTGTATTTCATGGCCGTTACAGCGATGAGCAACTCTATGCCCTCGCGCTTTATCTCGATTCGCTTCAGCCCCCGCCGAACCCGAACCGTTTCGATGCCTTGGCCGCCCGTGGGCAGAGAGTTTTCGAGCGCGAAGGGTGCGCCCGCTGCCACACACCGCCACTTTATACCAATAACAAGCTCACGCCTGCCGAAGGCTTCACGCCTCCGCCGGGCGCCGGCCGGAAATACGATATCCTGCCCGTCTCGGTTGGCACCGATCCGAATCTCGCCCTCAAAACCAGGCGCGGAACCGGTTATTACAAAGTGCCTTCACTCAAGGGCGTGTGGTATCGCGGGCCCTTCGAGCACAGTGGCTCGGTAGCCACGCTGGAGGATTGGTTTGACCCGGCACGCCTACGCAGCGATTATGTGCCGGCCGGTTTCAAGGGATACGGCGTCATCCACCGCGCGGTCCCGGGTCATCCGTTCGGACTCAACCTTACGCCGGCCGATAAAGCGGCTCTTATCGCATTTCTGAAAACGATCTGAATTGTCGGCAAGGGCAACCTATGCGGATGTCCGCCTGCGCGACCTGTTGCGGCGCGAAAAGCACCTCTTACGCCGTCCGCGCCAGTTCCAGTTTGCTCTGCTTGAGCGATCGCAGATAGTTCTGGTGTTCCTGATATAGCGTGCCAAAACCCGCCCAGTAGTAGCCGAATACGAATAACAGCAGGAAGGGAATCGCAAAATAATTATACGTCTCGATGGCGAAGACGTTCATCGCCAGGAAATAGGTGCCCATCAGAATCTCGGCATAGGGCAGCCATCCACTGCGGCGGCGATATTTCTTCGTCTCAAGGTTCACCGGCCGGTCCCCGATGGCGTATTTCGGCGTGCGCGCGAAGGCGGTCTGCACGCCGAGGAGCGCCTCCAGCACGGCGCGGGTGTTGATGATGGTGAGACCCACCCCGATCGCCATCAGCATCGGTAACATCAAAATCGACCGCTTCCAGTGCTTGGGATACAGTTCCTTCTGCGCCGTCACGTAGAACAGCGAGATGGACCAGAACGACGCGGCAATCAGCGGCAGGTCGATGAACACCATCTCCCAAACGCCCATGTAGAAGCGCACGATCATCACCGGCAACATCAACATGGAAAGCACGATCATCAGCGGGTAAGAGATGTTCGGCGTGAGGTGCATGATGGCCTCCGCCTTGACGCGCTTAGGCAGATCGGCCTTGAGAATGGAGGGCAGCAGCTTCTTGGCAACCTGCGTGAGTCCTTTGGCCCAGCGCGACTGCTGCACCTGGAATCCATGCATTTCCACGGGCAGTTCGGAAGGGCAATCCAGCCCCGGCAGGTACATAAAACGCCAGCCCTTGAGCTGGGCGCGATAGCTCAGGTCGGAATCTTCTGTAAGGGTATCGTGCTGCCAGCCGCCCGCGTCGGCGATCATGCTCTTGCGCAGAATGCCAGCGGTGCCATTGAAATTGAAGAACAGCCCCGATCGCGAGCGCGCGCCGTGCTCCAGAATGAAGTGGCCATCCAGCAGCATCGCCTCCACTTCAGTGAGGAAGTTGTAATCGCGATTCAGATAGCTCCAGCGCGTCTGCACCACCCCAACCTGGGGATCCGCGAAGAAGTGCACGGTCTTCATCAGGAAGTCGGCCGGCGGGCAGAAATCCGCGTCGAATACGGCCACGAACTCGCCGGTAGCCGTCTCCAGACCCTCTTGCAGAGCGCCTTCCTTGTAACCGTGGCGATTGGAGCGGTGGTGATACTCAATGGGATAGCCAATGGTGCGGTACCGCTCCACCAGGGCTTCGGCGAAGGGGGCGGTATCGTCGGTGGAATCGTCCAGCACCTGAATCTGGAGCAACTCCTTGGGGTACTCGATCTTCAATACCTCTTCAATGAGCCGCTCGGTGACGTACCGCTCGTTGAAAAGTGGAAGCTGGATGGTAACCGGCGGCAGGTGCTCGAAGCGAACCGGCGGTTCCTTGACGGCATTCCGGCGGTGCTTGAAGTAGGTGCGAATCACTTCATAGCGGTGGATGCCGTAGACGGAGAGGACCACGAGGATGGCGAAGTAGGGAATGAGCATCGCCCAATCGAACCACGCCAATTGGTGGATTCCCGCGAACGTGTTGTCCGACAGACGCTGAATCAGGCGTTGTGTGGCAGATGTAGGTGCGAGTAGCGCCAAGGGCAAACTTACTGGCATAAAGGGATTTGCGCCTTTACGGCACCAATCATATTATCAGATGTAAAGGTCCCGTTGCAGGGGGCTTAGGGCGTAGTCTCACGGTGCGGGGCGGCGGCTGTACGCAGATGCTTATAGAAGCCCAGATCGGCGCCCGTCAGCATCTTGGTGGCGAACAGGATCTGGCCCGTATGCATGGAGAAGTGCTCCACCACGTGATAGATGGCCTCCATCACCGTCCCGCTGTATCCCTGGATGGTCCGCATTTCGGCCATCTGCTGCGAGGTGAGCGGCTGGATGGTGGCCACCGCTTCCTGAACGGTGCCGGACAGGCGGGCAATCAGGTCGGCGCCCGAGACGCCGCTGCGGGCCGCGAACTCCTTGTCGCGCTCACGGGCGTCCGGGCGATTGCCCACTCCGGAGACGATCCACTGCCGCACGTTACCGCATAAATGCAGCACCAGGTTGGCGATGGCGTTCTCGTTGTCAGTGCCGCGCGCCCAGATCTGTTCTTCGTTGAGCATGGTCAGGCACTGCTCGATGCGGCCGGCAAGCTGCGTCAGTTTTTCAGCGGAGTACTTGAGGAAGGCTTGGTCGAGATTCGGATCCATCCTCCGATCTTACCCTGTATCCTGAAGGATTGAAGGAACCGATTCACATCGTTGGCGGCGGACTCGCAGGCTCGGAAGCGGCCTGGCAGATCGCGCGCCGCGGCCATCCAGCCGTACTCCACGAGATGCGTCCCGCGCGGCGCACCCCGGCGCATCAAACCGGCCGCCTGGCCGAACTGGTGTGCAGCAATTCGCTGAAGAGCGAATCGCTATCCACTGCGCCGTGGCTATTGAAGGAGGAGTTGCGGAGGCTGGATTCCCTGCTGCTCACCTGCGCGCAGAAAGCTCGCGTCCCCGCCGGACATGCCCTCACCGTGGACCGCGAGATCTTCTCCGAAGCCGTCACCCAGGCCATCGCCGCCGACCCCTTGATCGAGGTGCGGCGTGAGGAAGTGACCGCGCTACCGGCAGACGGCATCGTCATCATCGCCACAGGGCCGCTCACCAGCGACGCGTTGGCCGAGGAGATCGCGCGGCTCACCGGGTCCGGCCGGCTCTACTTTTACGACAGCATCAGCCCCATCGTGGATGCCGAAACGGTCGACACCAACATCGCCTTCTGGGCGTCGCGCTACGGCAAGTCCACCGACGGCACGGACGATTACCTGAACTGTCCCTTCGACCGTGAGCAGTACGATCGATTCGTCGACGAACTGTTGCAGGCGCAAAATGTCACCGCTCATATTGAGGAAGACCGCACGCCGTTCTTCGAAGCCTGCCTGCCCATCGAAGAGATTGCGCGGCGCGGGCGCGCTACCCTGCGCTTCGGCCCCATGAAGCCTATGGGCCTGACCGATCCGCGCACCGGCCGGCGGCCCTACGCCGTGGTGCAACTGCGGCAGGAGAGCCTGCGGGCGCAGAGCTTCAACCTGGTGGGATTTCAGAACCACATGAAATTCGGCGAGCAGGCACGCATCCTGCGCCTGATTCCCGGCCTGGAGAATGCCGAGTTTCTGCGCTTCGGCCAGATTCATCGCAATACGTATATCAACGCACCGGCGCTCTTGACCCCCTCGCTGGAGCTGCGCACGCGGCGCGGAGTTTTCTTCGCCGGTCAGATCTCCGGCGTCGAAGGCTACGTGGAGGCCATCGCCACCGGGATGATGGCGGGAATGCATGCCGCCGCGCTGGCGAGCGGCGAGGAACCGCGCGCCCTGCCGCGAGAGACCGCGCTGGGCTCGCTGTGCCACTACATCTCAAGCGCCGATCCCGCCAACTACCAGCCCGCCAACATCACTTTCGACCTGCTGCCGCAGCTCGATGAAGCCACGCGGCACAAGCTGCGCCGCGATAAGCAGGCACGCCATGCCGAGGTCTGCCGGCGAGCGCAGGCGGCGCTGGAGGAGTACCTTGCTCGCGGCCGGCGAGGCCAAGTCCATGTCTGAACTGGCCCGGCAAATCGACCTGTACCTGCGGGAACTCGTACGCCAGGGCTCCTCCGCGCACACCCTGGAAGCCTACACCGCCGATCTGCGCCAGTTTCTGGAGTACCTCTCGCCGCCCGATCTGGCGCCGCCCGAGCCGCCGGCCATCGACCTGCTGCTTCTGCGCGAATGGATGGCGTGGCTCTACGGCAAGCACCTGGACGCCGTCACCATCCGCCGCAAGCTGGCCGCCGTGCGCAGCCTGTTTCGCTTCATGTCGCGAGAAGGCGTGGTCCCGGTCAACCTGGCGCGGCTGGTGCGCACTCCCAAAGCACCCAGGAAGCTGCCCGCGGTGATGAGCCCGGAGCAGGTGAATACGCTGATCGATGGCGTCGCGGCCGATACGCTCGACAGGCCCTTTCCCGTCCGTGACCGCGCCATTTTCGAACTGCTCTACGGCTGCGGGCTGCGCATCAGCGAACTGGTGGGATTGAACCTGGAGGATGTGGACCGGGCCGAACGCTGGCTACGCGTCCGCGGCAAGGGGCGCAAAGAACGGCAAGTGCCGCTTCCCGGCCGGGCCTCCACTGCCCTGGAGCGATACCTGGGCGAAAGGCCGGTGGTGCGCGCGGAGATGGCGGTCTTCCTGAATTATCTGGGTGCCCGGCTGACCGCCCGCGGCATCAGCAAGATCGTCAAACTGTACGCCACGGCGCTCTCCGGCGACCCGTCCGTCCATCCGCACGGCTTCCGCCACGCCTACGCCACGCACCTGCTAGCGGATGGCGCCGACCTCCGCGCCATTCAGGAACTGCTGGGCCACGCGCGACTCTCCACCACGCAGAAGTATACGCAGGTGTCGCTGACGAGCCTGATGGACGTATACGATAAGGCGCATCCGAAAGCCCACTAGGCTAGAGGAGTTGCATCCGCCGCAAACCCGTGCCACCCTCGAAAATCCCGAGCCGTGTGTCCGCCGCAAATCCGTGCCATCTTCGTGCCTGGCTCGAATTTGCCCCTCGCGAAATCCCGACGCGTTTTCCCCGCCATTTTCATCCCACCGAGTGGCGCTTGCCTCATGAGCCGACTCCCTCGAAACCCGGTAACGCCGGCGATCTTGCCGCCGGGTCAAACTCGCGATACGCCCGAGTCACATCCCGTTCAATCCGACGCAGTCGGCGGCGTTCCTGACCCCCGGCCCCATTTTCATCCCGCCGTTGACGCATCACCTCGTGAGCCGACTGTCACCGTATTATGCGAACCTCATTAAATGACCAGCACAGCCGCTGGCCCCCATGATCCCGCTCGCCGATCTGCGCCGCGAATTTCGTCCCATGCTGCGCCTCGCCGCGCCGCTGGCGATGGCGGAGCTCGCCTGGATGTCCATGGGAATCGTGGACACCCTCATGGCGGGCCGATTGGGCGCAGCCGCCCTGGGCGCGGGCACCCTGGGCTCCATGGTGTTCTATCCCATCGTCATCGCCGGCACCGGAATGCTGCTGGGCATGGACACCCTGGTGTCCCAGGCGCACGGCGCGAACGATCCGCACGAGAGCCGCCGTAGCCTGATCGCGGGAGTCTGGTTGGGACTGCTGCTGGCCCCCCTGACGGCCTTAGTGGTACTGGCCCTGATGCCGGTCCTGCGCGCCGCGGGCGCCAATCCGCACGTGATGGAGCTGCTCATTCCCTACACCAGGGCGCTACTGTGGGGCGTGGCTTGCCTGATGTTCTTCGCCGCCTTCCGCCGCTACCTGCAAGCCCTGGATATCGTCCAGCCAGTGATGTTTGCGATTGTGAGCGCCAACCTGATCAACGTGTTCGGTAACTGGTTGCTGATGTACGGCCATTGGGGCTTTCCCGCCATGGGGCTGGAGGGATCCGGCTGGTCAACTTCGTTCTCGCGGGTCTACATGGCGCTGGTGCTGCTCGCGACCATTCTGCGGCACGAAGCCGAAACCGGAAACCTGCTCCACTCCATGTCCTGGCGGCCCGATTGGGCACGCATCCGGCGGCTGGCGGGACTCGGCCTGCCCGCCGCCCTGCAGATCCTGTTCGAAGGCGGAGTCTTCGGCCTCGTTACCGTACTGGCGGCTACCTTGGATGAAGTTTCGCTGGCGGCGCACAGCATCGCGGTACAGGTGGTCTCCACCACGTTCATGGTGCCGCTGGGCATCAGCTCCGCGGCGGCCGTCCGGGTCGGGCAGGCAGTGGGCCGCAAAGACCTGCGCGGTGTGGCCACGGCCGGCTGGACCGCGCTGCTGCTCAGCACGCTGTTCATGGGGAGCGCCGGAATCGCCCTCGCGGTCGCGCCGCGCTGGATCGTGCGCCTCTTCATCGCCGATAGCGCCGTGATCGCCTCGGGGGCGCTGCTGGTGCGCATCGCGGCAGTCTTCGAACTGTTCGACGGGTTCCAGATTGTAGCCACCGGCGCCCTGCGCGGCCTGGGAAACACGCGAACCTCCATGCTCACGCACCTGCTGGGCTACTGGGCCCTCGGGCTGCCGGTGGGCTACGTGCTGTGTTACCCCTTTCACTGGGGAGTCAGCGGCATCTGGGTCGGTCTGACCGCGGCGCTCCTCCTGATCGGCACAGCGCTGGTGCTGGCGTGGAAGCGTGCCGCTGGCGCACGGTGAGGCTGTGGAGGTGGAGCGCGATTAGCTCAATTCGTCGCCCTTTCTCGACCACCTCTTTGAGCGAACGAGGTAGATGGCTGTCTGCAGCTCGACTGCCATCAGAGAGTCCATGCCCATCTCGGTGAGGCGGACGGCCGGGATCGCGGGCACATTGTAGAGGGACGCGGTCCGTCAACTGCCCGCCTATCACGGCGGGAGCCCGAACGCATGTTCACCCGCCCCGATCCCGCGCTTATGTTCTCGACCTCGGGCTACCTGACTTGGACGGCTTTGCTCGNNTGGGGCGATTGTGCAGTGTATATACTCACCGTTTCACGATAGATCTTGACGGCAGCGTGGAGTTGGGCATTGTCGTCATTGAGCCGCTCGATCTCTTCAGCCAAGGCTCTAACTAACCCAACCAAACGCTGGTATTCATGAAGTGATCGCAGTAAGTGTTGGACCCGAGCCTGGGGAGAGTCAGCGTCTCGCATGTGGTTTCCTCCGTGAACACGTGGGTTCCTCTGTGGTGAATAGGTCCCCGGCACCATCGGTGAAATCGTGAGGCAAGATGGCAATTGTGTGACCAGGAACGTCTCCACCTCCAAGTGGCACAAATCGCGGGGGATCGGCCCATTCCGTGAGAATAGGTACACTTTCGATAATTCGATGAGAATTTACACGGAGGCCCATTTTCCCAAGTAAATACTCGCTAGGTCGAAACCCTAACTCCCTGTCTGAACACTATGATCAAGAAGTTTTACGTCCACATGACGCATCGGTCTCGATGGGACCCTTTAGCTTTTCTGGCCTCGAGCCAGGCACGAAGATTCGCCAAACAGCGTAGAGTTCACCATGGGTCTGCGCATTCCCGGATGGATGCAGCCTCCCGCGCAGATCGCGATCAATGGAGATCGGCGGTT
>OKRF01000016.1:1988-26846 GCA_900290315.1 Candidatus Sulfopaludibacter sp. SbA3 | reverse complement strand
GCGCAGGTTCTTCCTGCCTGTCAAAGCTCTCTCCCGCCGCTTCCGTAAGTTGATGTTGAAGGGCTCAGGAAGGCCTACGCCGACGGCGCTCTGCAGTTCTTCGGAGACCTGGAATCGCTGCGCGACCATAGTGCCTTCGCCCAATTCCTCACGCGCCTGCAATACAAAGACTGGGTGGTATATGCTCAGCCTCCCTTCGCGCGGCCCCATCCATGTCTTGCAGTATCTCGGCCGCTATACTCCTGGCCCCCAATCCCCAACCCCCATTTTGGACCCTCCTCCACAGTGTTGATGTGCACGTTTCAATATCGCTATAGTAGGCGAAGGGTTGATGCTTCGGACGCATTCCGCCTCGCTCCCTTGGCGCTGCGGATCCCGGTCCGAGACGATTCTGCGGGTTCTGTCGAAGCCCTCCAGAACCGGCCGCTTGTGGGTGGTTGTTTTTTTGCCCTGGAGGGAAGGAAGAGGCCGCCATGTCAGTTCAGAAACAGCACCAGACCGGCCAGGCCTCTGTCGTCTTCCCCATCCTGGCCGCGCCCGGCGCCATTCTCCCTTCGAAACCGGACACGCCAACCAGCAACCACACGCTCCGGCGCCTGGCGGCGCTGCTGATTCTGATTGCCGGAGCGGCGCTCCCCACCTGGCTTGCCGCTGTTGCCGCGCATCGCCCACAGACGCGGGAAATTCACATCGAGGCCTATCGCTACGGCTTCAGCCCCTCCCGCATCCACGCCAATCGCGGGGACCGCCTGCGGCTCACCTTTTCGACTCGCGATACCGGCCAGAGCTTCTTCTTCCAGGATTACGATCTTCACGTCTCCATCACTCCCGGCAACAAATTGGTGTCGGTGCAGCGCCTGTCTCGTCCTGACGATCCCCCGGTGTTCATGGAAACCGTAGAGATCGNNGCAATTTCGCAACCATACCTACAATGGCCCGCTGCACGGAACCGAGCGCGGCGACTTGATTGTCGCTCCGAACTTCCTGCTGTATGGAGGACTGGGGCTGCTGCTGGCGATTCCGTTCGCCGGCCTGATCCTAAAGCGCCGCCGGACGGGCAGAGACCCGGACCGGCCCGTGAATCTGTTCCGGATCTTCCCAGGGCTCAAACGAATCCTGAAAGCGCCTTCCTTTCAATTCAACATCGCTCTTCCCATGCTGGGCGTGTTCTGGTTCATCATTCTGGCGGGCCTGTTCGGCACCAAGGTCTCCGGCCGCAACGCCGGTCCCATGATCATATGGGTCCTCTGGCTCTCCGCCCTGATCATCCTGCTGGTGCCCATCGGCGGCAGAATCTGGTGCACGGCCTGCCCGCTGCCCCTGCTGGGGGAATGGCTGCAGCGGCTCCGCCTCGCGCGCAATCCGGCGGAACTGGAAGGCAAGTCGGTGCGCCGCATCTTCGGCATTCCACTGCGATGGCCCGCCTGGCTGAGCAACCCATGGCCCCGAGTGCTCTTCTTCCTCCTGCTCGGAACCTTCAGCACCACCCTGGTGGCGGTGCCGGCCGCTACCAGTTGGATGTTGATCTCTCTCGTCCTGATGGCCGTCGTCACCTCTTTCTTCAGCGAGCAGCGGCTCTTTTGCCGGCACCTGTGCCCCATCAACAGCTATATCAGCCTCTATTCCACTACCGGCCGCCTCATGGTGCGATCCGTCGCCGCCAAACCCTGCGACGATTGTCACGAGCGCTTCTGCCTCACCGGCAGCGTCAAAGGGTGGGGCTGCCCGTACGGACTGTGTGTGGGTGAGATCGACCGGAACAACGATTGCGGCGCCTGCATGGAGTGCGTGAAAACCTGCGCCTACGACAATGTCGCCGTCTACTGGCGCAACACCGGATGGGACAAGGAAATCGCCGGTTACGGCGAGACGTGGCAGGCAATCGTGATGTTCGCTCTGGCCTGCCTCTACTGCTACATCAACCTGGGCGCCTGGGATCACATTCGGAATTGGATCGACATCGTAGATAAACGAAATTGGGGCACATTTACCGTTTACGCCCTGGTGGTGTGGGCCGTATGCCTGGGAATCCTGCCCCTCGTCTGGTATCTCCTGGTCAGATTGGGAACCGCGGCCGGCGGATCGCCGCGCCCCGCGGCACTTCAGTTTCGCGCCACCAGCGCCGCGTTCATCCCGATTGGATTGGCCGTCTGGATCGCTTTTGCGCTGGCGACCGTGCTATCGATGATGACGTTCGTGCTCCAGAGCTTGTCCGATCCGTTCAATTGGGGATGGAACCTTCTCGGCATGGCGGGCAGCCGGTGGCACATCATCTGGTCTCCGGCCATCCCCTGGCTGCAGGTAAGTTGTGTTCTTGTCGGCGCTGCCTTCTCGTTGCGTGCGCTGGTGGAATGCTGGCGCCGCGATGGCTCCCTTCCGCGCCGCGCCGTGATGGGCGCGCTGCCGCCGGCAGTTTTCCTGTGGACCGCGGCCGCGGGGATGATCTGGTTTTTCGCCGGCTAACGGGGAAAAGAAGAATGAAGAAGGAGGGTTCCAGACCGAAATCGCCCCGGGCGAAACGCTCTTCCGTGCCGCCGGGTCTTAGAATACTTGCCATCATGCTGGGAGTGCCGCTGGTGGTCTTGCTTTACCAGGCGCACAGTTCCGGCCTCTCCCTCGGACAGCTCTTCGAGCACATTTTCAAAGGCGTCCGCCAAGCGGATACCGCAGAGATCCCCGCCAAAACCGCGCACGGTAACAAGATTGATTTTCTGACGCCGATGCCGATCGGGTTCCCATCCACCGCCCCACCACGCATCGCCAGCCTCCAGATTGTGGATCTCGATAAAGATGGCCTGCCGGACATTCTGGTGGCCGATATGCTGGCCAACCGTGTGGGTTGGATCCGGCAGTATCCGGCCGGGGTGTACACAGAATATTGGATCAGCCCCGTGCTCCCTGCCCCGGCGCATGTGAGCGCTGTCGACATCGATAAAGACGGCGATCTCGATGTCCTTGTGGCCTGCATGGGCCAGCTTTTCCCCAGCAATGACAAGATCGGCTCGGTCGTGATCCTGGAGAACGATGGGAAGCAGAACTTCACGCCGCACACCATCATCGACCACATTGCCAGGGTCACCGATGTGCGCGCCGCCGATTTCAACGGCGACGGCCGTCTCGACCTGGTCGTCGGTGAGTTCGGCTATGACGATGGCGAAACCCGCTGGATGGAAAACCTCGGCAACTGGCAATTCCGCTCCCACATCCTACAGAGCCTCTCCGGCGTGATCCACACCATTCCTGTGGACATCGACAATGACGGCGACATGGATTTCGTCAGCCTGGTCAGTCAGGAGTGGGAGGAGATTTACGTCTTTGAAAACGATGGCCACGGAAACTTCAAATCGCATTTGATTTGGGGCAGCACCAACGAAGACTACGGCAGCAGCGGCATCCGGCTGGTGGACCTCAACCAGGATGGAAAAGTGGATATCCTCTACACCAATGGGGATGCTTTCGATTACCTGCCCCCGCGCCCCCGTCCCTGGCACAGCGTCCAATGGCTCGAGAACAAAGGCAACTTCAAATTTGAACATCACGCCATCGGTCTCTTCCCCGGCGCCAGCGCCGCGGTTGCAGCCGATCTCGACGGCGATGGGGATCTCGACATCGTCGCCGTCACTTGCTACAACTTCTGGGAACGGCCCGACTCCCAGAGCATCGTCTGGTATGAGAACGACGGCAAAATGAATTTCACCCAGCATGACATCAGCCACTCTCCCACTCATCTCATCAGTCTCGAAGCGGCGGACATGAACGGAGACGGCAAGCCCGACTTGGTTTCCGTGCGGATGGATGTCTATCAGCCGTTCAGCAACGATGGCCGTGTGGTGCTCTGGCTCAATCACTGGGGCCAGCCGCCGCCCAAGCTCGGCCGCCTTTTCCCGTTTCCGTTCGCCGGGTTCTTACGGAGGCCTTTCCCTTGAAATCCGCGAAGCTGATCGGGCTTGCCGCCGTTCTGGCCGTAGGCACGTGGATGCTATCGAGCACTCTGCTTTCCGTGAACGTGCCTGCGGATTTTCCCAAGCTGCCCGACACCCGGGCGATGGGCCCGGCCGTTCGCGACCTGCTGGTCAGTGCTGATAAGGATGCCCGCAGGCACCCTGCATCGGCCGAGGCGGCCGGCAAACTCGCCATGGCCTATCATGCCAATGATTATTTCGAGCAGGCCGCCGCGGCCTATCGGATAGCCGCCCGGCTGGCTCCCCGCGATCCTCAGTGGGTCCACTGCCAGGCGCTGCTGCGCGAGGAGCAGGGAAACGAAACGGAGCAGTTCGACCTGTTGCAGCAGACCGTCGCGCTCAAGCCCGATCATGTTCCCGCCCTTCTGAAGTTGGCTGACGGATTCTTTAAACAGGACAAGCTGGACGAAGCCGCGCGCCATTACGAGCTCGCCGCCCAGGCATCCGGCAAGGACTCTCTGCACGCCGCTTTCGGGCTCGCCCGCGTTGCCGCTCGCCGCGGGGAGTGGAACAAAGTTGTCGAGTACGCCGCGCCGCTTTGCCGAGCCTATCCCCTGGTGCGCCCGCCTTACCAGTTGCTGCAGACAGCCTATGAGGCATTGCGACAGCCCGGCCAGGCCGCGGCGATCCGGGAAACCATCCTCTCGGGCAAATTCACCGACGTGCCTCCCCTCAAAGACCCGGTGGAAGATCGTTTGGCCGACCTCTCTTATTCGTCGACGCGTCTCCTCAAAGTAGCCGGACTACTGAGCCGTTTCGGAGATCCCGACCGTGCGGTACAAGTTGCTCGCCGCGCCGCCGAAGCAAGCCCCACCGACCCCGACATCCACGACTTCATCGCCCGCACCCTGCTGGCTTCCTACCCGGACAAACCGGACGCCATCGCGGAAGCACTCACGCAGCTCGGCGAGTGTCTCCGGCTGAAACCGGACGATCCGGTGCCTTTGTGGCGCTTCAGCAGTGACTTCTTCGCGGCTCCCAAAGCGCCTGCCGCCGTGCAACGGCTGGGCGGCCTGATGCACCCGTATGCCAGCCGGGCCGATGCCCATTTCTATCTCGGACTGGTTGCCGACGCCCAGGGAGACAGCCAGGAAGCGGCGAACCAATACCAGGCTGCCCTGCAGAACAATCCCGACGACTCCAATCTCAATTACAAGCTCGGCCTCATGTTGGACAAGGCCGGGAAGCTGGACGGGGCCGTTGCCTATCTGCAAAGGTCGGTGGAACTGGACCCATCCAATACCATCGCCCGTTTCAATCTGGGCGTTGTTCTGATGCAGCAAAGTAACTACGGCCGCGGTCTCAAGGAACTCGGTGAAGTGCTCCGGATCCATCCGCACGATGCGGCCACGCTCTTTGTCATGGGATTTGCGTACTTGTATACCAAGAGAACAGATGAGGCGACTGCCAGCTTCCGTCAGGGCTTGCGCTATAAGTCGGATGACGCCGAGGCGCACTATGGCCTGGCCTCCGCTCTTTCCATCCAGCACAAGCGGGAAGACGCCGTGGCCGAACTCCGCGAAGCCTTGCGGCTCCAGCCCAATTACCCCGAGGCACAGCAACTGTTGCGCCAACTCGAACGTTGAACCGGTTAGAGTATAGGAATGTCCAAAATCGTAATCATTACCGGCGACGGCGGAGAATCCTATGAAGCCTTGTACGCGTTGCATCGCTTCGAGGAGGAAGGCTGGAACGCCGAGGTTGCGGCTCCCTCGCGGCGCCGGCTCAACATGGTGATCCACGATTTCAAGCCGGGATGGGACACGTACATCGAGCGGCGTGGTTACGGCCTGGAGGCCAACCTGCAATTCGAAGACGTGAGAGTCCAGGAGTACGCCGCGGTGCTCGTTCTGGGAGGCCGGGCGCCAGAGTACCTGCGGAACAACCCTAAAGTGATCGAGATCGTGCGGGAGTTCGATCGCCAGGGGAAATGGGTCTTCGCCATTTGCCACGGCGTCCAGGTGCTGGCTGCAGCCGGGTTGATGCGCGGCAAACGGGTGACCTGCTATGAGCACGTGCGCCCGGAAGTGGAGTTGGCCGGGGCAACTTTTGTGGGCGAGCAGACAGTGTGTGACGGGCGCCTCGTCACCGGTCAGACATGGCAGTCGCATCCTTCCTTCTATCGCCAGATCTTCGCGCAACTTTCTGGCAAGGCTGCAGTGCGCTAAGCTGAGCAGCATCACCGAAGGAACACCATGAATATTCGCTTCACGCTGCTTGCCACCTCCTTCTTGCTGACTGCCCTGGCGTTGCCTGCCCTGCACGCGCAGGCGCCCGCGACGCTCCACGTGGACGTGAGCCGGCCGAGAGCGGCGGTGAGCCCCACGCTGTACGGTCTCATGACCGAAGAGATCAACTACTCCTACGACGGCGGATTATACGCGGAGTCGGTCCGCAACCGCACGTTCCGATCCGATTGGAGCGGTATTTTGAACTGGTTTCTGATCGAGAAAGGGACGGCCTCGGCCAAGGTGAGCATCGATTCCAAGGAAGGGCCTTCGGCGGCGTTGCCCTCCAGCGCGAAACTCGAGGTCACCAAAGCCGATGCCAACAGCCCGGCCGGTCTCCTCAACGAAGGCTATTGGGGAATCGCCGTGCGGCCGAGCGCCCGGTACACAGGGTCGTTATTCGCCAGGAGCGATTCCGCGGACCCGCTGCCCGTGCGGATTGCGCTCGTGGCGGACCAATCCGGACAGGTGCTGGCGAAAACGTCGGTCCCGGTTGCCGGGAGCGGCTGGAAGGAGTACAAGTTCGAGATGCAGTCCCTAAATGCCGCCGCGTCCTCTGAGAACCATCTCGAGATCACCATTGACAGACCGGCGAACCTGTGGCTCCAGTTGGTCTCCCTGTTCCCGCCCACCTATCACGGCCGGCCCAACGGGAACCGCATCGACATCATGGAGAAGCTCGCCGCCATGCGTCCCAGTTTCCTGCGCTTCCCCGGAGGAAACTACCTCGAAGGCAGCCGCATCGAGAATCGTTTCGATTGGAAGAAGATGATCGGTCCGCTGGTGGATCGTCCCACACACCCCAGCACGTGGAGTTACCACTCCACGGACGGTATGGGCCTGCTGGAGTTCCTGGAATGGTGCGAGGACCTGCGGATGCAGCCGTTGCTGGCCATCTATGGCGGATATTCTCTGGGCGGACAGGTGGTGAGGCCGGGGCCGGACCTCGAACCCTACGTGCAGGACGGGCTGGACGAGATCGAGTACGTCACTGGCGGAACCGGCACGAAGTGGGGCGCGGCGCGCGCGCGCGACGGGCATCCGGCTCCCTTCACCTTGCGCTACGTGGAGATCGGCAATGAAGACAATTTCGACCGGGCCAACACCTACGACGGCCGGTATGCTCAGTTCTACAAGGCCATCAAAGCCAAGTATCCGAACCTCCAGGTGATCGCCACCATGCCGCTTAAGGGCATGACTCCCGACGTCGTCGACGACCACTACTACAAGCGCGAGCAGGGAATGTTCGATGAGGCGCGCCACTACGACAAAACCGACCGCAATGGCCCGAAGATCTTCGTCGGCGAATGGGCCACCCGCGAGGGCACGCCGACTCCCAACTTCGGAGGCGCCCTGGGCGATGCCGCGTTTATGACGGGGCTGGAACGGAACAGCGACGTGGTCGTGATGGCGGCATACGCGCCGTTGTTCGTCAACGTGAATCCCGGCGGGATGCAGTGGAGTAGCGACCTGATCGGCTACGATACGCTGAACAGCTACGGGTCGCCGAGCTACTACGCTCAGGTGATGTTCGCTTCGTGCCTGGGGGATCAAACGATGGAGTCGAGTGTGTCCGGGGGCGGCGACAAGTTTTTCTACTCCGTCACTGCGTCCAACGGCTCCAAGGTCTGCATGAAGCTGGTCAATGCCGCTTCCGCTGCGCAGCCGGTCGCGATTACGCTCAGCGGCCTCGGCGCCGGAACGCACACCGCCCAGTTGGACACGCTGAAGGCCAATACCATCTGGGCGACCAATACAATCGCGAATCCCGGCCGCATTGTGCCGGTACGCTCGAAGCTGACCGTCAACGGCGGGCGCCTGGAGCACGTGCTGCCGCCGTACTCGATTGAGGTCCTGGCNNGCACTGGAGCACGTGCTGCCGCCGTACTCGATTGAGGTCCTGGCAATCGATCTGAAATAATGCGCCTGTGTCGAAATCTGAAAGTTGTCCCGATTAAGGAGATCATGGAATGTCACAATCTTATTTCGAGAGTATCCCGCCGATCGCATTCGAGGGCGCCGCGTCCGAGAACCCGCTCGCCTATCGCTTTTACGACAAGGACCGCGTGGTCCTCGGCAAGAGGATGGAAGACCATCTTCGAATGGCGGTCTGCTACTGGCACACGTTCTGCTCCGAGGGCTCCGACATGTTCGGGCCCGGCACATTCCACCGTCCCTGGAACTTGGGACCGATGGATCAGGCGCACGCGGAACTCAAACTGAACGAAGCTTTCGAGTTCTTCACCCGGCTGGGACTGCCGTATTTCTGCTTTCACGATACGGATGTGATGGCTGAGGCGCACACCATCCGCGAGCACGTCGACAATCTCGCGCGGATCGGCGATCGCATCCAGGAGAAGATGGCGGCCACTGGAGTGAAGCTGCTTTGGGGTACGGCGAATCTCTTCAGCCATCCCCGCTATATGGCCGGAGCGGCTTCCAACCCGGATCCGGATGTGTTTCGGTTTGCGGCAACACAGGTGCGGCACTGCATCGAACTGACGCAACGCCTCGGCGGCGAAAACTACGTCCTGTGGGGCGGACGTGAAGGCTATGAGTGTCTGCTCAATACGGATCTCAAGCAGGAGAAGGCCCAACTCGGCCGCTTCCTGAAGATGGTGGTGGAGCACAAGCACAAGATCGGCTTTAACGGAACCATTCTGATCGAGCCGAAGCCGCACGAACCCACAAAGCACCAGTACGACTTCGACGTCGAGACCGTCTATGCCTTCCTGATCGCCAACGGATTGGAAAAGGAAGTGAGGCTGAATATCGAGGCGAACCACGCCACCCTGGCCGGCCACAGCTTCGAGCACGAGATCGCGACCGCGGTGGCGCTGGGCGTATTCGGGTCGATCGACATGAATCGGGGCGATCCGCAGAACGGATGGGACACGGACCAGTTTCCCAACGACGTTCGCGAGATCACCACGGCCCTCTACTACATCCTCCTGGGTGGAGGCTTCACGACCGGCGGCAATAACTTCGACGCGAAGGTCCGGCGGCAGAGCTTCGAGCCGGCCGATCTCTTCTACGCGCACATCGGCGGAGTGGATACGGTGGCGCGCGGATTCCTCAGCGCCGCCGCCATGATCGAGCAGGGAAAACTCGCGGAAATGGTCAGGGAGCGCTATGCCGGATGGCAAGGTGAGCTCGGCCACGCCATTCTCGACGGCAAGATGACCCTGGAGGCTTTGTCGGATGGAGCGGTCACGGAAGGCGTCACACCGCAGGCCCGATCCGGCAGGCAGGAGCTGATCGAGAACATTGTGGGCCGGTATCTCTAAAACGGGCTGACCTCTCGCTTTTCGCCGAGCCCGCATGTCGCGGAAGCGGCCGAAGCCGACTTGTTCACGTGATCGGTTTCGTTCCCGAGGCGAGCCTCAGGCAAGCGCAATCATGAACTGGAAGTGAGGCTGGCAATAAGGATGCCGGCAAAACCCTGGGTGGCATGCGGATGCTGGTCCATTGATTGCCGCTCCAGTGCCTCCCTCACGTGGAATACACTCCCACTCTCGTCACCGTCCGGAACCCCATGCGCTCCATACAGTTTGTACCCCGCGGGTGTAGATTGCAGAATGGTCCGCTCCACACCATGCTCGCTACGCGACTCCGCCAGCGCTTGCCGCATCACCGTCTCACCGTAGCCCTTCCGCTGGTGCTGCGGCAAGGTGGCCACGTTGTAGACGCCCACTGCACCGCCGCCCATTACCAGTGCGGTGGTGGAGACCGGAACACCATCCACATACCCCACGTATGCGGCGAATCGCTGCCACACCCGATCGTTATCGAACACCTCGTGGAACCACGCCAGCGGCACGTGGAAACAGACCGACCCGATCTCGCAAAAGGCGTCGCGCATAGCGCCGCCCTCCACTCGGTGCACTTCTACCAGCGCAGGCTTGTTCACCGGCGGCGCGACATGCTCGGCCACCATCCCGGGCAAATCCACCGAGTGGCGTAGTCCCATTTTCTCCAGCACCGTCCCCAGGCGCTTCCTGGGACGCGTCGCCAGCCAGTCTTCGCACACCCAGTAGGCCCACTCCAGGCCACGCGTGTTGAAATGCATGGCGGGCAGCAGAGCACGCTGCGTCAGTTCCGCTTCCGTGGCCACGGGTACGGAAAGGAACGCCGCATTGAACATCTGAAACGTGACTCCCGCCGAAGCAATGCTCACGCCCGGCAGTTCGCGCACTTCACCACTAGAGCGGCTTGCCGCAATCACGCGGAAAGATTCCCGCAAGTTGTCCGCCACGTTCTCAAAGTTCACTGCCTCTCAGTATCGCGCAGACATCGTGCAGTTCACCGCGGAGAAGGAAGTCTACTCCGCAATCAGCGTAATCTGCCCGATGCCGCCGTGCACCTCGAGGTGAATCTTCACGCCGGGCTGGCCGTACGCTTCGTTGATCCAATGGCCATCCCGCTTCATCAGCCCGCGCGTGCTGATTTCGCCGATGCCGCCGGATGCTTCGGCATAGATGCCCACATCGGCAGGCAGGCGCACCGTGGCTTCGCCCACACCGCCGTTGATGGTCACGCTGTAATCGTGCTTGGGCACGCCGCGCAGGTCCAGCTTCAGCTCGCCCACTCCCATTTGCACATTCACATTGCGCAGGGTCAGGCTGCCCAGGTCGAGCTGCGCGTCACCGGCCCCGAAGTTGACGTCGAAGTTCAGCGGAATGTCCTGGGCGAAACGCAGATCCCAATCGTATTTGTGGCTCCCTGCCAGATGTGCGCCCCTGTGGCTGGGCTGCTCCACATCCAGCGTGCCGGCGCTGTAGCGTACATCCGGCTTCCAGGAAGGCACGTTGTAGGTAAAGTACGCCTGCATCAGCTTCCGGGTGCCGCTGCCCACCTTGATCTGACCTGCACCCATGCGCAGGTGCACAGTCACTTCCTTGGAAGCATCGCGTTCAAAGGCGCGCGAATCGTACTGCGTGGGGCCGGTGGCCTCGGTCGTGACCACGCAACTCGTCAGGCCCAACGCTCCCACCGCTAACAGCAATCTGCCAATCATCGCCGCTCCTCTTCCACCCTGTACGCGAAAGAGTGTCCAATTGTTCCCCGCGACTCCGGGTACAATAAGGCTTCCATGTCTGAAACATCCAAGTTCCTGCTCGCCGATAGCCAGATTCCCACGGCATGGGTCAACGTGCTGCCCTCGCTGCCGGAGCCGCTCGCCCCGCCGCTCAACCCCCAGACTCACGCTCCGCTCGGTCCCGAGGATCTGGCTGCGATCTTTCCAATGGAACTGATCGAACAGGAGTTCTCCCCTCAGCGCCTCATCGATATTCCCGGCGAGGTGATGGATATTTACCGCCTCTGGCGCGCCACGCCCCTGTTCCGCGCCCGCCGCCTGGAAAAGGCGCTCGATACACCGGCTCACATCTACTACAAGTATGAGGGCACCAGCCCGGCCGGAAGTCACAAACCCAACACCGCCGTCGCCCAGGCGTATTACAACAAACGAGCGGGCATCCGCCGGCTGGCTACCGAAACCGGCGCCGGACAGTGGGGCAGCGCGCTCTCGTTGGCCTGCCGCATGTTCGGCCTGGAGTGCACCGTTTACATGGTGCGCATCAGCTACGACCAGAAACCCTACCGCCGCATGATGATGCACGCCTGGGGCGCGGAGGTCTTCCCCAGTCCCAGCGACCAGACCAATTCCGGGCGCGCCGTTCTGGCGGAGTCGCCCGATTCTCCCGGCAGCCTCGGTATTGCCATCAGCGAAGCCGTAGAAGACGCCGCCACGCATCCCGATACCAATTACGCCTTGGGCAGTGTGCTCAATCACGTGATGCTGCACCAGACCGTGATCGGGCAGGAGGCCAAGCTGCAGATGGCCATGGCGGGTGAAGACCCGGAAGTGGTGATCGGCTGTTTCGGAGGCGGCAGCAACTTCGGCGGACTTGCTCTGCCTTATGTCCTGGACCGTCTGGCCGGTAAAGGGCCGCGCATCCTGGCTGTCGAACCGTCGGCTTGTCCGAGCCTGACTAAGGGCACTTTCGCTTACGACTACGGCGATACCGCCAAGTTGACCCCGCTGATCAAGATGTATACGCTGGGCCACGATTTCGTGCCCCCCGGGATTCACGCTGGCGGTCTGCGCTATCACGGCGCCTCGCCGCTCCTGAGCCACCTGTTGGGATTGGGGCACATTGAGGCCAAAGCTTATCCGCAAACCCCGGTTTTCGAAGCCGCGCTCCAGTTCGCCCGCACGGAAGGCATTTTGCCCGCTCCCGAATCCTCCCACGCCATTCGCGCCGCGGTCGATGAGGCCCTCGCCGCACGCGAGGAAGGACGCTCCAAAGTGATCCTGTTCTGCCTCAGCGGTCACGGGCACTTCGACCTGGGAGCCTATGAAAACTATCTTTCAGGCAAACTCCTGGATTATGAGTACCCAGGTAGGGATATATCCCTAGCGTTGGCCTCGAACTAGGAGGCGCTGCCCTCGATAGGAGATTTTTCGCCCAGTTCTGCACCAAAATAATTGTCTAGTACTCTTCCCAGGGCTTGCGTTACATAACTTTCGATGCTATCCTCGTCATGGTTGGCCTAGTACCTGGTTAAGATGCTAACAAGCGTACTCATTATCGCGCTGTCGCTGATTCTGTTCGTCTACTGGTTCCGCTATAGCTGCATTCTTCTTTTGAGGGGTGCGACGGAGCAGGTGGTCCACCGTAGTACGGAGCAGGACCCCAGGTTCAGCTTCTCAGATGTGCAGGCCCGGCTTCGGACGGAGAGTATACTGGACCCCCTGCACACTTCCCTGAACCGCGACTACCAGATGCTGACGTACCTGTTGCAACACGCCGCCGGTTTGGAACTTGCGTCATTTGAGGATCGCCTGCTGGTGTTGGACTACAAAGTCATGCAAACCTACTATCGGGTCACGCGGACTCTGTTTCCCGAACAGTCGCGCAAGGCCTTGACCGAGATGGCTACCGTCCTCGAAGTTCTCGTTCGCAAAATGAGCCAGCAGGCCGGCATCTAAGCCGGGGGCCAGGATCTTATCAGCGGCCTCGCTACGAGCAGAGCGACGTACAGGTCCTTCCTGGTTTTGTTGTCCGTCACGTGCCAACCGTCCGCAAGAACGTTAGAAGGCCCAGAGCAGGCCCTCGCGGAATAGGGCATCAAGCTCCTCTGCTCCGTCGGTTTGCCCTCGGCGCGGCGGCACATCCCGTCAAGCCGCGCCAAGCGTGCAATCGGAGCGGCTTCTTGTGGTTGAGCGCACGGGCTGGGGCAAAAGCCTCGTGTACTTCATCGCCACTCGACTCCTGCGGGACCGCGGCTCCGGCTGCTCGCTTTTGATCTCTCCGTTGCTTGGCCCTCATGCGCAACCAGATCGCCGCCGCCGAGCGCATCGGGGTTCGCGCCGATACCGTCAACTCCACAAACCCGGATTATTGGCCGGTGGTCGAGAGCGCGTTACGGGCCGGTATAATCGACGTCCTGCTGGTGTCCCCCGAACGGCTGGCAAACGAGGAATTCATGACCCGATGCCTGTTGCCCGTGGCTGCGCGCGTGGGGCTGTTCGTGGTGGATGAGGCACACTGCATTTCCGATTGGGGTCACGATTTCCGGCCGGACTACCGGCGCATCGCACGCATCCTGCAAGCGCTGCCCGGAACCTGCCCGTGCTGGCCACCACGGCGACGGCCAACGATCGCGTGGTTGACGATGTCGCCGCGCAATTGGGACCGAGGCTCCGGGTGATCCGCGGCCCTTTGGTCCGCGAGAGTCTGCGGCTGGAGAATCTGCGCATTTCCTCACAGGCCGCCAGAATGGCTTGGCTCGCCGGGCGGATTCCAGAGTTCAAAGGCAGCGGGATCGTTTACACTCTGACCGTCCGCGACGTCCGCGACGCCGATAACCTGGCGGCATGGCTGCGCCAACGCGGCATCGAAGCGCGCGCCTATCACGCCGGCCTTGGCAGGAGAGGATGCAGTTGGAGGACATGCTGCTGGCCAACCAGGTGAAGGCGCTCGTGGCTCACCGTGGCGCTGGGCATGGGCTTCGACAAACCCGACCTCGGCTTCGTCGTCCACTTCCAGCGTCCCGGTTCGGTGGTCCATTACGATGAGATCGCGGACTATTTCATCCGGACGGCCTTCCCATCGCTGGACGAAGTGAACGGGGTATTGAGTGCGCTCGACTCTGCCCACGCGTCGCTCAACATGAACCGGCTGAAGAGCGCCGTGAACATCCGCCACCGAAAACTGAAAGCGGTGTCGAAGTTCCTGGAGCTCGAATCGCCGTCGCCGGTGGCGCGCGAGGGCACGGCCTATGTCCGGACGCCGGTACGCTGGGCCATGCCGGTGGAACGCATCGAGCGAATGCGTTGGCGAGATCTGCCCGTTGATGCACGGCTCGCGCGGGTGATGGAGGACCCGGCCCGGCAACATGGCCCACTCACGAGCATGCGTTCCTGCGTGAGGCACGAAGTATCACCACGTCCAGCAAGCCGGAGGACTGGCGAAGCGAGGCGGCGACCCCGGCCGACAAAATCCGGCGGCGCGACGCGGCCCGTCCAGGATTTCTTCGGCAAGCTTACCGGCACCGAACCCCGCGCGATCCTCGGCGGGGAGATAGAAGGCTATCCAGAAACCCGCCGAGACCGGCTTCCCGTCGAATCCGTTGCACCCGGCCATCAGGGTTCGGGGGGCGATCCGGAATCGCTCATGAGCGCGCTTTCCGCTTTGGCACCGGGCACCCCGAGCGAATTACCGCTTGCGGAAGCCGTGCGCCGCGCGGCCTCTTGGGATCTGAATAGCTGGAGGATGCTCCGTCAGGCTCCTTTTCCTTCGAGCGACGTCCAACGCTATTGAGCGGCGTGCTCTACAATGTAAAAAATGGGAACCGAAGCGACTCTGCAAGCGGCCGTGGAACGGCTCAACGGTGTACGGCGCGAAATCGCCAAGATTATCGTCGGTCAGGAAGACGTGGTGGATGGCGTGCTGATTTGCCTGCTAGCCGGCGGCCACGTTCTGCTGGAGGGCGTCCCGGGGCTGGGCAAAACCACTCTGCTGCGGACCCTGGCCCGGACCTTGCAGTTGAAGTATTCGCGCATCCAGTTCACTCCGGACCTGATGCCCGCCGATATCGTGGGCAGCATGATCATCGATACGGAAAGCGGCGGGGGCAAGTCCCTGCGCTTCCAGCCCGGCCCCATCTTCGCCAACCTGGTGCTGGCGGACGAAATCAACCGCGCCACTCCCAAGACGCAATCGGCGCTGCTGGAAGCCATGCAGGAGCGCACCGTCACCAGCGGCACTACGACTCATCACCTGGAACTGCCGTTCCTGGTGATGGCCACTCAGAACCCCATCGAGATGGAGGGCACCTACCCGCTGCCGGAGGCGCAATTGGACCGCTTCCTGATGAAGATCCTGGTCACCTACCCCAGCCGCGAGGAGTTGGGCCGCATCGTGGAGCGCACCATCCAGCGGGAGGAACAGGTTCCCGTGCCCGTGATGGATCGCGAAGCCATTGCCGAAGTGCGCTCGGTCTGCCGTGAAGTGTTGGTGGCTCCTCATGTCCAGGAATACGCCATTCAACTGGTGATGGCCACTCAGCCGGAACAATCAGAAGCCCACGAGTTGAGCAAGAAATACGTCCGCTACGGCAGTTCTCCGCGCGGCGCGCAGGCCCTGGTGGAGTGTGGCCGGGTGCTGGCATTGATGCGCGGCCGCTTCCACCTCGCCATTGAAGACATCACCCACGTTGCGCCCGCCGTGTTGCGCCACCGCATTATTCTCAATTTCGACGCGCATGCCGATGGTCAAACGCCCGAAACCATCCTGCATGCCGTGATCAAGGGTGTAACCGCTCACTCGTCCGTCGCGTAGGAAACGTATGCCCGCCCCGTTGTTGGACCGGGAGTTCCTGGAAAAACTGGAACGTCTGACCATCCACTGGCAAAAATCTTTTGCCGGCCTGGTGGGAGGGCATAATATGTCCCGGTTCGCCGGCGCCGGCCAGGAGTTTTTGGATCACCGCAACTTCCACCACGGAGACGATTTGCGCGCGGTCAACTGGCGCGCCTATCTGCGGCTCGAAAAGCTGTTCCTGAAAATGTTCCAGGTGGAACCTCGCGTGCCGGTCCGTCTGCTGTTGGACCTGAGCGACTCCATGGCGGCCCACAGCGGGCAAAAGATTGATTACGCCCGGAAACTGGCCGCGTCCCTGTGTTATGTCGGCCTGGTGCGCCTGGACACGTTGGAAATCCACGGCTTCTCGGGCCGCCTCTCGCAGCGCATCTTCTGCACCGGCGGCCGCCATCGATTCCCCGGTGTAATGGATTCCCTCGCCGCCATGAGCCCATCGGGAGCTACCGATTACAACGCCGTGGTGCGTGACTTCATCGGCAGCTATTCCCAGCGTGGCCTGGTCATCATCATTTCAGATTTTCTGGACGATCAGGGCTGTGAACGCGCGCTGCAGTACCTCGCCGATTTCGGCCACGAACTGCTGCTCCTGCAGGTCTGGAGCGATGAAGACCGCACTCCTCCCTGGGCCGGGGAGTTGGAACTGCGCGACGCCGAAACCGGAGCGGGGCTGAAACTGGATTTCGACGAGGATGCGCGCAAACGCTACACTCGCGCCTTCGACGAATACGCCAGCACCATTCAAACCATGGCCTTCCGCAGCGGCGGACGGTATGCCGGCATCGCCACGTCGCAATCGCTGGAATCGGTCATCTTTGGAGACTTGATCAAAGCCAGGGGAATCGCGTGAGCCCCCATCGGAGCCGCGACCGTAAGGGAGCGGTTGGAAAACCATGTATCTGCTGAATCTCACCCTCTTCCAGTTCCTGGCGGTGATGGGGTCCCTCGGGGCCCTCTCGGTGGCGTTGTACCTGCTGGACCGCTCGCGCCGCAGGCAGGTGGTCTCGACTTTGCGCTTCTGGGTGGCGGCCGAGCAACCCGCCGTGGCAGCGCGCCGGCGCCACATCAACCAGCCGTGGTCTCTGCTTCTGCCTGCTTCTGCAACTGCTGAGCATGGCGCTCCTGCTCCTGGCCATCGCCCAATTGCGCTTCGGGACTCCCGCCCTCGCGGGGCGCGATCACGTCATCGTTCTGGATACCTCCTCCTGGATGCTGGCCCGCTCCGGCAGAGGCACCTTGATGGATATCGCGCGACAGCGTGCGCGCCAGTACCTGCGGGCGCTGCCGGCGCGCGACCGCGTGATGCTGGTGCGCGCCGATGCCCTGGCCACTCCAGTCACTCCGTTCGAACCAGACCGTAAGAAAGTGGACGCCGCGATTCTGGCATCGCAACCCGGTTCCACCGCTCTCAACCTGAACCAGGCGCTCTCCTTCGCACGCCACATGCAATCCCAGGAGGGGCGGCGCGCCGGCGAAATCGCCTTCATCGGTCCCGGTCGAACGGCTGAATCCGGCCCCGGTTCGTCGCCTCCGCCGCGCAATCTGCGCGTGATATCGATTGCCGACAACGTGGAAAACTGCGGCCTGCGCAAAATCGGCATGCGCCGCTCCGGCACCGACCCGGCGTTGTGGGAGATCTACGTTTCCGCCCACAACTACGGGACCGCGCCGCGCACCGTCACCGTGTCCCTGGATTTCGGGACTCCCCAGGTGGTCGGCCGCGTAGCCGTGGGCTCGCAACGCCTCACCCTGCCGCCGGCAGGAGATGGCGAAGCCAGCTTTGAATACCGCACCACGGCCGCCGGCATCCTGGGCGTCAACCTGACGCCGCACGACGTATTCCCCGCCGACGATCATGCCGAAATCGAACTACCCGGCCAGCCTGCACTCGCGGTCACCGTCTATTCGAACGAGCCCGACCTGCTGCGCCCCGTGCTGGCCGCTACCCCGCGCGTGACCGCCGTGTTCCGAAAGCCTTCTGAGTATCATCCCAACGATCAAGGCATGGTGATCCTCGATCGTTTTGTTCCCCCGCAGCGGCCCACCGCCGATTCGGTGTGGATCGATCCCCCCGCGCAGGGCTCCCCTATTCCCATTCGAACGAGCGTGGAGAACGTGCCGTTTGAGGGTTGGAACCCCAACCATCCCGCTTCCGCCGGCCTGCACACCAAGGATTTCAAACTGGACAAAGTCTCCGTTTTCGAAGCCGCACCCGACGATGGACGAATCGGCGAAGTGGCAGCCGGTCCCGTGATTGTGGCCCGCGGCGGCATTGTGGCCCGCGGCGGCAAGCCCAAAATCGTAGTGCTGGGCTTCCATCCGGCGCTTTCCGCGATGCGCTATGAACTGGCCACCCCGCTGTTGTTCGCCAATCTGCTGCGCTGGGTCTCGCCCGAGATTTTTCAGCGATGGGAAATCAACGGCGGCAGCGTAGGCACAGTGAAGCTGGCGCTGGATCAGGATACCGCGCAGAAGGATATCAAAGTCACCGGCGAGGATGGTGCAGCCCTGCCATTCACCCTGCGCGACCGCACCCTGCAGTTCTTCTCCGGCGCGCCCGGCTCGGTCCGTGTAGTGGCGGGCGACCACGAATATATGTACGCCATGACCATTCCCGAATTGTGGGATTCCAAATGGGTGCCGCCCAGCGATGCGCGCCAGGGCATACCCCATTTTGCGGCCGTGCTGGATAGCACTACCGAAACCTGGCCGTGGCTCGCTATCGCCGGCGGATTGGGCCTGCTGGCAGAGTGGATGCTGTTCGGCAGTTTCCGCCGCGCACTGGTATGGCGTCCGTTGTTGATGGGCCAGAAATCGCGCCGCCCCGTGGAGGTGCGCCGATGACATTCGATCGCCCTTGGGCGCTGTTTCTGGTGCTGCTGCCCGTGGCATGGGCCGTTTGGGAATGGCGTTCTTCGTCGCGCCGCCTGGCCCTGGGGCTGAAGGCCGGAACATTCCTTGCCATCGCGCTGGCACTGGCCATGCCCCGCCTCACGGTCTATGAAACGAAGGTGGCGGTGGCCTTGCTGGCCGATACGTCAGCCAGTATCTCGCCCGACGATCTGCGCGCCGAATCCGCTTTGGCTGACCGCGCGGAGCAGGCTCGCGGGCGTAACTGGCTGCGCGTTCTTCCCTTCGCCCGCACCACGCGCAATACGGCGATCGATGAGCATGGCCGCAGCGGATGGCAGTTGCGCCACACCGCCGGAGCACCGGGTCACGGCACCGATCTGGAAGCGGCCATTCGCGACGGCGTGGCTTCCATGCCCGCCGGCATGGTGCCGCGCCTGCTGCTGGTGTCCGACGGCAACGAAAATCTGGGCAGCGTGGCGCGCGGCATCTGGCAGGCGCAGCAACTCGGTGTGGCCATCGATACGGTTGCGGTGGCCGGACGTCCCAAACCGGGGATGCTGCTGGATTCAGTTTCCTTTCCCGGCCAGGTATTCAGCGGCGAACGCTTTCCCATCGAGGTGACGCTGGAATCGCCCGCCGCCGTGCAGGCCACTGTGGAAATGACGGCCGAGGGCAAACCGATCGGATCCAGCAAGGTGGCGCTGGCCGCCGGGACCAATCAATTGCGCCTCGAGGCCACCGTCAATTCCATTGGCGCCATCGCGCTGGCGGGAAAGATTACCGCTGAAGGGCTGGGCGAGACGCGCTTTGAGGACGCCGTACTGCTGCGTCACCCGCGCGTGCTCCTGATCTCCAACGATCCGCCGGCCAGCGAAGTGCATTTGCAGCGCACCCTGGAGGCCAACCAGTTCGAAGTGGACCGCTCGCAGACCGGCATCCCCGATAAGCTGGACAACTACCAGCTCATCGTCATCAACAATTGGGACATGGAGAGCATTCCCGCTCCGCGCAAGGCCGGCCTGGAGGATTTCGTGAAGAAGGGCGGCGGCCTGGTGTGGATTGCCGGCGAGCACAACATCTACGTCGACAAGAAGAATCAGCCGGAAGACGCCATGGAGCGCACCCTGCCGGCAAAACTGGCCCCGCCGCGCTCGCCCGAAGGCACCTCTGTGGTGCTGATCATCGACAAGTCTTCCTCCATGGAAGGGCGCAAGATCGAGCTGGCGCGCCTGGCGGCCGCGGGCGTAGTCGAGAATCTCCGGCCCATCGATACCGTGGGAGTGCTGATTTTCGACAACTCGTTCCAATGGGCGGTCCCCATCCGCAAAGCCGAAGATCGCTCCGCCATCAAGCGCCTGATTGCCGGCATCACTCCCGATGGCGGCACGCAAATCGCGCCGGCGCTCACCGAGGCCTACACACGCATTCTGCCGCAGACGGCCGTCTACAAACACATCGTGCTGCTCACCGATGGCATCAGCGAAGAAGGCGATAGCATGACGCTCACCAAGGAGGCTGTGGCCAACCACGTCACCATTTCCACGGTGGGGTTGGGCCAGGACGTGAACCGCGCGTTTTTGGAGAAAGTGGCCTCATCCGCTGAAGGCAAATCGTACTTCCTGAACGACCCCTCCGGCCTGGAACAGATTCTGCTGCGCGATGTGGAGGAGCATACTGGCGTCACCGCGGTGGAGAAATCCATTACGCCGCGCGTGCTCCAGCCGGCCGGCATTCTGGAGGGCGTGGGGATGGAGACGGCTCCCGCCCTGCGCGGCTACGTGCGCTTCCAGTCGCGGCCCACGTCGGACACTATTCTGGAGGCCGATCGCGGAGACCCGCTCTTTGTGCGCTGGCAATACGGCCTGGGCCGCAGCGCCGTGTTCACCAGCGATGCCAAGAATCGCTGGGCCGAAAAATGGGTTACCTGGCCAGGCTTCGACAAGTTGTGGGCCAACATCTTCCGCGACCTGCTGCCGCACGCCCAGCAAACCGAAACCTCCGCCGATTACGACCGCGCGGCGGGTCTCCTGGTGGTGGATTATCACCTCTCCAAGAACGTTCCGGAGCCCACGGCCATCCCCGATATTTTCGTACTCGGCCCCAACGGTTTCCAGCAGGCACTCAAGGTCAGCAAGGTGGCTGCCGGGCACTATCGGGGGACTTTGCCGATCGGCGACAACCAGGGATTGTTCCGCGTGCGTCCGGTGGCCGATTCACGGGCATTTCCCGAGGTCGGCTTCTACCGGCAGGAAGATGAAATGAAGGAGTACGGCAACAATCCGCAGTTGCTCCGCCAGATCGCCTCTGCCACCGGAGGCCGCTACAATCCGCCGGCCCGCCAGGTGTTCGATGCGGCCGGCCGCAGCATTCCCACCATCATGGACTTGTGGCCCCTGATGCTGGTGCTGGCGATTCTACTCAATCTCACGGAGTTGGTGCTGCGGAAATGGAAGGGGCTCCTGGAGGCCCTGCGCCTGCGCCCCGCTGTGGCATAGGACAGACGATCGTTTTTTGTCGTCTTCTTCAGGCTTTGCGGGCATTTTCGAAAGAGGCGAAGGAACTTGCAACTGTACTCAATCGTCTCGGCGAATCTTCGTGCCTGGCTCGAATTACCAGTCTGCACCTTTACGAGAGCCCGTCATGTCTACGGGGATCCAGTGGCGGCACGATACAAATATTAAAGTCGTTGTCTGTGCACCCGCACAGTGCTATGCTGAAATTGACGTGGATTGATTTAGGGTTTCGAGCCCTGCTAATTGCAACCACGATAAAAAGTGCTAAAGGCGAGTCGGTCTGTTCAAAACATTCTGACCCTGGCGCCTTTTGGCTCCAGGGTTTTTTCGTTTTGGCACTCCCCTTCGCCGGATGCTGGAGGTTTTTGATGAGCGTCTGGCCAAAACTAGTTCCCGCCAGCCTTTCGCTGCCCGACGGCGAAGGAGTGTTGGTTTCCGTTTCTATTCAGATTGCGCCGCGGCATCTCGAATCACTTCTTGAGGCTCTGGCTCACATCGCGTTCCCGATCAATCCGCAGATTTATCACGATGCTGCTCCTGGCACTCTGGTGGAGTTTCCGGCTTACGAGACCCACCTCGATGAGGTGCGCCGCGTCCTGCAGGCATTTGGCTTTGATCCGCAATCTCTCCGCATCACCAGCATGCTGGAAGCGATTCAGAAGCCGTAGCCCTCCTGCTGCCACGGGTCGCCACGCATGTGGTACCCGTTCGCTTCCCAGAAGCCGGCGCGATCCTGTGCGGTCAACTCCACGCCGGCCACCCACTTGGCGCTCTTCCAGGCATAGAGCGATGGCACGATCAGCCGTGCCGGGCCGCCATGCTCCTGCGAAATGGACTCACCATCGTGGAGAAATGCCACGAGCGCGTCCTCCGCCAGGAAATACTCCAACGGAAGATTGGTGGTCCAGCCTCGATCGTATCCATACACTGTGACGAATCGCGCTTGTTCTTGCGCGCCTCCGCAAAGGCCCACCAGTGTTCGTGTCGCGACGCCTTCCCACAGGTTGCCCAAACGCGACCAGCGGGTCACGCAATGAAAGTCGGCAAACACTTTCACGCGCGGTAGCGTTACAAACTCGTTCCAATCCCATTCTGCAGCGTGGTTCACCAGGCCCTTCATGCCGAAGCGCCAATCCGCCAGGTTCAGCAAGGGCGGGCCGCTGGCATCCAGCACCGGCCACTTCTTGGTGCGCGATTGGCCCGGCGGAATGCGTGTGCCGCGCCGTGTATCCGGGCTCACGATCACATCGCGGGGCAGCCCTTCCGCCGTCGGGATCTCGTCGCCTTGTGTCTTGGATTTGTCCATGCCGAACATTTCTGCACCCTCTCTAGACTTAACCATTCTAATTGTCGATATAGAGCGTAGAGTTTTACTTGTTGCGCGACGCGAAAATTGCGCCATAATACATGAATCAGTTGTGCGGCTGTAAGGGGAAAGTTGGTACCACAGGTGCTCACGGCAATGTCAATGGTGCCGAAGTCATTTATGGAAAGCGGTCGGCGGAGGCGCGCGCAGTGGATTCCTGCCATGCTTCTGGCCACTTCCGCCATTCTCTCCGCTCAGGAACTCATGCCGCCTGCCTCGCCAGGTGGGATGGTCCGGCTCTTCACCACAGATGCCGCCATTCTGGAGGCTCAGGAAGCGCGCAAAGACCTTCCATGCACGGTTACGCCCGCGAAACCCGTGCTCGGTTTCGATCTGAAGTTTCACACCGGTTACGACGTGAACGTTCCGCTAAAGGAACTGGCGGGGTCGGAGAACACGCTCACGATGGTATTTCGTGTCACTCCGGACGATCATCCCGATGCGTCCACGTACTTTTCTCAGCACGTCAACGTGCCTGCCATCGACGACGATGAAAAAGGTCCGGCATTCCTTCAGGGTGAGTTCAACGTGGGAGAAGGGAAGTATCACGTCGACTGGCTGATGCGCGACCGCTCTGAGCGCATCTGCTCCTTCCACTGGGATGCGGAAGCCAGCCTCCCCCCCAAAGACAAGCAGATGTCGCTCGATATCGCGGCGGATGCCATCCGGCCCATGGACACCGAGCCTTTCAAGCAGGAACCACCGATCCAGCGCGAACAGCATGACAAACCGCTCAACGTGAAGGTCATGATCAACTTTGCGCCGCAGGATTCAGCGTCGGCTACGCTGCAGCCTCTGGACCTCAACGCCCTGGTTTCCATTCTGCGCAGCATTCACCGTGAACCCCGCATCGGCAGGTTTTCGATTGTCGCGTATAACATGCAGGAGCAGCGGGTGATTTACCGCCAGGACAAAGCTGCCGCCATCGATTTTCCTGCCATTGGCAAGGCCCTCGCTTCGCTCAACCTCGGTACCGTCGATCTGAAACGGCTCACCCAGAAGCACGGCGACACCGATTTCCTCTCCAACCTGATCACCAGCGAAGTGAAGGATGCCAAAGATGAACCCGACGCCGTGATTTTCGCGGGGCCCAAGGTGATGCTCGATAATGGCCTGTCAACCGACACGTTGAAGCAGCTTAGCGACGTTAAGTTCCCTGTTTTCTACATGAACTACAACCTGAATCCACAGGTAAACCCGTGGAAAGACGCCATCGGAAACTGCGTCAAATACCTCAAGGGTGTAGAATTTACCATCAGCCGCCCGCGCGATCTGTTCTTTGCCTGGACCGACATCATGGGCCGCATCGTGAAATTGAAATTCGGTAGAACGGGAACCGGAAACGGCGCGTCACAGTAAGTAACATGCGGGTCTTATCCATTGCTTTGCTGGTGTCGTTCAGCAGTCTCCCAGGGCTGGCCCAACAGTTTTCTCCGGCTGAAAACCTGGGCCCCAATATTCCCACTCCCCAGGGCATCGTGGAGCGCATGCTCGATATGGCCCACGTAAAACCCGGGGAAATGGTCTACGATCTGGGCAGCGGCGATGGCCGCGTGCTGATCACCGCCGTGCGGAAGTTTGGCGCGCGGGCGGTCGGTATCGAGATCGATCCCGACCTCTGCGAGAAGGCGCGGCGAAAAGTGCAATCGCTGGGCCTGGCAGACAGAATTTCTGTCATTCACGGCAGCGCGTTGCGCACCGATCTGAGCCCCGCCGACGTGGTGACCATGTACTTTCTCACGCTCTCCAATGAAAAGCTGCGCCCCAATCTGGAGAAGATGCGGCCCGGAACACGCGTGGTCTCCTTCCAGTTCCCCATCCGGGGTTGGAAGGCCCTGGAAGCGCAAATCGTGCAGGTCTCCAATGTCGACCGCACCATCTACGTGTACGAGATTGGCCGCACGCATTAGCCCGTCTGGCTGATGCGCGTGCTCCACTTGCCCCGCAAAGGCGGGTTTTCCGCTTTCAGCAGGATGCGATAAATCCGCTCGCCCCAAGCACCGCGCAGTTGCCCGTCGTCCAGCTTGATCTCCTCAACGGAGACCGTGA
>OKRF01000016.1:0-1978 GCA_900290315.1 Candidatus Sulfopaludibacter sp. SbA3 | reverse complement strand
CAGCTTGATCTCCTCAACGGAGACCGTGAGCGCGGAATCGTACGCAATCTGCACCGTGCCTTCCAGCGATAGCTTGCCCGGCCCCTGCTGCGTCACCCGGCATGGCGTCATCAACGTCAACGTGATCACCTTGGCGGCACCGCGCAGTGCATATTCGTCCGCCAGTTCAATCTCGTTGCGCCCGCGATCCAGCCTCACGGAGCGATTCCACCGTTCCAGGTTGGCCTGCCTGGGGTATGCCGGCGCCAGGTTGGAGCGCAATTCCGCGCCATTGTCATCGGCGCGGTAAGCCACCTCGCTGGCGGCGAATTGCCTTCCGGCCGACTGCATCACGCCATCGATGGTGGGGCAGTTGTGAAAGGCCGACTGCATGGTCCAGATGTCGTATCGCTGCGCGCTGAAAGTCTTTGCAGTGTAGGTTTCCACGCCCACGTCGATGAGGGCGGGTCGTCCGTCCGCATACACCACGAAGTTGCCCACGTCGTTGTGATTGTGGCTCTTGCCGTTGTGGCCGGCTTCCGCCGCCAGGTAGAGCCCCGCTGCGGTGCCTTCCTGCCGCCGTGCCGCCATCACGCCGATCCCCGGCATCCACGCATCCCGCAGCAGGGCCTCTGCACGCGGCGCCTGGCGCAATTCAGCCAGGTCGAACAGTGCCGGCAACTGGCGCCCGATGCTGTCCCCCGGTAGCGCATCTTCGCGCCGTAGAAAAGCTGCGAATGCGCCGTGCTTCTTCATCGTTTCGTCATTCAGCCTCTTGCCGAACCGGTACACCAGGTCGCCGTTGGTGAACACGCGCGCCGGTGCATCGGAGAAGTTGGTATACCACTCGCCGGCCACGTGGGCGCGGCAGATGTAGAGGCCAATCTGGTGCACCAGCGGCAGATCGAAACCGTTCAGCGCGCCGGCGCTTGCGGCATGCAGCAGGTCGAGGCAATCGAAGAGCGAAGCGCCCGCCCGGCCCCAGTAGCCGGGACCTTCATCGCAGCCGCCATCGTCGGCATAGCTGTTCAGAAAGTTGTCCAGGCAGCGCAGAATCTTGCAGACCGCGGCCGCGCGCCGTTTCTCGTCGTGCTCCAGGAGCAGCGCCGCGCTCAGCCAGTTGGAGCAGATCCATGGATCCCAGTTGTTCACCGAATGGCCCGCAAAGCCCATCCAACTGAAGTCGCGCGTCAGAGCCGGAGTCAGGATGCGGCGATCGGTCTCCATGCGGATGCGTTCGGGAATCAGCGGCGAGACCTTACGCACCGGCGCTTCCAGCAGGTGCAGCGTCCAGGCGAGCAGACTGGCAGTCTCCGCGGAGAACAACTCCACGATCGGGTCGGAGACATCCGGCAATCCGACTCCCGCCTTCTGCGCACCCAGGTGCGCCGGCACTCCCCAGAACGTCTCCTCGCAGATCAACCAGATGCCGTTTGCGATCTCATCGGTGAAGCGGCCCTTGCCTTCCATACGCTCCGCCATAACCAGCTCTTGCAAGCGGTTTCTCCGCCGGTTGCGCACCGCTTCATAGCGCGAGCGGTTGCCATTGCGCGCAAATTCCAGGGCCACCGTCGCCGGGAGCACTTCCCAGGCTCCTTTGAGCGCATTCTCTCCGGCCGCCACCAGCGCTGCCCGCGCACCTTCGGGCAGGCGATCCCATCCGCTGTGGAAAGGCTGATACTGCTCGCGAACCAGCAGACTGGCGGCCACCGTTTGCGGACTCCATCGCGAGGCCAAAAGATTGCGCGGGGCCGCCGTCTGCGCGGAGGCCTGCTCCGGCGGCGCCAGCAGCACCGCGGAACTTGCCACAAAGGAACGTCTGGTAAGCATCGGAAACGCGGTTATAGCATATGGCGCCGCCTCTAATGAGGTTCGCGGAATACGGTGCCTCTCCCGAAAATGCCCACCCTCGAAAATCCCGAGCCGTGTGTCCGCCGCAAATCCGTGCCAGGCTCGAAATTCGCCGTCTTTTGGCGAATCTTCGTGCCTGGCTCGAATT
>OKRF01000177.1:14280-14511 GCA_900290315.1 Candidatus Sulfopaludibacter sp. SbA3 | reverse complement strand
GGTCCGGGACCAGGCTTGGGTGCGCAATCCGATCGATCGATTCATTCTGGCGCGTCTGGAGCGGGAAGGCCTGAGGCCCTCGCCGGAAGCCGATCGCGCGCGCCTGCTGCGGCGCGTGAGCTTCGACCTGACTGGCATTCCGCCCACGCTGGCGGAACTGGATTCCTTCCTCGCCGACAATTCTCCGGATGCTTATGAGAAGGCTGTGGACCGCCTGCTGGCTTCTCCGCG
>OKRF01000177.1:13767-14270 GCA_900290315.1 Candidatus Sulfopaludibacter sp. SbA3 | reverse complement strand
TCTCCGGATGCTTATGAGAAGGCTGTGGACCGCCTGCTGGCTTCTCCGCGATTCGGTGAACGCATGGCGGTGGACTGGCTGGACGCCGCGCGCTACGCCGACACGCACGGCTACCAGGTGGACCCGGCAAAAGAGATGTGGCCGTGGCGCGATTGGGTAATCGACGCTTTCAACCGCAACATGCCCTACGACCGGTTCACCATCGAACAACTGGCGGGCGACCTGCTGCCCAACGCCACGCTCGCACAGAAGATCGCCACCGGGTTCCAACGCAACAACCGGATCAATTCCGAAACCGGCAGCATCGCCGAAGAGTTTCAGGCCGAAAACCTGGTAGACCGCGCCAGCACATTGGGCACGGTCTGGCTAGGATTGACGGTCGGCTGCGCCCGCTGCCACGATCACAAATACGACCCGATTTCCACCCGCGAATTCTACAGCCTGTACGCCTTCTTCAATAGCGTCGACGAAGCCGGCAACGGCGGCCCGAGTGATGGCCGCGG
>OKRF01000177.1:0-13757 GCA_900290315.1 Candidatus Sulfopaludibacter sp. SbA3 | reverse complement strand
CGGCCCGAGTGATGGCCGCGGTAACTTCAAGCCGTATCTGCGATTGCCCGCGCCCGAACTGGAAGCTCAGCTCGCGGCCAAAAACGCGGAACTGAAGACCGCGCGCGCCAAGCTGGACGCCATCGACAAGCGCCTGGAAGCGGGACAGGCGGCATGGGAACAGAGCGCGGTCACCTACCAGCCGAAGTGGGAAGTGCTCACGCCGGGCAATCTCAAAGCCGGCCGCGGCGTGACGCTGAAAACGCTGCCGGACGGCTCTGTGCTTGCCGGCGGCGCAATGCCACCGTCCTCGTTTTATGAACTCACCGGCAAGACGGCGATGCGCAACATCACGGCGTTCCGCATCGAAATGCTTCCCGATGCCAGCCTGCCTGGCGGCGGATCGGGACGCGGCGCCGGTGGCAAAGGCGTGGTCACGCTGTTCGAAGCGCGGATGGGAAGCCGCAAAGTGGACCTCAGCCGCATCACGGCCGATTTCAAGTCCGAAGAATCCGAACTGGACCTGGTGGTTCGTCCGGTGGACCAGTTGAAGCGCGGCTGGGGTGTCAATCCGCAAATGAATCAGCGGCACTACGCGGTCATCGAAACGGCCCGTATGCAGGGCTCCGGCGAGGAAATGACCTTGTCGTTCCGTATCGGCAACGAGTATGAAGGCGCGCCCGTGGGACGCTTCCGGATTTCGGTTACGAATTCGGAATATCCCGAAGTCATCCCGGCAGAGATGGCAGCCATACTACGCACGGCGGCCGGCGATCGCACGGCAAAAGATGCTGCCGCACTCACCAAATACTTCGTAACGCATCCGGTGGAGCGGCGTCTGGCCAGCCAGGAAGTGGCCCGGCTCGACGCGGAGCGGCGCACGATCGAGAACAAGATTCCGAGCACCATGGTGATGGCGGAGATGGCTACGCCTCGCGATACCTTCGTGCTGGTTCGCGGCGCGTACGATAAGCCTGGCGAGAAAGTCACGCCCGCTGTTCCCGCCTTTCTGCCGCCGATGCCCAAGGACGCCCCGGACAATCGCCTGGGTCTGGCACGCTGGCTGGTGGACCCCGCGAATCCGCTGACTGCCCGCGTGGCCGTGAATCGCTACTGGCAGATGTATTTCGGGACGGGACTGGTCAAGACTTCGGAAGATTTCGGTTCGCAGGGAGAGGCGCCGAGCCATCCCGAACTGCTGGACTGGCTGGAGCCATCCCGAACTGCTGGACTGGCTGGCCACCGAATTCACTCGGTCGGGCTGGGATGTGAAGGCGATGCAGCGGCTCATAGTTACCTCCGCCGCCTACCGTCAGGCTTCCAACGCCACGGCAGCATTGCGCGAACGCGATCCCGAAAATCGCCTGATTGCGCGGGGGCCGCGCGTGCGCCTGCCGGCCGAGATGATCCGCGATCAGGCGCTGCTGGTTTCGGGACTGCTGAGCACGAAGATGGGCGGCCCTTCGGTGAAGCCGTACCAGCCCGAAGGACTCTGGGAGCAGCTCTCGGCCTTCCAGGGCAAGAAACTTTTCGAACGCTCCACGGGCGAAGACCTGTGGCGCCGCAGTGTCTACAGCTATTGGAAGCGAACTGTTCCGCCGCCTTCGATGACGATTTTCGACGCGCCCACGCGCGAGTCCTGCGTGGTGCGCCGCCAGATGAGTTCCACGCCGCTGCAGGCACTGGCGCTGCTCAATGACGAGATGTACATGGAAGCGGCGCGCAAATTTGCCGAACGCATCATAAAGGAAGGCGGAGGTTCCGCTTCGCAACGGCTGGCCTGGGCGCTGCGCGCGGCAACCTCCCGGCCGGCCACGGAGGCAGAAGTGCGCATTTTGGAAGAGGGTCTCAACCGCCGCCTGACGCAATACCGGGCCGATGGCGCGTCAGCGGAAAAGCTGCTGGCGGCGGGCGAAGCGCCGCGCGACCGGTCGATCGACGCGGCGGAATTGGCGGCATACACCACCGCTGCCAGCGTCATCCTGAATTTAGACGAGGTGATCACGCGCCAATGAATCCGATCCGCGAACGCCAACTTATGCTCACGCGCCGGCAGTTATTCGGCCGCGCCGCCACCGGTATCGGGACAGTTGCGCTGGGCTCCCTGCTGGCGCCCCGCGCCGAGGCTGCGAAAGGACTCGCCGGTTTCCCCAACTTTCCCCCCAAGGCCAAGCGAGTGATCTATCTGCACCAATCCGGCGCGCCCTCGCAGATGGATCTGTTCGACTACAAACCCACCCTCGCCGCGCGGTTCGGCGAAGAGCTGCCGGATTCGATCCGCCAGGGCCAGCGCCTTACCGGTATGACTTCCGCGCCGAAGCGCTTCCCGGTGGCGCCCTCGGTGTACCGGTTCGCGCAGCACGGAAAGGCCGGCACCTGGTTTAGCGAACTGCTGCCGTACACCGGCGGAATGGCGGACGAACTGTGCGTGGTGAAGAGTGTTTATACCGAAGCCATCAACCACGATCCGGCGATCACGTTCATTCAAACCGGCAGTCAAGTGGCCGGACGGCCGTGCTTCGGCTCCTGGGTGAGCTATGGGCTGGGCTGCGAGACCGACGACCTGCCGGCGTTTGTGGTGATGATCTCGCGCGGCACAGGCCGCAAGGTGGATCAGCCGCTCTACGATCGCTTGTGGGGCAGCGGCTTTTTGCCGACCGCGTATCAGGGCGTGAAGTTCCGCTCCGAGGGCGACCCGGTGCTGTACCTGTCGAATCCTCCGGGCATTGACCGCAGTCAGCGCCGCTCCATGCTGGACGACATCAGCCGGCTCAACGAAATCAATGAAGAGCAATTCGGCGATCCCGAAATCGTCACGCGGATTCGCCAATACGAGATGTCTTACCGGATGCAGAGTTCGGTGCCGGAACTGACCGATTTGTCGAAGGAGCCGGCGTCCACATTTCAACTGTACGGACTCGATTCGCGAAAGCCCGGGGCGTACGCTGCCAACTGCATTCTGGCGCGCCGGCTGGCCGAGCGTGGCGTGCGGTTCATCCAGCTTTACCACATGGGGTGGGATCATCACGAGGGCGTACCGCGGCAGCTTCCGCCACAGTGCGCGGACACCGACCAGGCCTCCGCGGCCCTGCTGCAAGACCTGAAGCAGCGCGGCATGCTGGACGATACGCTGGTGATTTGGGGCGGCGAATTCGGCCGCACGGTCTATTGCCAGGGCAATCTTTCGCCCGAAAACTACGGGCGCGACCACCATCCGCGATGCTTCACCGTGTGGATGGCGGGTGGTGGAATCAAGCCTGGTATTTCGTACGGTGAGACAGACGATTTCAGCTATAACATCACCAAAAACCCGGTGCATGTGCACGACATGAACGCCACGCTCTTGCACTGTCTGGGCGTAGATCACACCAAGCTCACCTATCGCTACCAGGGCCGGGACTTCCGGCTGACCGATGTCCACGGAAGTGTGATGAAGGAACTACTGGCGTAAGACCGATACTGTTCAGTTACGGCTATCCGATCTCTTCAACTCGCCGCTTCATGGGCTGCCGGTCACAATGCAGGGGTTGGGGGTTGGGGGAGGATGCGCTTCGCGCGTCTTCTTTTGAGTAGTGCATTGGGTTGTCAAAGATCGGTAGCGGTGGACGGGTGAAAATGGCTCAGGCAGCCTTGCGGAAGGGCTGTTTGGCGGCCGGGAAGTGCTTTTTGGCGTCGGCCAGGCGGCAATTGTGGGTGGCCAGAAGGGCGATTTTGGGGAGTGAAAAAACAAACTGTGGGGGTAGGGCTTCGGGCGGGAAGTCGCGTTCGACGAGGTAGGGTTCCGCTTTGCTGGCGGCGTATTGTAGGGTTCCGCTTTGCTGGCGGCGTATTGCGCGAGCAGGGTGGCCTCTTCTACGACTTGGTCGAGGGCGGCTTTGCGCTCGGCTTGGAGCTGTTTGAGGATGATCATGTTGCGTTCGACGCGGCGCTGGGCGCGGTTTTCGTAGAGGGACATGAGGTTGAAGTTGGTGGCTTCGGCGGCCCAGGTGACGGCCTGGGCGAGACCTGCGTCGATTTCGGGATGGTGGGCGAAGTATTGGTCGGGCTGGGACATACCCATAGAGAATCGGGTGTGTTCGATGGCGGCGCAGCGCAGGAGGCGCCATCGGTCGTCGGCGATGGATTGGGCGAAGCTCTTCTCCACTGCGCCTTCGGGGGCAAGNNGACTTGGCCGGTCAGGCCGTGACGGTATGCATTGAAAGCACGTGGATCGCGCTTGGTGTTCGTTTCCGGTTGAGTCGTTTGTGGAGACATAAGATATCCCTCAATTAAGAAGGTAGCAGCCGGACTTGGGGCTGCTGGTAGGGGGTAGCTGTAAGTGGTTGAGATAACTACGAAAATTCTCTTGACTGTCGTGTGACTGATGTTTTGGTAGTCTCACTTTTTCGATAGATTCCTTGCAAGCGACTGAATACAAGAGAGTTGAGTTTATGGTAAGGGTTTTGGGCGCGAGTATTTCCGGTAATTCAGGTGGGGCCTTAGGGGGCCCCTGGCTGCTTATTCCCGTGGGCGGCGTTTCACGGGAGCGATTTACTGGCTTCCCAGAACGGGGACCGCTTGTCGGAAAAGTTGCCAGGAGCACGCGAGGTCCCCAGGCAGACGTCCGCGTATCCTCGCGTGTTGCTGGATGCGAGATACTACCGAGGTGTCATCATGATTGAATCTTCTTCAAGCGAGGTGATCATGCAAGAGGAACAAATACGTGAAGCTCTGAATAAACACTGGCAGGCGTCGGCATCCGGCGATGCAAACGCGGAACACGATATTTACGATGAAGACGCCATTTGTGACTATCCTCAGTCCGGCGAACGAATCCTCGGGCGCAGCAACTTGCAGGCCCTGCGGAGTCATCATCCAGGCAAGCCGGCGGGTTTCAACGTCAGGCGAATTCTGGGAAACCGCGACCTCTGGGTCACGGAATACACCATCACCTACCAGGGGCGGCGAGCGTACACAGTGAGCATTATGGAATTCCGCAACGGTAAGGTCGTGCACGAGACACAGTATTTCGCTGATCCCTTCGAGGCGCCAGAGTGGCGGAGCCAATGGGTTCAGGGGACCGCTTGACGCCGCATTGAGACGGATTAAAGGCCTGCGACAACGCTAACGGCGTTCGAGGACCCCTGAAAGACGCCGGCGCCCACGCCGCGCTTCCCCAATGGGACTTGGGGACAATCATGATGCCTGCTAAGGCTAGCTTCAGATGATATCTGCGTCAAACCCCGGACCGGATCGGGCATCCTTCCCAATCACAGAGCCGAGATGCATTATGTCTGGCAGCCGCAGGATCGCTTTGTCAATGCAGCGTTGATGTTTGCGACTAGAATTGATTGTATGGACCCTACCGGTTTGACCGCTATCGCTGGTTTATTGACTTCACTACGTGCGATTGTCGGCATGGCCAAGGACGTCAACGAAGCTGAGTTCAATGGGAAACTGATCGACATCCAACAGAGGGTGTTGGATGTCCAGGCAAAATTTGCGGCCTTGCAGAGTGAAAACTTTGAACTCAAGGAGACGGTTGCTGAGTTGCAAGCCGCCATTCGGCGAAAAGAGGAGATGAGGTTTGCCAACGGCGCTTACTATACGAGTGATTCAGGGCCATTTTGCCAGCTGTGCTGGGAAGCGGATCAAAAGGCGATCAGGATGTGCCGGCTCATGCCGGATCCTGATTCTGAGCCAGTGACTGACGATGACCAACTCGTCTACTACACATGTGGGTATCATGCGTCTATTCGGGTCCTTTGGCCGCTCAGCCCATCGAAATACATTGCGAAGTTGAACGCGTCAACATGAATGCCGCATGCTCTCGGGAGGAATCCATGCACCGCACGGAATCAGGTAGGTGCATGAATGGCGGATTGAAGAGGCTCTTGTTGCGATCAAGAACCTTATTCATAGGTCCGCAGCCGACTGAGCACGAGGACTGCGGAATTAAACTGGGCTTTCTCCTGCAATTTTCCGCCATGAACGCCACTCGCGGCGAGCACTTCGCTGATTCTTGTCGTCCGCATTGACCGGTACCGATTCGCTGCCCGGATTTGGCGTCCTGGCAAGTATTTGGCCGCCTCTGACTCTGAGTGGATATGTCGGCTACTCGTACAAAGCTCAGATCGATTCCGCCGCCCCAGTCACCTTGTAGCTGACCCCAATCGGCCTTCTGGGAAATCAGTGGGAGCGCGATCGCCGTTTCGATGCTATCCCGTTCACGAGGGATCCCCAGGACGGCCTTAATATCACTGAAACTGAAAGTCCTGCAGTCCTGCGCCTCGAAGAGGCACCAGCGGGCTAAACTAGAGACAAGGAGGTCGCATGGACGCCCTGGTAGAGAAGTTGGACACCCGGTTGCGTGTGTAAGCCGGAAACGGCCGCCCAAGTGCGAGAACGGGTCGCGGAGGTCATCGACCTTGCCGACCACGACGTTCTCGATCTCCAGCGTTCGCGCGCGACAGAACAAGAGGTTCTGGACCTGCTTGATGATCCCCCGACCAGGTGAGGTGTGGCTGGCGGATTTGGGTCTGGCGGCGAAAACCCGACCAGTCGTGATCGTTTCCCGGCAAGATCCCGATCCGCCACGCGCCATCGCACTGTACTTACCTCTCACAACCCAGCGGCGGCCCAGGCGGTACGAAGTTCCGCTACCACAATTCCCATACCTCGATCGCGAGCCGGTAGCCAACGTCCAGGGCCCGGTTCGATACCAACAGTGCGGCTCTCCCAAAGGAGATCCTGGTGCGACTCCAGAGCGCGCTCGCGTTCGCCCTTGACCTGGAGTCGTGGCCCCAGTAACCCGCTTCGGTCTGAAAACGACCGCGGCCTGAGGCCGACGTAATCGGACTTGCGCCATCAGGGTCCCAAACGGCCTTCTGGTAGATCACTCTCGTGGAGTCCCCGCCTGGTCAACTGGAACTGGAAGAAGAATGCGGGAGCGCTGATGCCGGAATGCGAGGTGCCGTTCAGTGAACAGCATCGGGCCTATTAGCAATCGCAAGGTCTCAATGGCCGGGAAACGGCGTTACCGCAGAATGCCTTGTCAGTCTCGCTCTGCGGGACCGCGCGACACTCCGGCGAATTTGTCGCGACGAGGACGTTTGCCGCGTCTACCACGGACCCATTGGATTGGCCGGCCAGGCTGCCGTTGGCGTGACGTACCAAGGCATCCAGGGGTCGTTCCCCTTCTTCACCCAGATGATCTTCGGCTTGGAGCACGGAACGGGCTTTCCCGAGTTCTTTGCTGGCGCGGGCGGAACCAGCGGGGCGAGCGGGATGTCGGGATCGAATCCCGGCGGCAGGAGGGGCGTGAGCGGGTCGTTGGGATCGAAGCCCGGCAGGAGGGGCGCTAGCGGATCGTCGGGTGTGGGCGGCGGCGCGAGGGGCGCGAGCGTGTCAATGGCATCGGGCGCCGGCGTCGGCACGAGCGGCGCGAGCGGGCCGTAGTCCGAATCCGCACCGCGAGGGTCGAGATGATTCACTGGGTCGTTGCCGACGTAGGCATAGAGGTTGGTGTCTCCGCCGGCTAATCCTTTCGGGTCTTTAGCCGTCCAGCGTCCCGCGGCCGCGTCATAATCGCGCGCGCCGAAGCGAACCAGGCCGGTATCGGGATCGTACAACCCACCCGCGAAACCGAAAGGCTGGAAACCGGGATTGCTGTCCGCGGTCACCGCGCCGAAGGCGTCGTAGTCGATGCGTTGTGCGATAGCGCCAGTCGTGCTGTTCACCACCAAGCGCGGGCTGCCGATGTGATCCACCAGAATGCAGTACTTCACGCCCCCCTTCACGAAGTAAAGCGGCGCCAGAGCAGTATCACCGTAGACAAAGAGGCTGACCAGGTTGCCCGAGCCATCCAACTCGGCCGCAGGGCGCAAGCGGTCCTGATAAACGAAACCCTTGGCAAGCGTTCCGTTGACCAGCTTTCCGGTGCGCCGGTTCTCGCCGTCCACCACATAGCGGACCTCTTTGCCGCCAGCGAGCAGCACGCGCCGCAGATTGCCCAAGGCGTCGTATTGATACTGGGTCTGCTGACTCGCCGCGGCTGTCTGGCTCAATTCGCCGGTGGCGGCAAATTGATACGTGATGGCACCGCGCGTGGTGAGACGATCCTGAGCATCGTAGGCGGCATTTTCGGTAGTCCCGGACGCCGTAACCTGCGTGCGGTTTCCGTTGGTGTCGTAGGTATAGCGGGCGGCCGCCGCGCCGCCTTTATCGACAGAGATCAAGCGGCCCGCCGCGACGTAGCCATAGTGCCAGGCCGTGGTCGTGCCGCCGAGGGTCTCCGATGTATCTGTGACTCTGCCCAGTTTGTCGCGCGTGTACGTCTGCGCCATCAGCGCCCCGCCGGGGCCGCCGGCGGTATACTGCGTCAATTCGCCAAAGCTGTTGTAAGTGAACGATTCGGTAATTTTGTCCAGGGAGGTGCCCGAAACCAGTCCGGTAGGGGTGTCGCGAGTCAAGGTCATATCCCCGGCGCTTACCACATAGCCATCCAAATCGTAGGCGATGGCCAGTGGGTTCCCGCCGTTCACGGCTACGCCATTCACCCGGAAATCCGAATCGTAGGTGCGCTGCACCTGGCCGCCGACGGCGCCCGACCATTTATTGGCCAGCAGCAGATCGCCGTCGTATGAATAGGACAGCAAATTGCCGCCGGCATCCGTAACCTGGGTCCTTTGGCCAGTCTTGCTGTCGTAGCTATAGTTCAGTTGTCCGGTGGGGAAAGTGAGGCTGGCGAGGCGTCCCATCGAATCGAAATTGCGGCTGATCACGCCGCCATCGCTCCGCGTTCCCTGCCACAATTCGTTCTCCGCATTCCACAGAAAGCTGGCGGGCATGCCGGAACCGTTCACCACGGGGGGTATATAGAAAGCCGGCAGGTTGACCGTATTAAAAAGGAAGTTGTGCGCCTGGCGTCCGGGCGGGGTAACGGAGGTCATGTTGCCGGCGGCATCGTAGGTGTAAGCCACGACGCCGCCATCCGGCTGCGTGTGGCTGAGGATGCGGCCAGCCTTGTCGCGCTGAAATGAGGCGACCTCGCCCAACGCATCGGTGAAGCGGCTCAGGAAACCGTCGGTTCCGTATTCGTACTTTAGGGTGCGCTGCTGGTCGCCGGTGCCGCGCGTCAGCGTACCCAGACGGCCCTGGGCATCGTAGGTGTACTGCCACGGCGCCAGACCGTTCACCTGTCGCGAAACCGTTCTCCCCTGTGCATCCAGCGTCCGGACAATCTGCCGCCCGGCCGCGCTGGTGCCGGTCAGGGTCCGGTTCGAAGCCGAATATGCCGTATTAGAAGTTCGCCCGTTGAGCTGCATGGTGTCCTGCAATGCGGACAACGACAGCGGGTTTGCGGGATCGCTCAGCGCCACCGTGCGGTTCAGGGTCCCGCTGCTCGCGATGCCGCCGGGCGTGGTGGTGCTGAATGCCGAAAGCAGCCCGGCTTGCAGGCCCCAGCGTGGGTCCTGGCCATAACTGTTCTGCGTGACCATTCCGGTGACCCCCGTGAGGTTGGTGAAGAACGGGCCGGATTGGGTTCCCGTGGTGACCGACCCGTCGGGGAACTGTGTTTGGAATGTCGGGTTGGAACTGGGATTGAGGATCGCGTACACCGTGGTCAGATCGTCGGACGTGGTGCTCTGCACAGCGTAGCCGCCGTCCACGGCCGTTAGGCTCAGCGCCCGGAAATCTCCCTCGGGATCGGTGTCCTGGGTGAGGCGGCCATTCGGGCCGAATGTGAACTGATGCTGATTCCCGTTGGGGTCGGTCAAAGTGCTCATGAGGCCGGTGGAATCGTACGTCAGAGCCGTGACCGCACCGTCGGGCGCCTGGATGTTGGCCAGATAGCCGTTCGAATCGACAGACAATGTGGTGCGGTGCGCGAACGGGCCCACGATGGCCGTCGGCTGATTGCCGTTGCGTTGAATGGCGGTCAGGTTCCCGGAATTGTCTTTGATGCCCGTCAGCCGGCCCTGGCCGTCATACACAAACTGATACACCGGCGCTCCTGTGAATTCGTCCAGGGTCGCGGTGTGGAGGCCATTGGCGCCGAACTGGTAAATCAGGTTGGCGGCCTGGCTGGGGATGAGGAATCCGCCGTCGGAGGTGGAGACCGGCTGGGCGCTGGCTCCGCTGCGCCGGTCGCCGGAGCCGAGGTACAGCACGCCGGCCTTGGAATCGTAGGCATGCAAGACGTCGAGAGTCCAGCCACCCAAGGCGAGGTTGTTGGCCGTCCAGGCGGCGGTATTGCCCAAATACCCCGGTGTGCGGTCGCTCTGATAGCGCAGCGAGAAGGGTGTTCCGGCGATGGGCACGAGCTGACCGAGGCTTTGGTCCTGCGCGCCGATGATGGAACCCTGTTCCTTGCAGTCGCAATCGTTGTTCGTGACGGCAGGAGGTGGAGGAGGGGGAGCGCTTACGGACAGAATCATGGTGATATCGGTCTGCGTGGAGCCACTCTGAGTCATTCCGTTCGGCCCGGCAAACCAGGGACCGCCGTCGTGATTGAAGGTGAATGAGGCCGTTTGGCTGACGGTAGCCTGATTTGCCAGGTTCCCGGTCCACAAGGCCTGATATTTCGGATCGTCCTTTACCGCTCCCCAATCCATATCCGCGAAGGTCCCGGCGCTCGAATAGACATCCCAGCTATCCCACTCGCTGGTCACGGTCCCGAGGCAGTCGGTGGCCACTTCCGTTCCGGTTCCAGGAGGGTACGACATGTCGGTAACCATGAATTCAATCCATGGAAAAATCTGGAAATCGCCGTCAATGCCCGAAAGGAAAAGGTTCGTGTTCGACACAAAGATAAGGCCGGACTCCGGGTATTGCCAACTCGCCTGGCTGATGCCGTTCCCGTCGTGACAGGTAGAAAAGGCGTACGCTTCGGAAGCGCTGCCGCCCCCGTGGACGCTGGCCCCGTCGCTCACAACGGTCTGCTTGCCGCAACTGAGAACGGTTAGGCCCGGGGTGACCAACCACTCGCACGGCGCGGTTTCGGTATGGTCCGCGCTCCACGTCACCTGATCGCTGGATTGTAGGGTGTGGGTACCGCTGGTGGAGTAGGGTCCAGGCCCCGCCCAATTATAGTTGTAAGCCACCTTGGTCGTGGAGTTGACGTGAACCTTCATCGTCAATAGCACAGGCGTTCCGTCGTCAGCGAACAGGGGCACGGCCAGCAGTAACAGCGCCATCGTTAAGGGTTTTTCGATCTGCATATCTTACTCCTACGCCTACCAGGTCTGGCGACCCTTGGCGTTTTGGCGGATGGGCCTACTTAGTGGTAATCTCGACCAGTTCGACGCGCCGGTTCCTGGCCCGGCCATCGTCGGTCTTGTTGGAGGCCACGGGTGACCACGGTCCCGCGCCGAAGGCCACCAGGCGCGCGGCGGCAATGCCGTGTCTGGAGACCAGATCGGCGATGACTGACTGGGCGCGCGTCTGGGAAAGACGCATGTTGCCGGTGGCGTCGCCGGCCATGTCGGTATGCCCGACGATTCCGACCTTCAGCGCGGGATTGTTGGTGAGCAGCTTGGCGATCTCGTCGATAGCGGGCCCGGACTCCGGCTTGATGTCGCTCTTGGCGGTGTCGAAGAAGATGCCGGGCACCTCGACGTGGCCCGAGTCGGCGAGGCCGCCCTTGAGCGCGTCGGCGTTGGCCCCTACGTCCTGCTGCATCTTCTGCACCTCCACAATCAGCAGGGTGTACATCCCGCTCGCCGAGCTTCCGCCCCTGGGATGGAGTTCAATCCAGGTGTCGGTGCCGTTCCTGGAGATCAGAAATGTCGAATCGTAGTTGTTGCCGAGCCCCGCGTCGTACATCTTCTTGCCGCCCAGCCGCTCCACGGCGTTCTGGTAGTTGCGGGCGGTCTGCAGCCAACTGGGAGGCAGCGCTGCGGCCGCCGTGGTGATGTCGTACCGCCAATACGTCAGGTGGCCCTCAGCGTGTTGTTTGCCAAGCGCTTTCGGCGTTTGCACCACGAACTCGTGAGCGTCGAACTGCGAATCCGTGTATTCCGAGATGTAGAAGCCCGGCATGCGGGTGAGCAACTTCGGGTCCTTGGATCCCGCTGTGTCCGTTTGCTGCGCCTCGGACGGCAGCGCCACCACCAGCAACATCGCGGCTGCGAGGGCCGACATTATAAGTCTCATTTCAAGTCACTCCTCACTGTTTGAGAACTTCGTGAAAGATTCACTGTTGCGGGCGCGGCGGCCAGCACCACGACGTCGATAAGTCCGTGCCTCATTTCGATTTGCTCCTTTCCGACCGGTTGACGGGGTGCGCGACCGCGTCTTTTTCGCCGGCGGGCGACAATGTCATTCGGATTCGCGCCCGAATTCGGAGCCTGACCCAAGCGGGATGAGGCTTCCTTCAGTTACAGAACCTGTACCAGTAATATTCCGAAAATGCTGGCTAGCCTTTTTCATCGCGCAGGCCTTCTTGGCTGCGTCATGGCGACCTTCTGGCACGCGGCCACGGATGCCACGCACTTCGTGCCGCAGGCTTGACGACACTTCATGACTGCCTCGGCCAGGTTCAGATTCTTCCTCGATTTGTGTCAAGGCGATTCGCCGAAAGCCCATGCTTCCGGAAAGACGCCTACGAGAGTACAAGCGAGATTCGCAGGAATTCTGGTTCAGCGAATTCCCTCGAAATGCGAGCTGCCGAACGCCAGTTGACTCGTGTGGCGGTCCATCAACATACTGTGCCCGATGCCATGGTCGAAACGAGTTCCTTGGTAAGGTTGTTTATCGATTGGAATTGGGCAGGAATGCTCCGGATTCCTGCCGGTGTACACGATTGCGCGAATGGTCATTGCCGCCGGCCGCCGGATTTCACGGTAGCGTCGCCGGTGGCCTTGCCGGTCTTCAGGTCCACCTGCCCCGATCCATGCGCATCGATGGTGGTTTCAAAGTGGAGGTGCATCCCCTCGGCCGTCCACTCGCCCTGCGCCTGCGTCGAGCAGTTTGGGGGCGCGGCCAGCAGCGCGGCAGCCGGCTTCTCGAAGCGCAGTTCTTTCACTTCCAGCATCACCATCGGTTGGGCACCCGGAAAGGTAATCTCCACCTTGACGGGATAGTTGCCGTTCACGGCAACCCAAATTCTCGACTTGTTCTGGTCGCTGGACCTTTCCGTCAGGTTGGCCGCGATGCCGTTCACATTCTCCCGGCGCACTATGTTCTTGTTCAATGTGGCGAGTTCTTCGGCGGATGGGGCGGGGGTGGCAATCGGATCGTACATGACGGGCATGTCCGCCGCGGTGTAAGTCATCCAAGAGCAGGTGTTCTGGATTACATCAAGGGTGTAGACCTTGTGCGCCACCAGGTCGAACCAGTGGCGCGCGTGAATGGCTTTGGAGTGCCCCGCCTGGGGCGCCACGGTCGCATCGACGAACTCCCTGGGGCCGAAGCGAGAGACCTTCGCCTCCACCGGGTTTCCTGACATTGCTTCAAGCGCTAAGCTCGAAGTGGAAGTGAGAGTGTAGGACTGCGGCACAGCGGGCTGGGCCGGAAGAAGGGGAACCAGCAAACCGCCGACGACTGCCAAAGGCATAAAACGGATAACTCGAGCATCCATTGCGCCACCTTAGCTTTCTCCGCCCTGTCTATCGAGGCAGAATACGGTTTGAAAAAATCCAGGGACAAACACGACCTAAAGGCCTGCTTCTATGATGCCGACAGCGGGCCTTTTCCCAACGATGGCCGAACCGTGCTTCCGGAAGAGACGCCTACGAGAGTATAAGCGAGATTCGCAGGAATTCTGGTTCAGCGAACTCTTTCGAGATGCGAGCGGC
>OKRF01000364.1 GCA_900290315.1 Candidatus Sulfopaludibacter sp. SbA3 | reverse complement strand
TCCGTCGGGCGCCCAGATGGCCGTGCCGATCCTTCCCGGCGCCGGCTTTAACTGGCGATTCTGCTGCCCGTCGGAATTCACCAGCCACAATGCGTCGTCCGCCTGGCGATACAGAATCTGCGCCCGCATGGGGCGATGAATCGGGTCGCGCATCGCGAAAGGAGCTTCCACCACGGTGCGCGCCGCGCCCTGCACCAGAGACACCATGCGCAGGCGCGATTGCCCGCCGCGCCGCTCCGCAAATGTGCAGTGCGTGCCATCCGGTCCCACGCTCATCCCCGCGCACCGCTCCCAGCCTTCGGGCATCTTGTAGAGTTCGCGCTCGCGCATGGAAGAGACACCCGCTACATACAGCGAGCGCCCGGCGAAATAGCAGAAGGAACGATTATCCGGCGTGAGCGTCAGCGAGGCGCCGTCCAGTTCCGGTGTCTGCGTCAACTGGCGTCCTTCGCCGTTGTTCAGGTCGATGCGGTATGCCTGCGGGCCGTCGCCCCGGTCGCCGCAGAACAGCATCCATCCACTGTTGCGCGCGATGATGCGATTGTATGGTGCCGGCAATACGCTGGAATATGCTGGATCGGTCAGACGAAAGACGTCGAGTTCGGTTGTGGGATCGGCATACTTCTTCCAGGCCGCGGCGAACGGTGCGCCTTTATGGCTCTGCGCTCCCAGGCGCGCGGCTGCCCCCAAACCTGCCATCAAAAAACCGCGCCGCGTCATTACTATCGATGGTAGCAATTCTGCTCCAGACGGCGAGTGAACAACGCAGTCGAAGATGACCGGGGCTGGTCAGGATGTAGAGGACGCCAGCCCCTCCCGTACTAAACAGAGAAGCGCCTCGGCGATTCCCTGGAAGCTCTTCTCTTCGCTGCCGTACGCCCGCAGCTTACCTTGGGCGCGGGCCAGCAGGGCGCCTACCGTACCGGTGCGAATGTCCATGACTTGCGCAATTTCCGCATAGCTGAGCCCTTCGCCGCGCAGTGTCAGGCAGATGAACTCCCGGCCCGAAAGAGATTCGGCAATTTCCTTGGCCTCTTGCGACCGCAGTGCCAACTCTTCGGGGTTGTCCCAACTTCGGGCTGCCAGCGAATCCACGTCGGCCGTGCGGACTTCGCGCTGCGTAGGAGCGGCTTTGATCCGGTCCAGCAGATAATTGCGCAGCACCTGGTACAGCCACGCCCGCGGATTCTCGATCACCCTGCCGTAGCGCCGTTCCACTAAGAAGCGCAGAAAAACTTCCTGAATCGCATCCCGCGCTTCATCCTCGCTCCCGGCCAGTTGCCCCGCATAGCGCAAAAGCGCCGGCCCGAACTCTTCGTACACAGCTACCGTTTGCTGCCCGGCGTCGTCCCCCGCGGAGCATAATCCCATCACAGACACATCCTGGTTCATTGTGGACGATTCTAACGGGGTCGCATACCCCCTTCCAAGATTGCCGATAGTTTCGGACGACTACTAACTCTGGAGATCAGAGGTGACTTTCCAACTGAAGCACGTCTTATCTCTTTTCCATCTCCATCAGCTTCTGCACCCGCCGTTTGAGGTCCGCATCCTCGCTCGCGAACCGGGCATTCAAGTAGGCGTTGAGCACCTCCTCGGCGAGCTTCGGCCCGATGATCCACGCTCCCAGGCACAGCACGTTGACATCGTCGTGCTCCACACACTGGTGCGCGCAGAACGTATCGTGGCACAGGGCCGCGCGCATCCCGCGGACCTTATTGACCGCGATCGCCGCACCCACTCCAGTGCCGCAGACCATAATGCCGCGCTGCGACCGCCCGGACAAGATTTCGTTGCAGAGCCTCTGTGCGATGTCCGGAAAGTCCACCGGAAGGGTGCTGTAGGTCCCGATGTCCTTGACCGTGTGGCCCCAAGCCTGGAGCGTCTGAATCACCGGGCCCTTCAGCGGGAACCCCGCGTGATCGCACCCCACCACCAGCTTCCACTTTGCCGGACCTGCCGCCGCCCGCCCTTGCGCGGCAGCCAACGGCGCGGCGGCCAGACCGCCTAACAGGCGGCGTCGTGCCATGCCTTCATCCTTCATGTGCGCTTCCTCGCGGCGTCTCTTATTCTCCCAAGTGAATTCACTCAACGAAATGACCATCCCCTGCGGCGCCCGCGTACCGCAGCCGCAGTCCCCAATCGATATCGCCCGGAAAAGGTGGCAGCGAAATCACCCCGATCGCGTTGGACTGCAGAAAGCCATTGCCCGCATCGCTCCACTTACCGGTCCGCGGATCGAACCACTCCGCCCGATACGCGCTCGATGGCTTCACCGCCCGAACCATGCTCTGCGGACAGCCCTTTTCAAAATACGCCAGCACGATTTCCTGGTCCGCGGTGTGTGCCGCATAGGCCCATCCTTCGTAGCCGCGCGTCGTCTGGGTCTTGCTCGGCGATACCCAATCGGCGTCCGGAATCAGGTCCTGATAGCGCTTCCCTATGGAAAAGGCGAACGCGCGCAGGTGCCGCATCTGGGTGGCGGAACTCCACTGGAATGCGTCCCACATCTTGATGGGCGCCGCCGGCTGGACGTCCGCGCCCCAGATCGCCTCCGACCCGTAAATGTGACCGGCCAGACCTCCCGAAAGGAAGCTCCCGTACATGCCCGAACGCACGAACTCGACGTCCTTTTCGGTGTTTCCCGGCGCGCCGTACCGGTAGCCGCCCGAACGCGCATCGTTGTATCCCGAGTAGTACGGCTCTCCGTTCAGTGCCGGCAGCGGATACACGGCGTGGAAGATCTGCGTCAGGTACCAGTAAAAATCATGCTCCCGCGAATTGCCGATCTGGTGCAGCGTGACCCAGGATCCATCGCCCCAGTTCAAAAGCGTGGAGGGCGCCGCGTTGGCTGTCAGCAGCGTGCCGAACGGCGGCGGCCCATGCTGCCGCAGCGCCATCTCAATGGCGGGCATGAACTCCGTGGCGGGAATGGATTCGCCCGCGGTATCAAAGTGGATCGGGCTCAGTAGCACGTTGTTGGCCTGGTAGCGCGCAAAAATGTACTCCACGAACCGCACATACGAATCCGGCCAGGCGTAGTACTTCTTCCAGGCCTGGCTCGCGTCCCGGCGGGAGACCTCGATGAACGGAACGAACCCCTGCTCGTTCAGATAGTCGATCTTGCGGTCCAGGTAATCGAAATACTTGGGGTTGATGCGGTCCACATCGGCGAAGACGTTTTCGTACCCCGGAACTTTTCCGGGATATAGGAACGGACGGCCGCCCTCATTGTCCATGTTCTTGGCGCTGTTCGCGCCGAACTCCAGCCATGCCGAGCGGATCACCGTCCGTTCGGGATTGTCCATGACAATGTGCGCGGGCTTTCCATCGCTCGCCCAGTTGGGGAATGCGGCGATGATCCCCACCAGGTTGAAGCCCTGGGCCTTACGGAACCGCACGTAGTCCTTGAACCCGGCGCTGGGGCCGAGCGGGCGCTGCTCGTCATCGTCATACCAGCGGAAGCAGTTGGTGCCGGTGGCCCACCAGGTGTCGCCCAGGACGAAGAACGGGGTACCGTCCGCCTGTTGCAGCGCATGATGATTCGGCGTGGCGCGCAAAAAGCCGCGGCGCAGCGAATTCTGCTGCTTCTCCTGCTCGCTCCACTCCACCGCTTCGAAAGAGCCGCTCTTACCGGCCAGTCCGTCATCCGGCGGATTCGATCCGCTCTGCCATTTCCACACGCCCGGTTCGGTGGCCGCAACCCGCACTTTGAAGGTCCGTTCGCCATCCCAGAAACCGTAGACACGTTTCTTAAAGTTGGGTCCGGTCAGGTCGACCCAGACCGAGGTCTCCGTGTACGGATTAGCGGCCGTCCGCACCGCGGTGAAGGTCAACTCCTGCTTCTCCCAAAGGTGCACCGGCCCAGCGGCCAGTACTTGGACCGCGGCCATCAGGAGCCCCACGAAGATGATCCGCCTGATCGTCATTTCGCCGCCAGATGTCTCCGCTAGAGTTGAAAAGCCTGCCGGTTCGTGCGCACAAATTCAAAAAGCCGGCTGGCGATGTCCTCTCCCGCTTCGTAATACAGTTTGTCGCAGCGATTCCATTCGTCGTCCCGTTCCTCGCTATCGTCCGCAGAGCCCAGTTCGACGGCCTTCTGGGTGATCTCCGCGGTCCGCGGGCAGCCGATGCGCACGAGCGCGTCCACGATCACTGGCGCGTACTCCGGTGTGTTGTCGAAGAACTGGGCGTAGCCGCCGTTGTTGACTTCGCGCTCCAGCGCTTCCACGGCGAGCACGAGTTTCTCTTCATCCGATGGGTCGGCCTTGCGGCCAATCGCCTCTTCCAGCGCCACGATTAGGGAGTCAATTCGGTAGTCGCCCGCGAGCGCGATCAACTCGTCGACGGTTTGACCACCGTATGCGTCGAGCCATTTGAGTTCTGCCATACGTCCTCACGACCTCATTGGTCAGACTTCAACCAGTTCACCCACCCCGGAGACTTCTCAGTTGGCGGGCCAACCCACTTTTCCAGCAGGCGTCCCGTTTCGATATCGTGCAATTCATACCGAGGATTCAAGTTCCCGTGCGGCGTGTTGGTGTAGAATGCCACCTGCTTCGAGTCTGCGCAAAAGACCCAATCCTCAATGAGCATTCCGTTGCCGAGCCGCTGCAGTGGTTTTCCGGGCCTGTAAATAATGAGGGTCCCCGGTGTCGCATAGTTCTGGCAACAGACCTGGAAGGTGGCCAGCCATCCAGCCGCGTGCCCGCCTTCACCAACCTGGGCGGATTCGCTCGATTCCTGACCCTTTTCTTTGGGAGCTTTGAACTCGGTACCGTCAGTGTGAAAGACGTGGACGGCGCCGTTCTCATCAACCTCCAGATGGTCTACCAACTTGGGATTCGGCGATTTCTTGACGACTTGCCCGCACATCACGAAGCTGAAAACGATAAGAGCCGCACTGAAACGAGTACGCGTTCTCATGCAAACCATGCTACCGCCTTGCGCACGGTTGCAAACTTGGTCTGCCGGCCCCTGGCCGGCGTGGCAAGCTGAAGGATGCCCCACCAATGCCGTCCGCGGAGGCCTGCGCTGCTACAGATCCAGCGCGATCACTTCGTGATCCAGTATCGATGGCAACGTTAGTATGACGATCCCGTTGCCGTACTGCACAGCCGGCTGGGCGGTGCTCACCAGTAAGTGGACCGCCTTCGGCCGCGCGGGCACTCGTATGACCACCTTCTGCGGCGGAACGGGAATGAACTCGCGAATGGGGCCCTTCATCATCATGGCATTGGTGAGATTCACCAGGTGCACCGTCATGGAATCCTTCTGGCTCCAGATCGTGACGTCGAGCGTGCCGGGCCCGGTCACGGTGACCGGGTGAGGCTCGCCGGCGGCCCAATCCACAGCGTTGCGCAGCAGTTTGCCGTGATCGGGCGAGAGTACTTCCCAGAAGGTGCGGTCGATGTCCCAGGGGAAATAGACCACGCGGCCCTTGCCGGTTTCGCGCAGGAAGACCTCGGGAATGTCCGTCCTCGCGACGCGCGGGTACACCTCTTCCATGGGCAGGTCGGGGTACGAAGGAATCAGCGTCAGCGGCGGATTCGGGTAGCTGCCGATGGTCCTGGTGTGGACTCGCGAGACGCCGTTGATGATGCGCGGAGCGTCTTCCAGTCCGGCCAGAATGGGGTGGCGGCCCTCCAGCAGCAGGTAGGAATTCTGCATGCGGGCATCGATGGCGCCGTCAAAGGATGCGCCGAACAGATCGGCCAGTCCGAAATCGCCGCGGCGCACGCCCCATTCGTCGTAGAGCGAGGTTTCATGCGTGGCCACGATGCTGCCGCCGCGCGCCACAAATTCGCGGATCTGCCGGCACTGGGCATCGGACAGCGCCGCGATATTCGGGAAGATCAGCACCTTGAACTGGTCGACGTGGGCGGCATCGAGCAGTTGATCGTGCACCATCTCGAACGGAATGCGCGCTTCGATGAGCGCCTGGTAATAGCCCAGGGTGTGATCCTCCACCTTCTGGCGGGCGCTGCCGGCTCCATAGAATTGCGCGGTCTGCTGCGAGTAGACCATCGCGACGCGCGCCAGCGGCCGTTCATTGCGCAGATATCGCTCGTTGCGGAAGTGCCAGGTGTAGACCTCTTCCACCGGTTGGAGCCAGCGCTTATCGTGCAGCGTTCCGGAGAATTTCGTGAACCACGGACGCAGCCCGTTGGCGATGCCGTCAAGCGCCCACAGCTTCACTTCGGGACCGCTCTGCACGGAATCCTTCCAGCGGTAGGTCTCCTCCACGCCCACGCTGAAGATGCCGCCGATCGGCTTGCGGCCCATGGTGGAGCGGTATTCCTTGCCGTTCTTGCCGTTGGCCCACGGGGCGGCGAGTCCACTGCGCGCCTGGCGGTCGGCGAAGAGAATGGGGGCAGTCTCGCCTATGGTCTTCATGTTGAGATCGGCCAGGGCGCCGCCGCCAGAATTCGGAATGTAGCAGGCGCCAGGATTGACCTTGCGGATCTCGGCGTCCCACAGGTGCCACAGGTCGAAGAGCCGCTGCTGATGCCACGCCATGTAGGCTCGGCGAGCCGGATCGTGCGGGTTGACGGTTCGAGGCAAGTCCATGCCGCTGGCTTGATGAAAGTTCTCCTTGCAGTGTTCGCAATAGCACATGCCGGAGCCGGCCCAGCGATTGCTGAAGATGCCGTCCACCTTGTAGAGAGACACAATCTCGCGCGTCACCTGGGTCATGAATTCGAAGTTGTACGGGCCCAACGCGCAGGTGACCCAGAGGTCGGGAGAGGCCCAGTGACGCCGCTTCTTGCCATCGGCCTCCACGGCGACCCAATCGGGATGTGCATCGTAAACGTCCTGGTGCACGGCATGCGGATCGGTGCGCGCCACCACTACCATGTTCAGTTTGCGGCAGCCGGCCACCAGGTCACCGAAAGGGTCGCCGCTGCCCATCCACGGAGTTTTGTAGTGCAGGGGCACCTTTGTGGGGTAGTAGGCCACGCAGCCACCAGCGCTGAGACAGGCCGCCTCGGAATGCGTGCGGCGGAAATAATCCAGCCAGAAGTTGAGGTCGTACTTGCCCGGGTCGTCTTCCACCAGCGTCAATTGGGCCCAGCGCAGAGGCTTGTCAAACCACCCGGTGGCAGCGGAGCTCTGCCCCTGCAGCGCTGCCGCGGCGGCTGCGGTGGTCAAGAGAAAATCCCGGCGAGTGGACGGCATGTTCGTAATCCTTTCGCGCTAGCTGGCCCAGGTGAGCACGGTGCGCATCAATACGTTAGCGCCATTTGCGCAATCTTCCCAACGGCTGAACTCTTTGGGCGAATGGCTGATGCCGCCTACGCTGGGCACGAAGATCATGCCCATGGGGCCGAGCGTCGCCATGGCCTGCGCGTCGTGGCCGGCGCCGCTCGGCTGGCGGCGCGTCTTCAGCCCCATTTTGGCGCACACCGCTTCGATGGATTCCTGCACCGCCCTTGTAGCGAGTGAAGGGTCGTGATGGGCCACCGGCTTGAGCTCGATTTCGGTGCCGGTCTTCTGCGCGATCTCGGCGGCGCGGGCGCGGATCTGCGCGGCCAGGTTGCGAATCTTCTCCGCCGAAAGGTCGCGCAGTTCGATAGTCTGCACCACGCGGCCGGGCACCACGTTGGGCGCGTTGGGCGTCACGGCAATCTGTCCCACGGTGCCCACCTGCCGGCCGGGCTGCGCGCGCACGATTTCGTTGACCGCGATGGTGAGGTAGGACGACGCCACCAGGGCATCGCGCCGCTCGGGCATGGGAGTGGTGCCGGCGTGATTGGCGAAACCGCGGATCTCGGCGTCGTAGCGGTCGATGGCCACAATGCCCTCCACCACGCCGATGGGGATGCCGTCGCGCTCCAACGTGCCGCCCTGCTCGATGTGCAATTCCAGGTAGCAATGAAAGCTGCCCTTGGCGCGGACGGCCTCGGCGATGCGGCTGGCGTCGCCGCCAATCTTGCGGATGGCATCGCGCTTGGTGATGCCGTTCCAGACGTTGTCGAGCTCGCCGGGGTCCAGCCGGCCGGCCGCGGCGCGGCTGCCGGCGAGACCGTTGTTGAAGGCCACGCCCTCTTCGTTGGACCAGATGACGACCTCGAGCGGGCGCCGCGTGGCGATGCGATTCTGGTTCAGCGTCTGCACCGCTTCGATGGCGGCCAGCGATCCCAGGTCGCCATCGAAATTGCCGCCGTTGGGGACCGAATCGATGTGCGAGCCGAAGAGCACCGGCGGCAGCGATTCGTCCGATCCGGCGCGGCGCGCGGAGATGTTGCCCGCGGCATCGATACGCGGCTGCAGACCCGCGGCCTCCATCAGGCTCATGGCGTAGCGGCGGCCCGCCTCACGCCATCTGCGAACGCTCCTCCGGCGGGGCGCCCGAAGGTGCTGAGCTGCTCGATATGGCCGCGCAACCGCGCGGCGTTCACCATCGGCAGATCGGCCGCGCGCGCCAGCGGCGAAAGGGCCAACGCCCCCAAAAAACTCCGGCGATTCATCATGCTCCAAAGAACTCCTGAAAGTAGCGCAGCCAGTTGCCGCCCAGGATCTTCTCGATGTCGGCAGTCTTATACCCCCGCTTCGCCAAGCCGCGCGCCACCGTGCGAAAGCGCTCGGGCTTGTCCAACTCGGGCACCCACGGCGGCCAGCGGACGTTGTAGGAGGGCTTGAACTCTCGCAGGCGCGGCGCGAGCCAGGTCTCTTTCGTGGCCGTTGCCTCTATGCCGCGAATATCGAAATCGGTGCTCAGGCCCACTTGATCGATGCCGCAAACCTTCACGGCGCGATCGATGTGATTGAGATAATCTTCCACGGAGGTGTCCGGCCGCGGGCCCACGAAATAGCCCAACGCCACGATTCCGGTGATGCCGCCGCGATTCGCCATGGCCCGCAGGAGCGAGTCGGATTTGGCGCGCGGATGGAAATAGACGGACTGGCACATGGTGTGGGTGAAGCAGGGCGGGCGCCGTGAGAAGGCGATGCCATCGGCGCTGGTCTGGTCGCCGCAATGGGAAAGGTCGACGATGATGCCGAGTTCGTTCATGCGCTCCACCGCGGCGATGCCGAAATCGCTGAGGCCGGCGTTGGTGCGCTCGGTGCAGCCATCACCCAGCAGGTTGCGCGCGTTGTACGTGAGTTGGATGCAGCGAGTACCGGCGGCATAAAGTCGACTCAGATTGGCGATGTTGCTCTCAATGATGGTGCCGTTCTGAAAGCCCAGGATGACGGCCAGCTTGCCTTCGGCCTTGGCGCGGCGGATATCGACAGCTTTCTCGCAGCGAATCAGGCGGTCAGGCGATTGTTCGAAGCGGGCGCGCCAGGTCTCCAGGTCGCGCAGGGCGACGGCGAGGTTGGCGTTGCTGAGGCTGGTCTGAATGGCCGTGTAGCCGGAACGTTTCGCGGCGGCGAATCCAGCAGCGTCCCAGGTTTCGATGGAAAGGCTGTCGATCACGATGGCGCGGTCGTATAGGGTGTCCGTCTCATCCGCGAAGGCGTTCGCGGCCAGGAGAGAGGATGCGGAGCTACACAAAAAGTGTCGCCGGTTCATTGCCGCATCATATCAAGGGCCGAAGAACGGTTGGGCTGGGGCCAGGGCCATCGGAAAGGATGCGAGGATGCCCTTTTAATGAGGTTCGCATAATACGGTGACAGCCGGCTCATGAGGCGATGCCTTACCCGGTGGGATGAAAATGTGGGTGAAAAGGCGTCGGGATTTCGCGAAGGGGCAAACTCGAGCCAGGCACGAAGATTCGCCAAAAAGGCGGCGAATTTCGAGCCTGGCACGGTTTGCGGCGGGCTCGCGGCTCAGGATTTTCGAGAGAGGCAACACGGTCCACGCGGCCCAAATGCGGAGCCTTGGGACAGTGGAGGTAGCCAACCGGCTCTGATGGCGCTGCCCTTCGGTGTGCGCCTTCTGGAGCGGCGGCAGATCGGGTCAGAAAAGCCGGCTTATCGGAGAATGGCGGCACCATTCTCCGAGCCGTGCGTTACTCGGCCGCAACGTGATACCGTTCCTGAAATCGCCTCGATGAGCCCGCAAACCGCCGATCGCACTAGAACCCATCCCCAACCACCACAAACCCGGCCCAGTAGAACGGATGCTTGTACTGCGGGTTTTGCAGCAGCGATAGCGCCGCGGCGCGCATCGCGTCCGCTTTGCCGGAGAAATCCACGTGCGACTTCAAGTTCTTGTGGAAAGCCACCATCAACTGGGTGGTGCTGGCGGAGTCCACTTTCCACTGGCTGACCACGGTGGCCGGAGTGCCGGCAATCAGAAAGGCCCAGCTCATTCCGATCATGCCCTCGCCATACCGGTACTTGCCGCGCGCCATTTCACAAGCCGACAGCACGGCTACATCGGCTCGCAGACTCATCTTCAGAATCTCTCGTGCCGACAGAATGCTGTCTTCCGTGTCGCCGCCGGCGCGGTTCAAATCAAAGAAAGAAGAGAGCGGATTGTTGCTGTCCATCACGCCATGCGTGGCCACATGCAGAATGCGGTAGTTGGGGGCCTCCGACTTCCACCGCTGCTTGTCCGCCTGCTCGCCCATCAAAATCTCCGCCGCTTTCGCGCCGTAGATCTGCCCCACCTGGCGCAACTCGACGCTCGCCTCGGGTAGCACGGGCAGCGATGCCGCCGACCTGGCGGGCGCCCCTATGGCCAGCAACGTCCGCGAGGCGTCCACCGGGCGTCGCGGCAGCGCGCGCATTTCGCGGGCCGCCCCCAAAGATGGCGCGTAGAAAACCGTCGCCTCCTCGATCAAATGCTTCCCGGCGGGCGTTATCAGCGCCTGAAACGGCAGTTCCCACAGCGGACCATCCGGCATAATCACCAGCCGCTTCTTGTTTCGCAACGCCGCTGCGGCGGGTCCCAGCAGGCGTGTGTACAACGCCCGTGCCGATGCGCGGTAATCCAGGTCGCGATTCGCCAGTTGCGTCCGGAACCTGTTTACATCCTCCTCGAGGCCCAGTGTCTTCAGCGGATGCGATTCGATGTGCGGCACGCCCGCCCGGTCGAGTGTTACCGCGAAAGCAAACGCGGTCTGGTCCACAACGGCGAACTCCACCACTGCCGTTTCGGGGCCGCCTAGCAGGCTCGCCAGGTCCGCTTCCACCAGCGGCCGGAATTCGCCGCGCTGCGCCCGCAGCTCCGGATGCTTCTGGTACAACGCCGCCAACAGCGAATCCATCTCCGCTTTGAGCTGGTCTCTCATGGCCAGCGTTTCCAGCTTCACATGTGCGCCCTCGGCCGACAACCTGGCATCCAGGCGGCCAATCTGGTTCGTCAGATCGCGCTCGCGCTGCTTTTCCGCCTCCGTCATCACGCGGTTGATCTCCGTGCGCGCGCCGCGGAGCACGTCCAGCAGCATCCGCGCCTTGGCCCGCTCCGCGTATTGCAGCGCCTCAAAGGGTTTGCCGTCGCGGACCAGCAGCCGCACCATTCCCAGGTACGGGCCGCATTTTTCGTGGAAGAAGCTCTCCCTTTCGTCCTCACCTCCCGAGAGCTTCACCGACTCAATGGCCGCGATGGCATCAAGGTAAGACTTGCGCGCGTCCGTGAAGCGCTGCGCGCCGGCATACGCGTCGCCCAACGGGTCCAGCAGCCTGTACAGGGCCAGCGGCCCCAGTCCTCGGGCTTCGGGGAGCAGCTTTTCGCCGCGCGCCACCGCATCTTCATACGTGCCGGTTCGCACCATCCAGTCGAGTTGGTCGGCGAACGAAACGAAGCCATCGCGGCGCTGGTCGCTGCGATCGAAATAGTCGATCGCGGGCTGAAGCTCGGTCAGGGCCCGGCGGTAATCGCCAGTCCGCGCGTACAGGTGCGCCCGGTTGGACCTGATACCCATCAGGACCGCTTCATCGCCCGCAGTGCGGGCTTCGACCTCGGCCTTGGCATGCTCCGCAAAAGCCCGCTGCGTGTCGCCAAGGTATCCGTAAATCGCTCCGAGATTAGTGTGGAACATGGCCAGACGCGCGTGGTCGTCGGGCGCGATGCGCGCGGCCAAACCGGTGGCGCGATCGAAGTACTGGACGCCGCGGCCATAGTCACCCTGCTCGGAGTACATCACGCCAAGATTATTCAGGGCGTTGGCCAGGAAGCTGTCGAATCCGCCCGCTTCCGCTTCCCGGGCCGCTTGGCGCAGGAGCGTGGCCTTTCCTTGCATGTCACCTTTCTCTCCCAGCATTACCGCGAGGTTGATCTTCATCCCGGTGACCATTCTGCGGTCGCCGGCAGCAGCGAAGGCCTCGCCGGCCCTGCGGCCATGTTCCGCGGCGTCGTCAAACCGGCCCAAGCCGTATTCGGCGGACATCGCTCCGTTCAGGGCATCCCCCAGCGCGGCATGGTCGCCGGCGGCCTCGGCGATCCTGGCTGAGGAGTTGAAAGCGTCCACCGCCAGGGCCAGTTCCTGTTTCCGCGTGAGGCACCGGCCGATCATCAGCCACGCCTGCGCTTCCGCTTTTCGGTCGCCGGCCGGCGCCGCTTTGGCGAGCACGGCGCGCCATGCCTGGATCGCGCCATCGTAGTCGCGTTTGTCCATCAACTGTTTTGCAAGCGCGGAGGGATCGTTGCCGCTGTCCTGCGCGAACAGCAGCACGGCCAGCATCAGCATCGAAAGGATTCTGGGCATGCTTCTATGATCCTCTGACGATTATCTCGGGTTTTGCCATAGGATTGTCGGCGGCAAGTACCTGGCGAAACCGCTCCCACGGTCGTGGCTCAATCGGAGAAGCAGGCAGCGGATGGTCTTAACTCGACGGTCCTACTCCCGCAATTTCATCAGCGACACCGATCTGGTCCTCTCACCGCGGGAGAAGATCAGCGCTATGCGCTTCCAAATTGATGCAGTACAATCATCACGGCGTCGGCCGTGGAATCGTTCTCCGGCCCGGGATCGTCAGTTCCGGAGCCGCCGTGCATACTGCCCGCATCTCCGGAGACCAAAGGCCGTCCGGTTTTACCGAAGCGGCTTCAAATGTGATATTAAAATTGACGTTTCTGCGCAAAACTCGGGGTCCGAGGTGCCAGGAAAGCTGGGAGGGCCGGACGCGATGAGTGGTCGGTGCAGGTGGTGCGCCCGCTGGAGATTTGATTATGAGATCTGCTTGTATCTTCGCTCTGTTGCTCTGCCTCGCCGCTGAGGGCGTACGAGCGCAACAGGGCGACGTAGGCCAACCTGCTTTAACAGTAAGCTCAACCCTGGTTCAGGTTCCTGTCCTCGTGAAGACCAGGGGAGGACAAGTGATCTTCAAACTCACGGCTAACGATTTCCACCTCACCGACAACGGCGTACCGCAGGATCTTACACTCGATCGGGATACCGATTCGCAGCCGCTGGTGTTGGCCATCGTCGTTGAGACCGGTGGCGCTGGAGCACGTCACCTCAATGACTACCGGCAATTGGATGCCATCCTCGACGCCTTTGTCGGAGGCGTGGAGCACCGCGTCGCAGTCATTAGCTTCGACAGTACGCCGCATCTGTTGGGACCTTTTACGCCGGACACAGCCAATGCCTCCCGGCAATTGGCGACCCTCCGCGAAGGCGATCCTGGGGGAGCCATTTTGGACGGGGTGGCATTCGGCGTCGCGCAACTTCGGGCTCAGCCATCCCGCTATCGCCGTGCGATCCTATTGCTCAGTGAAACGGTCGACCAGGGCAGCAAGACCACACTGAGTGAAGCTCTGCGCCTCATCAGCGACACAAACACGACCATATACAGCTTCGGCTTTTCCAGTACAACCTCGGCAGTCTCTCATGAAGCATCGAAGTTGAACTCTAGCGAGGGGCCCCGCGCGCGGCTGCTTCAGCCGCGATGGAGCCGATGCCGAGTACGAAGGCCACTACGGCAAGCAAGTGCTCGACTGCATCAGCCAGCTTGCTCCGCCCCTCCGGCTGGGCACCATGGCTTTTCTTGCCGCACGCAACGCGCTGCGGACCAACACCACCGAATCAATCGCACAGCTCACGGGAGGCGAGTTCTTTCACTTTCACGATGCCAGGGACCTGAAAGCGGGTCTCATCGCATTTTCCAACGACGTTCCGAACTACTATGTACTGAGTTTCCGCCCTACGTCTCTTGCGCCCGGACTCCACGCACTCCGTCTGAAGATCGAGGATCGTCGCAAGTTGGCGATCAAGTCCCGAAGTGAGTATTGGATCGACAGCGATAGCGCCCGCTAGAACGGGGGAATTTCGCATTCACTCAGGGCGGCGAATAGAGCAATTCTTGAGAGCGCTGAGCTTTTAGGTGTCCGTAAGCGTCTCATGAACCGCTCTTCCTGACGTACAGGCGGAAGCCGCATTGTGGTGCCATGAGCGATCGCGGTGCGATAACCTTAGTGCCCCTTATGTCAAAGCGTTGCAGTGCGCGACCCCTTCGGAGTGAAAATGGAAATATCCGATGAAAGCTGTTCACTGCATTTCAGTCCTAGCAATAGCGTCCCTGGGCAGCGGCCAGACCCAGGACCCCAAGCCGCACAACGCGACCGCTGCAGTTGTGCGGGCGTTCGACACTCACAACATCGTATTGTTCGGTGAGGCTCACGGCTGTAAACAGGAATATGAATGGCTGGCCCAGCTTGTCGGCAGCCCCGAATTCGCCAGCCGAGTGGACGATATCGTCGTCGAGCTCGGCAATTCGCTCTCTCAAAAAGCCGTCGATAACTACATCGCCGGTGCAGAAGTGCCTTTTGAGCAGGTAGAGAGGGCCTGGCGCGATGCCATTGGCATGATCAACGCTCCTTCTCCGGTGCACGAGCTGCTCTTTAAAGCTGTGCGAGAGGCCAACCAGCGGCGTCGAGGCCAGCATCAGATGCGCATCGTGCTCGGCGGTCCTCCCGGCGACTGGGACAAGATCAAAACCCGGTCCGATCTAACGCCGTTCTTGCAGAGGCGTGATTCCTCGTACGCGCAGATAGTGAACAAGGAAGTCCTCGCCAGGAAGCGGCGTGCCCTCCTGATCATGGGCTCGCTTCATTTTGAACGTCTGAACGGTCCGGGCTCGATCGAGCGGGAGCTTCTTTCCTCCGGGGCCAGCACTTATCTCGTCCTCTTTAGCACCAAGGTCTACGACGATCCTGCAAAGCGCTTCGCCGCATGGCCCGTGCCCGCGATTGTCGAGCTTGGAAACAACTGGGTGGGTGACATGCCTGCCATGCCGCCAGACTTCCCCGGCGAACCGCCGAAGCTCAGGGACATCGCTGACGCCGTGCTCGTTGTCTCTCAAAACCCATCGACTCTGACCGTGCTCGCCATGCCCCGCGCGGAACTCGACGGCACTCTCTACGGCAAAGAGCTGGAACGGCGCATGACGATCATGGGACGCCACCTGGAAATTCCAGACCAACCGGAACGGCCGCTGGGTTCCCGATAGTCCCGCAGTTCTTGGCTGAAACTCGCGGAGGCGCGGTAGACGTTATCGTAGATTGGCCGGTCATCTGGCCGTGGAGTCCAACTGGTCGAAACGCCCCCTGCCTGACCCACTACTCAATCCATAGCCCAGCACCGCCCCGAGGCCTGCGGTTTACGAGACGCTTACGGTGTCCAGCATCCATCGTAATCCCGGCATTCACCGCTGGGGGGCCACCAGGCCCTGGATCACCAACCCGGCCAGGGCTTCGGCATACTTCTGCGAAGGTGACTCGTTTTTTACCAGGAATCGGTAATACAAAGGGCCGTACAGCGAATCCAGCACCAGGTCGAGGTCTGCGTCCTTGCGCAGTTGGCCGCGGGTCTGTTTATGGCGCAGCATCTCCCTGGCTTCCGCGCGCCGCGGATCGCTCCAGATGGAACGGAAGGCTGCCGCCACGTCCGGGTCGCTCCGCGCAGCCACTATGAAGGAACGCAGCATGCGCCCACCCCGTCCCGAGAGGACACGAGCGAAGTTCCGGACCTGGGTGGTCAGATCTTCGCGCAGCGATCCCGTATCCAGGAGAGGGAGCTCCGGGGCGATCGCCTGGCGGAATGCCTCTATCACCACTGCCGCTTTGTTGGGCCACCAGCGATACAAAGTGGCCTTGCTTGTGCCGGCTCGTTCGGCGATGGCCTCGGCCGTAACTTGGGCAAACGCCGTTTCATCCATCAGGTCAAGGGCCGCTCTGAGCTCTGAGAATCCGCAGGCGGGCAGCTTCGTCTCGTGGCCGGCCTCTCCCGCGCGTGTGCTTTTGTAGCGTGGCCATGTCGTGCGACAATCTTGAATATACGAATTTCGAAACGCATGTGTCTACTAATTTGAAACAGGCGATGCGCTCATTTGGAGAGACTCCGGAATGTGGATTGTCCGACTTGCGCTGGCGCGTCCGTACACATTTGTCGTGCTGGCGCTGCTGATTCTGATTCTGGCGCCGGTCATCATTCTCCGCACTCCCACCGATATCTTTCCGAATATCGATATCCCGGTGATCGCCGCGGCGTTCAACTATACCGGCCTGAGCGCGGAGGAGATGGAAGAGCGCATCACCTCGATTTACGAACGGTCGCTCACCACAACTGTCAACGACATCGAGCACATCGAATCGCAGTCCATCAACGGGCGAGCCATCATCAAGGTGTTCTTCCAACCTGGCGCCAACGTCAACGCCGCGGTTGCCCAGGTGAGCGCGATTTCGCAGCCCATCCTGCGGCAATTGCCGCCTGGGGCATCGCCGCCGTTTCTCCTCACCTACAACGCCTCCAGCGTGCCCATTTTGCAACTTGGTCTGGGTGGCCGCGGACTCAGTGAACAGGCGCTTTTCGACTACGGAGTCAACTTCATTCGCACGCGCCTGGTGACCATTCCCGGTTGCGCGATCCCCTATCCCTATGGCGGCAAACAACGCCAGATCATGGTTGATATCAATCCCGCCGCGATGCAATCCAAAGGGCTCTCGCCGGCCGACGTCACGGCAGCCGTCGCCAACCAGAACCTCATCATTCCAGCCGGAACTTCGAAAATCGGCCAGTTCGAATACGATGTAGACCTCAATAGCAGCCCCACCACCGTGGAGGCGTTCAACGACTTCCCTATCAAAGTGGTGAGCGGCTCTCCCGTCTACATCCGCGATATTGGCCATGTGCGCGACGGCTTCTCGCCGCAGACCAACATTGTGCGGCAGGACGGCAGCCGCGCGGTCCTCCTCACCGTGATGAAGGCCGGCAATGCTTCTACCCTCGCGGTGGTGGATGGTGTCCGGAAGCTGCTGCCGGTGGTTTCCTCTACCCTGCCGCCGGAATTGAAGATCCAGCCCCTGGCCGATCAATCCATCTTCGTGCGCGCTTCCATCGCAGGAGTGATCCGCGAAGCCGTAATCGCGGCGTGCCTCACCGGCCTGATGATCCTGCTGTTCCTGGGCAGTTGGCGCAGCACTGTGATCATCGCGATCTCCATCCCGCTCTCCATCCTGACCTCCATCATCGTGCTCAGCTTTCTGCACGAGACCATCAACATCATGACCTTGGGCGGCCTGGCCCTGGCGGTGGGAATTCTGGTGGACGATGCCACCGTGGAAATTGAAAACGTCAACCGCAATCTGGATGAAGGCAAGGAGATCGAGCGGGCCATCCTGGATGGCGCGTCTCAGATCGCCGTTCCCGCTCTGGTGTCCACGCTCTGCATCTGTATTGTTTTCCTGCCCATGTTCTTTCTGAGCGGCGTGGCACGCTATCTGTTCGTGCCGCTGGCCGAAGCTGTGGTGTTTGCCATGCTGGCGTCCTACGGCCTCTCCAGGACGCTGGTCCCCACCCTGGCAAAGTACCTGTTGAAACTGCAACACCATGGTCCCACGCGCAACCCCATGGTGCTGTTACAGAGGGCATTCGAACACGGCTTCGATAAACTCCGCGACGGCTACCGGGCCATCCTGGCGGTGTTGGTTCACTACCGCATCGGCTTTGTCCCGCTCTTCCTCCTGGTTTGTCTTTGCGGTTTTCTGCTCTACCCCTGGGTGGGTCAGGATTTCTTTCCCGCGTCGGACACCGGCCAATTCAAGCTGCACCTGCGCGCCAAGACCGGAACCCGCATCGAAGAGACGGCGCGCATCTGCGACCTGGTGGAGCAGTCCATTCGCCGTCAGATTCCCCGTGATCAACTGCTCAACATTCTGGACGAGATCGGCCTTCCCTACAGCAGCATCAATACCATCTACAGCAATTCGGCGCCGGTAGGCTCGGCCGATGCCGATATCATGGTCGCGCTCACCAGCGAGCATCGCCCCACCGAAGAATTCGTGCGCACGCTCCGCGCCAGCCTGCCGAGGGAATTTCCGGGTACCGAGTTTTATTTCCTGCCGGACGACATCGTCAGTCAGATTCTCAACTTCGGGCTGCCGGCCCCCATCGATGTGCAGATCATTGGTAAGAACGCGGACGCCAACCGCGACCTCGCGGACCTGATCATGAACCAGATGCGCCGCATCCCCGGCATCGCCGACCTGCGAATCCAGCAGACCTTCGACCAGCCCAAGCTGCACATCTTCACCGATCGGACCAAGGCCGCTGAGAGCGGATACACGCAAAGCGATGTGGCCCAGAGCCTTCTGATCTCGCTCAGCGGTAGCTTCCAGACGCAGCCCACATTCTGGCTCAATCCACAAAACGGCGTGAGTTACAGCGTGGTCACGCAGGCGCCGCAATATGACGTGGAATCGCTGCAGGAGCTGCGCAATCTGCCGCTCACGGTGGGGCGGACGGGGACTCCGGAAATCTTGAACGACGTCACCTCCATCAGCCGCGGCAACGGTATGGCTGTAGTGAATCATTACGACATCCAGCGCACCATCGACATTTTCGGCTCGGTGGATGGACGCGATCTGGCGAGTGTCGGGACGGAAATCGATCGCATTGTAGACGCCAATCGCCGCCGCCTGGTGCGCGGCTCGGAAATGCTGGTTCGCGGGCAGGTAGACACCATGCGCAAGTCGTTCTCCGGCCTGATTGCCGGTCTGATCTTCGCGATCGTTCTGGTGTACTTACTGATCGTGGTGAATTTTCAATCCTGGCTGGATCCATTCATTATCATTACGGCGCTACCCGCGGCGCTGTCCGGCATCATTCTGATGCTCTTCACCACTCGCACGACACTCAGCGTGCCGGCGATGATGGGGGCCATCATGTGCATGGGTGTCGCCACCGCCAACAGCATCCTGGTGATCAGCTTCGCCAAGGAGATGCTGGATCAGGTGCACGACCCGGTCGATGCGGCGCTGGCGGCGGGCTTCACGCGCTTCCGCCCGGTCATCATGACCGCGCTTGCGATGATCATTGGAATGGTTCCCATGGCGCTGGGCATGGGCGAAGGGGGCGAGCAGAATGCGCCCCTGGGCCGCGCGGTGATCGGCGGGTTGCTGTGCGCTACCGTGGCCACGCTGATCTTCGTTCCGGCAGTTTTCGCATTGCTGCATGGCGGGCGGCGGCCGGGCGCATCGGAGGGCTTTGTACGTGAATAAACCGGCGCCCGTCAAACCGGAGACACCATCGCCGCCGCGCCTCTCCATCGCCTTCCGGCTCGCCATCGCCGTGGTGGTCTGCGGTATTGCGGGCGCCATCGGATACAGTGTGGTCACCGGCATCGCGTCGCGACTGCATGCCGCCACCGCCCTGAAGCAACAGACCATGGAAATGGCGGTCCCCACCGTGACGGTGATCCATCCCCGGCGCGGCGCCGCGGCCGAAGAGGTTGTGCTTCCGGGCAACGCCCAGGCATACATCGCCACACCAGTTTACGCTCGCACCAACGGTTACCTGAAGACGTGGTCGTTCGATATCGGGGCGCGCGTCAAGGCCGGCCAGCTCCTGGCGGAGATCGAAACTCCCGAAGTGGACCGCCAACTCGACCAGGCTCGCGCCGATCTGGCCACTGCCCAGGCCAACTTCGATCTTTCGCGTACCACCGCCGCGCGCTATCAAACACTGTTCCAGAGCGATTCGGTGGCCAGGCAGGATGTGGATGACAAGGTCGGCGATATGCAGGCCAAGAAGGCCATGGTGGACTCCGCCGCGTTTAATGTGCGGCGCCTGGAAGAGACCCAGAGGTTTCAAAAGGTCTATGCTCCGTTCGATGGTGTGATCACCGCTCGCAACGTGGATATCGGCGCGCTGATCAACGCCGGCGCCAACGCTCCCGGCAAGGAACTGTTCGATATCGCCGCCACCAGTCAACTGCGCATCTACGTGAACGTGCCCCAGGCATATTCGCGTGACGTGAAACCTGGCGGAACCGCGGACCTGACCTTGGCGGAATTCGCGGGCCGGCGGTTTCGCGGCAAGATTGTGCGCACGGCCGACTCCATCGATCCCGTTTCACGTACCCTGCTGACGGAAGTGGATGTCGACAATCCCAAAGGCGAATTATTGCCAGGCGCGTTTCTTTCGGTGCATTTCAAGCTCAGTTCCAGCGTTGGTGCAGTGGTCGTTCCGGTCAACGCCCTGATCTTCCGCTCCGAAGGCATGCGGGTTGCTACAGTGAGGGGCAACAAGGCGGAGCTGGTGCCGATCACCATCGGCCGCGATTATGGTACAGAAGTGGAGGTGCTTTCCGGCATCACGGCACAGGACGAAATCATCGAGAATCCTTCGGATTCGCTGACTTCCGGCACCGAGGTGCGTGCGGCGAAGGCGGCGGAGAAATGATGCGGACGTCCACAGTGCTGGCAGGCTGTGCCCTATTGCTGATGGGTTGCACGGCCGGTCCGAAATACGCCAGACCTGTGGTCCCTGCCGCGCCGGCATTCAGCGAACAGCCTCCACAATCGTTCCTGGAGTCGCAGGGGTGGAAGCAGGCGCAACCGGCTGACTCCACGTTGCGCGCGGATTGGTGGCAGCTCTTCGGCAACTCCGGACTGAATCGCCTGGAAGAAGAGATCGACCTTTCCAATCAGACTCTCAAAGCGGCCGAAGCCCGCTTTCGCGAGGCGCGCGCGCTGATTCAACTCAACCGCGCCGGCCTTTATCCTACCGTTTCCGCGGCACCTTCCGTGACCACCAACCGCGTCTCGCAGAATGCGCCCCTGGGCACTCACGCGGGCGACTTCGGCCAGTACACCCTGCCCATCGACGTCAATTACGAACTGGACGCCTGGGGCCGCGTCCACCGTTCGATCGCGGCGGCGCGTGAAGAGACCCAGGCGAGCGCCGGCGATCTGGAGACCATTCGCCTGAGCCTGCACACCGAACTAGCCATCGACTATTTCGAACTCCTCAGCCTGGATGCCCAGAAACAGCTTCTGGACGAAACCATGGCGGCTTACCAGAAAGCTCTGGAACTGACCCAGAATCGCTTCGATGGCGGCCTGAGTTCACGAGCGGAAGTGGCGCAGGCGCGAACCCAACTGGAGACCACGCGGGCCCAGGACATTGGTGTGGGCGTCGCGCGGGCCACTTTCCAGCATGCCATCGCGATCCTCACCGGCCACACTCCCGAAAGCCTGTCGCTGGCGGCCGCTCCTTTGAACAGCTCGCCGCCGGTGATCCCCGTGGGCGTTCCTTCCCAACTGCTGGAGCGGCGTCCGGATATCGCCGCGGCCGAGCGTCGCGCGGCTGAGGCCAACGAACAGATCGGAATCGCACGCGCCGCGTTCTTCCCTACCCTGCTGCTCACGGCGACGGGCGGGTTTGAAGGCAACAACCCGGTGAACTGGCTGAGTTGGCCGAGCCGCCTTTGGGCGGTAGGACCAGCGGTGGCGGAAACGATCTTCGACGCGGGCCGCCGCCGCGCGGCGTCCGAATCCGCGGTGGCTGCCTACGACGAATCGGTGGCGAACTATCGCCAGGCTGTCCTGGAGGCTTTCCAGCAGGTGGAAGATAACCTGGCCACGTTGCGCGTTCTCGAGCAGCAGGCGCGCGCCCAGCGGGTGGCCGTGGAAGCCGCGCAACAATCGCTGAACCTGGCGCTCAATCGTTACAAAGGAGGCCTGGTGACGTATCTCGAAGTCGTCACAGCTCAAAGCATTGCGCTGGAAAACCAGTCAGCCGAAGTGGACATTCTCCGCCGCCGCATGGATGCGAGCGTACTGTTGATCAAGGCCCTCGGCGGCGGCTGGGATACAGCGAAGCTACCGCGGACTTAGCCGTCGCCCTGTGTTAACAAACGATGGCACCGCTGACGAAAATCCTGTTGCCCGTCGATTACTCGGAACGTTGCCGGGCCGTGGCCCGGCACGCGATTGTCTTGGCCAAACGCTGCGGATCGGAAATCACAGCCTTGCGTGTTCTGGCGCCTGTTTCCTCTGTCGCTCCAGGCGCGCACGACACCGCTGAGGTATTCCTGGCGAGCCGAAGAAGAAGGGCAGCAGCGCGACTGAACGACTTTGTCTCGGCTCATTTGCAGCACGGCCGTGTACCGGTAAGGTCCATCCTGTACGAGGGCGATCCGGCGTCGGAGATCCTCAATTACGCCGCCGCGAACAGATCCGACCTGATCATGATGCCTACCCATGGTGTGAATCCGTTCCGCCTGCTACTGTTGGGTTCGGTAGCCGCCAAATGCTTGCACGCGTCAGTGTGTCCCGTGTGGATAGGGCCGCATAACGCCAGGGCACCGATTTCCGATTCGACTACGTTCAGCCATATCGTCTGCGCCGTCGTTCTCGGTTCAGAGATGTCCAAAGGACTGGAATGGGCCGCGGGGCTAGCCTCGGCACTCCACAGCACGCTCACGGTCCTGCATCTTGCGCCGCGCGTGGATCTGCCGGCGGACGAGAGTTGCAAGCATCCCTGGCGCTGCCATGTGCTGAGGGACGGCTTAGCTCCCATTCCGGGTTTGCCGCAAAGCGGAATCAGGTGCCGGCACATTCTTTTGGAAACGAGCGCCATTTCGAAATCGGTTCCCGTAGTGGCCGAACAGTTGAATGCCGACCTGTTGGTGCTGGATCGAATTCCATGGGATGAAGCCCACCTGAGCAGCGATGCGTATGCGATCATCCGGTCGTCGCCATGCTCGATTTTGCGGTTGTAAGCGTCGCTCGATTCGGAGGATGGATGAGCGTCGATGACGAATCCTCGCCTGCGAAGCCGAACTCCTGCCGTGGTGGAGCGCTCGGAGAACGACTAACCGCAGCGCCCGCCCGGCGGAGTCGTCGCCACGGTACTCAGGCCTTACTCCGTAGGCAACGTGCCCGCCATACAACCCCTTCCGTGGGCCAGTGAGCGAACCATGTGGCAGGCACTTGGCGTGATCAAGTGTTAATGAAGATTAGATCGCCGAAAAACGAGAACTGCCGCGAAGCGATTGCGCCGCCATGAACATCAAAAAAGGAACCCTCGACATTGTAGCCGGCTGGTCCTTCCTGAATCCCTCAGGAATCCAGCTTGTCATGAGAGACACCCCGCGGCCGGCGGTCGTACAATGCTCATTCTGGCTCACCATGCGCTCTTCGCGGTTAAGGTGCGCATTTGAGCCATTCGGTTAACCGACGACGAAGCGACTTGGCGGAGTGATGGAGAAGTGGCGTTGTGGACGCACGCCTGCCCGCAGTGCACAATGATCGGGCGGAAATCTCGCGGTTACGTCTCCTTATAGAAATACGCTCCTACCGTCGCGGCTATCAGTACTTCCACCAAGCCGACGGCCGTGACCGTCAACAGCAGGCCGAGCGGAAATATGTGTAGGAAAGCCATCATCCCGTTTGCCATCGCATAAGCCAGAAGCCACAAAGCCGCGCCCGCCTGTATCGCCGTCTTGGGACCCGCTCCAAAGCGCGGGCGCATTGCAGCATACAGCCAGATCGCGATGATCCCGGCGGCGAATCCCCATACGTTGAACGCCACGATCTGCTTGGGCGACATCGTAGCAGACCGCCCAATCGCCTTGGCTGCTTGACTCCACTGAGGCTGGAGGATCACACCGTTCATCACACCTTCAACCAGGTTGATGATTACACCCGCGATGATTCCACCAAGAATCACACGGCCCATGTTGATCTTTCCCATCTCGCTCCTACTTTCTTCGTGGCAGTATCAAACTACCTGCGTCCCGGTGATTCTATTCCTCCTCGCCGCTCCACGCAAGGGGATTCGGACCGATTCGTGCCGATCTTAGCGCCAAGCAGCAAGCCACTTGGGAAGGAGGCCGACCAGATTGCGCATCACCCGAATAGTATTGTCGGCGAATAGCTGCGGATTGCCGTGCGCTTCCCCGTTGTCGGAGTTTACCAGGTCGGTGACGCCGCGGAGAATCAGCACTGGGGTGGCATTCCGGTGTGCGACCCATGCGATTGCACCCGATTCCCAGTCGGCTACCACGGGCTGATAAGCGGCATCGAGTTCCCGAAGGCCGGCGGGCGTCAGGTCGCGGTCCGCTGAGTACATCGTGACTTTGACGGCGGGAACCGGGAGTCGCGCTGGCAACGGCAACGTAGTTGAGTAGTCCGTGATGGCCACCTTCGAGTCGCCGACTGCTTCGGCGATATCGTAGATTACGACCTTCTCAGCCGCCACGACGTCGAAGCGTTTGATCCGGCCTTCCACGCCGCCGCAGGTTCCGAGATTAATCAGCCGGACCGGATGGAAGTGATCGATGAGGAACTGCGTGGATCC
>OKRF01000344.1 GCA_900290315.1 Candidatus Sulfopaludibacter sp. SbA3 | reverse complement strand
GCTGTTGGCGCCAGCGCTGCTGCTGATGCAGATCCTGGCGGCGCTGGAAAGCGTCAATCCCGGGGTCCGCACCCACAATCTCGTGACGGGATATGTCAGCGTTCCTTATTCGCATGCGCCCGACCCCGTCGCCTGGTATCGCCGGCTGGAAGCCACGCTGCACACGAAACTGGGCGGCGACGTGACCCTGGCATCGATGCTGCCGCTCAGCCACGGAAGCGGTGGCGACCCCTTCAGCATTGAAGGCCGGGCGTTCGGCGCCTCCGGCACCTTGCCGCAGTTCTCCCATGCTTTGCGTGTGGGACAAGGATACTTTGATGTGATGCAGGTGCGCATCCAATCCGGCCGCGGTTTCGAAGCGCGCGACTTTGCCGGGCCGACCCATGTCGCGGTGGTCAACGAGACGCTGGCTAAAGCCTTCTGGCCGCGCGAATCTCCGGTCGGTAAACGCGTCATGATGGGCGCGCCGCGGCCGGGCGCGGATTGGATCACTATCGTGGGAATCGCTGCGGACATCCACACCACGCAATTGAGCGAGGCGCCGGTGCCGCAGATCTATTTTCCGTATCCGCAATATCCCGCGCGCACGATGGCGATCGTTGCGGGCACACGGCGTTCCGCGGATCTGGCGGCGGCGGTGAACGCGGCCGATCCCGCCGTTCCGCTATTTTCGGTCAGGAGCATGGAGGAACGCGTGGCCCAGTCGGTGGAGCGGCCCCGCTTGCGCACACAGCTCTTCACCGCGTACGGTGTGCTCGCGTTCGCCTTGGCGGCATTCGGCATCTATAGCATGTCGGTGTACTCGGCGCTCCGCCGGCAGCGCGAGTTTGCTCTGCGCGCCGCACTGGGAGCCACCCGGCAACGCCTGCTTACGGCCATGCTCGCGGGCACTTTGGGGCCTGCCGCCGTGGGCGCCGCCGCCGGCCTGGCAGGTGCTTACGCGATCGCGCGGGCGATGGCGGCATTCCTATATGAAACCAAGGCCTCGAATCCGGGTGTTTACCTTACGGCCGCGCTGGTCGCGCTGGCTGTAGCGGCGCTCGCGGCCGCGTCAGGCGGACGCCGCGCCCTGAGTGCCGACCCAGCCGAGGTACTTAGAGGTGAGTAAAGGTATAGGCATTTCCCGCCGATATGCCTGTCATGGAAGAACGGCGATCGGAAGCTCGCATGCTATGCGCAGACATGTTGGAGGTCTCCTGGAAGGACAGCGCGGGGGAGAGCGGCAAGGCTGTAGCACTCCTGGAGGATATCTCTCCCTCCGGCGCCTGCCTGCAGTTGGAAGTGGCCATACCACTGGCCTCGGAGATCCGTTGGAATTCGCCCAAGCAGGAATTCAAAGGATACGTGCGGTATTGTGTCTATCGCGAGATTGGCTACTTCGTGGGTGTGGAGTTCACGTCGTCCGTCCGCTGGTCCAGCAAAAGGTACAAGCCCCAGCACCTGCTGAACTTGCAGAATCTGGTGGCCAGCGGGAAGAAGTAGGGCTTGCGGGGTGGCGCCTGTAGGTCGCGGCAGAATGTGTTCATGCGCAACGAGTTCACCGCAATTGTCGAGCAGGACGGTCCTTGGTTCGTAGCGTACTGCGCCGAAGTGCCTGGCGCGAATGGTTAGGGCGCGACGGAGGCAGAATGCCTGGCGAACCTGGGCGAGGCGATTGCCCTCATTCTTGACCACCGGCGGGAAGAATCGCTGCGCGCTTTACCGCCGGACGCTAAGCAGGAACTCGTGATTGTTGGATGAAACGAGAAGGGCTTCTCATGTGAGTCAGGCGCAGCGAGACAGACGACACAAAACGACCGTCTGTCCTACTCGCGACCTGTCCAGGAGGCCTTCAAGAAGTCACGATTCATGCGGGCGATCACTTCCAGCTTGATCTCCTTGGGGCAGACCGCTTCGCATTCCCCGATATTGGTGCAGCTTCCGAAGAGTTCCCGATTGGCTTGAGTCACCATCGCCTTCACGCGCCGTTCGCGCTCCGGCTGGCCTTGCGGCAATAGACCCAGGTGGGCGATCTTGGCACCCATGAAGAGCGACGCCGAAGCGTTGGGGCACATGGCCACACAAGCGCCGCAGCCGATGCAGGCGGCCGCATCCATGGATCGGTCGGACTCTTCCTTCGGCACCAGTACCGCGTTACCGTCCGGCGCGCTGCCGGTGGAAACCGAAATAAAGCCGCCGGCGGCGATCAGGCGGTCGAAAGAGCTGCGGTCCACTACCAGGTCTTTCACGACGGGAAACGCCCGTGCGCGCCAGGGTTCGAGATAGAGCTCGTCGCCATCCTTGAAATGGCGCATGTGGAGCTGGCACAGAGTCGTGCCCGGAAGCGGTCCGTGCGCCACGCCGTTCACCATGCAGCCGCACATGCCGCAGATGCCTTCGCGGCAATCATGATCGAAGGCCACGGGATCCTGATTCTTGGCGATCAAGTCCTCATTCAGAACGTCGAGCATCTCCAGAAACGACATGTGCTCGCTGACATTGGGGACTTCATAGCGCACCATGCTGCCCTTGTCCGCGCTGTTCCGCTGCCGCCAGATGTGGAGAATGATTTTCATTACTTGTAGCTCCGTTGCGCCGGATGCACATATTCGAAGGAGAGCGGCTCTTTATGCAACAGGGGACTGATGCCTGCGCCGCGGAACTCCCAGGCTGCGGCGTAGGAATAGTTCTCATCGTCGCGCTGCGCTTCGCCCTCAGGCGTCTGGTATTCTTCGCGGAAGTGGCCGCCGCAGCTTTCGTTGCGCTCCAGGGCGTCCAGGCACATCAATTCGGCCAGTTCGAAGAAGTCGGCCACGCGACCGGCCTTCTCCAGCGATTGGTTGAGCTCTTCGCCGGTGCCCAGCACTTTGACATCGCGCCAGAACTGCTCGCGCAGTCCGGGAATCTGCGAAAGGGCCGTCTTCAAACCCTCTGCGTTGCGGGCCATGCCGCAGTACTCCCACATGATCTTGCCCAGTTCCCGATGGTAGGAATCCACGCTGCGGGTACCCTTGGTTCCCAGCAGTTTGGCTGTGATGGCGCTGACGCTGGCTTCCGCCTCCTTCACGGCGGCGTGAGACGTATCGGCGTTCTCAAGCTTGCTGGAGGCCAGGTAATCGTTGATGGTGTTGGGCAAAACGAAGTAGCCATCGGCCAGCCCTTGCATCAGCGCGCTGGCGCCCAGGCGATTGGCGCCATGGTCGGAGAAATTCGCCTCGCCGATCACGTACAGACCGGGGATGTTGGACATCAGGTTGTAGTCCACCCACAGGCCGCCCATGGTGTAGTGAATCGCCGGGAAGATGCGCATGGGCGCCTGGTAGGGATCTTCACCTGTGATGCGCTCGTACATGTCGAACAGGTTGCCGTAGCGCTCTTTGATGACGGATCTGCCCAGACGCTGGATGGCCTCGGCGAAATCCAGATAGACGGCGAGGCCGGATTCGCCCACGCCACGCCCTTCGTCGCAGACCTGCTTGGCATTGCGCGACGCCACATCGCGCGGCACCAGGTTGCCGAAGCTGGGATACTTGCGCTCCAGGAAGTAGTCGCGCTCAGCCGCTGGAATCTGGGCGGCCGGCCGCTTGTCGCCTTTCTTCAGCGGCACCCACACACGCCCATCGTTGCGCAACGATTCGCTCATCAGGGTGAGCTTGCTCTGATATTCGCCGGAGACCGGAATGCAGGTCGGGTGAATCTGAGTGAAGCACGGGTTGGCAAACAGCGCGCCGCGCTTGTGGGCGCGCCAGATGGCCGTGGTGTTAGAACCCTTGGCGTTGGTGGAAAGGTAGTAGACGTTGCCGTAACCGCCGGTGCCCAGCACCACCGCATCAGCCAGGTGCGATTCCATTTTGCCGGTGATCAGGTTGCGTGTGACAATGCCGCGGGCCCGCCCATCGATCACGATCAGGTCCAGCATCTCAGCGCGCGGGAACATCTGCACTTGCTTCTGCCCGATCTGCCGTTCCAGTGCCTGGTAGGCGCCCAGCAGCAATTGCTGGCCGGTCTGGCCGCGCGCATAGAACGTTCGCGACACCTGGGCGCCGCCGAAACTGCGATTGTCCAGGTAGCCGGAATACTCGCGCGCGAAGGGCACGCCCTGCGCCACGCACTGATCGATGATGTTGAGGCTGATCTGCGCCAGGCGGTGGACGTTGGATTCGCGCGAACGGAAGTCGCCGCCCTTCACCGTGTCGTAGAAGAGCCGGTAGACGCTGTCGCCGTCATTGTGATAATTCTTGGCGGCGTTGATTCCGCCCTGCGCCGCAATGCTGTGCGCGCGCCGGGGCGAATCCTGAAAGCAGAAGCATTTGACGTTGTAGCCCAGTTCGGCCAGCGTGGCCGCGCCGGCGCCGCCCGCGAGGCCCGTGCCCACTACGATGATCGTATGCTTGCGCTTGTTGGCCGGATTCACCAGCTTGAGATTGAAGCGATGCCGATCCCATCGCGTTTCGATCGGGCCTGTAGGACATTTCGAGTCGAGTTCCATGCTGGCGTCCTTCACTGAGTCAACAAACCGGCTAACACCGCGATGGGAATCGAGATGTTGCCTATGGCAATCAGAATGGCGACCACCGCCGCGCCCTTCTTGAGCAGCGGCGTGTAGCGCGGATGGCTGAAACCCACGGACTGGAACATGCTCCACAGCCCGTGATACAGGTGCATGCACAGCAGGATCATGGCCACGATGTAGAAGCCCGCGACCGCCGGCATCTGGAATCCGTTGATCACGTTGTAGCGCACGTCCGGCGCATTCTCCGCCACTTCCCGTATGGGCAGCACCGTCCCCACAGTGAGGTGCAGAATGTGGAACACGATGAATGCGCCCACAATCACGCCGCTCCAGCGCATCGTGCGCGCCGCATACGCCGTGGGCACATCGCCCTTCTTCTTATAAGAGAGCGGCCGCGCAGCGCGATTCTGCAGCCACAGTTGCGTGGCCGAGAGGACGTGCAGAATCACCGCGCCCAGCAAGAGGGTGCGGATCACCCACAACGGAATCACGTTAGCCGGGTTGTGCAGGAAGGCGGCGTAGCGGTTGATCTGCTGAGGATCGGACGCATAAATCTGCAGGTTGCCCAGCAGGTGGCCGATGACATACCCGAAGAGGATCAGGCCGGTAACGGCCATCACCACCTTCTTGCCGATAGGTGCGTCCCAGAAGCGGACGGCACGGTTGATGGGACTGATCGCGAGTGCACTCATGCTGTAATCCTGATGGCGGCGAAATGGCTTCGCCCGGAGTCTCTGGTGGCACCCGTACCCAGGGGTGCGCAAAGGGGGCAGGCTACTGTCAAACTTTTAGTATACTCCCCCAACTAGAAGACGTACGTGGGGGGCGTAATCCCTTTCACCCGCAGGTATACCTCGGCCTGGCCACGATGGTGCGCCGTGTGGGTGAAGTACGACCAGAGCCACTCATATCCCGTCATCTTGCGCGTCGTGCCCACCACGGCGTCGAGCTTTTCCGGCGTCATGGAGGCGACCGCCTTGTTACAGAAGTCGAAGGTGTCGGTGAGGAACTGGACGGCGGTGTCCTTGTCGATGCCCAGCTTTTCGTCCTTCAGCGCCGCGGCCAGTTTTTCCGGTACAGCCGGCCCGCTCATGCCGCTAGCCATTTTGCAGGCGTTCAGGTTGGCTCCGGCGATCTGTACCATGAGCTGTCCGAAACTGAGCTCTTCGGGGACCGGCTTGAAGCCGTAGCCGTCCGCGGGCATTTTCTGGGCGACGGCGATGGTGAAATCCTCGGTGACTTTCCAATGCTTCACCAGGGTATCGTGCAAGGTGGTCTGCGCCAGCGCGGGCAGTGCCAGCGCTAGGGCACAGAACGGTGCGAATCGTGAGAGTGTAGGCATGGTACCCTACACTCTACCTCAGGAAGGGCGCCTACTTCTCGCGCGTGACTTTGACGTTGCCGCGGGCCTCGATCTGGCCCGTGTCCTCATGGAAGTCGGCCTCGTCCGCACGCAGAACCACATACCCGTCACAGACCTGCTCGTTCCCCGGGCCGCTGCGGACGCAGACCGGCGTTTTGATCTCGACGCTGCCCTTCAGGTGCGTGACGGAGGGGACCGGGGTCTCGCGTTGGATCTCCTGCGCCGTCACAGAGACGGGTCGCACGCTGGTAGCAGTGGGAACGGCCAGGTGCTTCAATTCACCGGCAGGATATTCCTGCGCGGCGAGGGTCAGGGTACAGACCGCAAAGGCGGCGAGTTTCATAGACAATCCTCCAGGTACGGTCTTGTGACGCAGGCGTTGGGCTGGGGGTTGCATGCCTTCGTCGGCTTGATCGGCGTGTCCGCATAACGGTCGTGATCCAGATGACGGCTCCCCGGCTATTTTGTGCAAGAGCGCCGCGCGGCTGGGGTGGAACGGTTTTGCCGTTAGGGGTGTCGGGTTGGGCAGGTCACCTAGTTGGCAAATAAAGCTTCAGATCCCATGACCACTCCTGAATTCGGTAGTTAT
>OKRF01000138.1:21948-31766 GCA_900290315.1 Candidatus Sulfopaludibacter sp. SbA3 | reverse complement strand
CCCGGTCGCGTTGAAGCTGGGTCCGGTCCACTTCACCGGCCAGGCGTTGGTGAAGTTCCAGCGCAGCTTTTCGGCGCCCGTTTCGTCTGTCAGCACGATGGAGCCGTTCTTCCGCTCCACCTTGCCGTTGCNNGCTTTCTTGCGCCAGTTCCACAAATCCGCGTCGTCCGTAATGCCGCGCTTCAGCGTGATGTGCGAATACTTGTTCAGTCCCACTAGCTTGCGCGCCGTCAGCGGATCGTTGCCTTCGCGGTAGTCCACGGGATCCTGGGAACTGTCCAGCCCGCTGCACTCCCGAAAGCCGGCTCGCGTGATACCATCGATTTCCACCAGAAACTGGTGGGAAAGAAACGGGTCTTTTCTGTCTCCTACAGGCATTTCGATTTCTCCTTAATTTAAGCCGGCTCACCCGGCCCAGCCATAGTTACTCCGCCGGCGCCATGGATCAGGCGCACCACAATGAACTCGTTCGGCACAACCGGGGCGAGGCCCATCTCGACAATCACCCTCCCCTCCTCCCTATCGGTCGGGCTGGTCGTCCGGCTGTCGCACTTCAGGTAATACGCCTCCTCGGGCGAAGCGCCTTGCAGTGCCCCCTGGCAAAACAGTTTGTACAGGTAATCGTTCACTTCCCGGCGAATCCGTCCCTGCAATTGAGTAGTGTTGGGCTCCATCACCACGTCCGCCATGAACTCTTCGGCCCACCGCGCCACAGTCAGAAAGAGACGCCGGATGTTTACGTATTGCCATTCAGGTTGCCCGCTGACCGTGCGTGCGCCCCAAACCCGGATGCCTCTTCCTGGAAAGGCCCGCAGGCAATTAATCACACACTGGGGATCGCTCTCAGTCTGCTCCAAGCTCGTCAGGCTGGTCTCCAGATCCAGGACGCCTTCCACTACTTCGTTGGCCGGCGCCTTATATACGCCAGACTGTGCATCCGTGCGCGCGTACACGCCGGCGATGTGCCCGCACGCCGGAACCAGCCGGTTCTTTCCCTGATCGGCCACCCACACCCACGGAAAATAGAGCGCGGCGTTCTTGCCGGTCAGTTCCCTCCACTGCGCTTCTAAAGCGTCTCGCAGCCCGCCTCCGCGCAGTGAATCCAGAATCGCGAAGCGATTGGCCGCCTGGTCACAATGGTCCAGCACCATCTTTGGCCGCCTGGTCGCAATGGTCCAGCACCATCTGCTGCAGTTCCGCTGCGCCCTCCGCGGCCGCCAGTTCCGGAGCGCACACCAGGTCGATTGCCTCCAGCGCCGCCAACCCCTGCAGCGTTTCTTCCAGCGGACCTCGCGGATCTGTCCGCTTCTCCATCGGGACCACATAGCACAGACGCCCGCCGTTTTCGAAAAACCCGTGCACCGCCGCCGCCAGAAATCCATCCTCCAGCGGCCTGCCGAACTTCGCCGCGAAGTGTGAATACCGCGCCACCGGATGCGCTTCCCCCGGCGTGCCCGTCTCCGTGTACCCGATGAAGGCGGGGACGCCGGTGTGGAATGCCCGGGGGGGCAGACGATACTCGTCTTCCCAATAGACTCCCGGACATGTCCGTTCGGCGCTGTCCCGCGGACCGAACCCGGTCATGACTTCGTCTCAGCCTGCCACTGCGCGATACGGAAGATCACGAACTCGGCCGGCCGCACGATCGCCACTCCGATCTCCGTGACCACCTGCCCCAGTTCGCGGATCTCCGGCGGATTCNNAGGAACGCCGTTACGTTCCGTTTAATCTTGGCCCACAGCTTCGGGTCGTTGGGTTCGAAAACCACCCACTGCGTGCCTTGCTCGATCGACTTTCTCAAATACAGGAAAGTGCGGCGTACGTTCACATACTTCCACTCTCCGTTGCGATCGCCCCCTACCGTCCGCGCGCCCCAGATCTTGATGTTGCCGTTCATCTCGCGAATACAGTTGATGCCCTGCGGATTCAGGCCGGCTTGTCCGCCTTTGCTGATCGCCGATTCCAGACCCACGGCGCCTTGGACCACCTCGTTGGCGGGAGCTTTGTGAACTCCCCGTTCCGTGTCTACCCGGGCATAAACACCGGCTACGTGGCCGCTCGGCGGAAGAGAAATCATCCCCTTGTCTTTCGGATGCTGCAGCTTTTCGGCGATATCGGACACCTTGATCCACGGATGATAAAAGGCGGCATTTTTGGAATCGGGCGGAAGAATGGCCGCCGCATCCGTCGGCTTCACATCCTTCGGTCCGTCCAGAATCGCGAACCGGTCCTTGGTGTTCTCGCAGTGCGTCATGATGGAAGCACGGGCGCCCGCATCCACTACTCCCGGCGCCGCCACCATGGCGATTTCGTCCACTGCGGCGAACTTGTCCAGTGCCGCGTCCATCTGGGTGAGATCCAGAATCCGCACCACGAAGCATCGGCTCCCGCCATTGCCGAAAAAGCCGAAGACCGAATGCGCCAGCGTGTTCTGCCCGCTATCGGTGGAGAACGCTCCCACATCGGGATTTCCAAAATACCGTTTAAAATCGCCGAAACTTGTGCACAGCCTCAGTTCCAGTGCCGGCGCTTCGATCTTTGTCGCGGTGAGCTTGTACGGCAGATTCGGGGGTGGCGCGGCATCCGCTTTGGCCGGCGGTGGGCCCTTGTCGTCCCCTTGCGATTTCTGGTTTCCGAGAGGCGTTTCGGGCTTTGTGGGATCGTAGCCAGGGTTCCGCTCGGGAATACTCACCTGGTCCGGCACAATTCCGATGAACTGTCCAGGGCTGGTTGAAACCCCCGCGATCGCCTGAACTGCTGAGGGAATCTCTTCCACATAAACGCCGGGCGTTAAATACGTTGGCATATCGGCTTACTTCCTCCTTCACGTTTTTGGACCGGAGACGATTCAGTCTGGTAATCGGCCCTGCCCCTCTTCATCTGCCGGCCTTTGCCGGTGGGGAGAAATTCAAGTCGACCCAGACCATCTGGATTCTTCCTCCCGCATCGCGCGTTACGGTTGCCTGCACCTCTGGCCCGGAGCCGGCGGCTACTGCGAACTCCCCGTCCGGCAGGTCCAGAAAATAGAAAACTCCATTCGGCCGCGTGGTGGCGCAGCCGGGATTGTTTACGGAAAGAGCGCTCGCGGCCTGCACCCTCTGGAGCCACTCCGTTGGCATCTTGGTCAAGCGCACCACCGCGCCGGCCAGCGGGCCTCGATCGGCCTGAGTCACCCGGCCTGCGATCGCTACCTGGCGGTCGATTCTCAACCCCGGCTCTTCTTTAATCACTCTCGACTCCCTCAACCAGTTCGAACTTGATGGTCTTCCGCGTGACCAGGTAAGAATCCTGCGGCTGTCCGACTTCTACACCGACGTTGACCGAGTAATTCAGCGCAGCCTTCGCCTTGCCGCCAAATGCCCGCCAGAGATCCGTCACGTTCTGGGCGCCGGGCTGCACTGCCGTCGCCGCGATCGCGGTGTCCAAGCCCCGCAGCGAGCCTTGAAGAAATTTCGCCGGAATCTTCGGATTCGCCAGCAGCAGCTTCAACACCTCGCCCAGCATCAAATGTTCCTGCTCCACCGGATCTTCCCCAGCCGCCGGCCATGCCGATATCAGGTAGGCGCAAGTCACCTGCACGGGCGCTCTCTTTTGCGTCGCTTTGCCGTCGGGCTGACGCTCCACAATCCACTCGTTGCTGCGCTGATCCAGATTCTGCTTGACGTCGTACAGAAACAGGTCGATGGCCGGCACTTTCGGCGAATCCGGCAACTGGTCCGGGGGCTGGAAAGTCACCACGAACTCCTCGTGAATTGCCGGCTTCAGGGCATCCAGCAGCCACATTGACAGTGACTGATCCAGGTCGACAATCATCGCCATGCTTCTATCTCTTGTGCTCCGCCGTTACACTTCCGGCCAGTTCGGAATCGGTCCGAACGCTTGTTCATACCGATCCACAGCATCGTCCAGCACTTGCTGCAGTCTTTTGGCGTAAACCGGGCTGGTAATGATCTTCGTATGCAACTCCGGGTCGCCACCCTCCGCAAAGAACTGCCCGAAGTTCACAACGAACTCAAAAGCGTTGTGTCCCACTTCAAAGTAGTTCGCATACCTGCCTTCGGAGCTCTTCTCTGCGCTATTCGGGTCCTTCACCGCTTCGGGTCCGGCGTTCTGTTTAGCACGGCGATTGCCGCTCCAACAACTTCTTCTAAACGCTTGATTGTCCGTGGCTCCTCGCCTCACCGCTTGCTGGACCGTAACACCGGCTGTTACACCCCATCATCCCGTTCCCGCGCTTGCAATCGCATGTAAGTGAGTCGCTTTACCCGCGCGTCTCAGATGGCCCGCCTACTGTAACTCGGGCTGTCACATGTAACGGCGCTTGTGACACTGTGCGATGGCTTGGCGCAAGGCTAGCAAGCCCGCTTCGCCAAATGATGCTTGGCGAGCTTCCGGTACAGAGTCATGCGGGACCAGTGCAGCTTCTGCGCAGCCCTGCTCTTGTTCCAATTGCACGAAGTCAACACCGAGATTAACCGGTCTCTTTCCGAAGCCGAGATCGCTTCGGGAGATTCTGCCAGCTTCTCGAAGAGTTTGGGAAGCCGATCCAGAGACACACGCCCCGCGTCGCAGCCCGCGAAACTCGTCTCCATCAGATTGTTGAACTCGCGCACGTTTCCGGGCCAGTCGTAGGAGAGCAGGCGCCGAGTCGCCTCATCGCCGAAACCGTGCACCGTCTGTCCCGTCTTCCGATTCCATGCAGCCAGCGCGTGTTCCAGAAGAAGCGGAACATCTCCGGGCCGATCCCTGAGCGGCGGCATGTGCAGCCGCACTACATTCAGACGAAAATACAGATCGCGGCGGAATCTACCTTCTTCGGACAGCTTTTCTAGATTCTGGTTCGTCGCCGCCAGAATCCGAATGTCCAGCCGCGAAGGGATCGACGTTCCGAGACGCTGAATCTCCTTCGTTTCCACCAGTCGGAGAATCTTGGTCTGCGCGTACGGACTCATGTCGCCAATCTCGTCGAACAGCACCGTGCCGCCGTTGGCCATGTGCAGTTTTCCGTGCTGCAGTCCGTCGGCTCCCGTGAACGATCCCTTTTCATGGCCGAACAGTTCGCTCTCCACCAACGTGTCCGGAACAGCCGCGCAGTTGATCACCACAAACGGCTTGCCCTTGCGATTGCTGTGGGAATGGATCGCGCGAGCTGCGAGTTCCTTGCCCGTGCCCGATTCGCCCGTGATCAGAACGTTGGAATCCGTCGGGGCGAAACGCAGGATTGTGCCTTTGACGTCGCGCATGATCGGGCTCTCGCCGACCATAGCGTCCAGGCCAACCGCGCCGTCCAGGCTCGCCGAGGTGCGAGTCACGCCGCCCGCCCGCCCCAGCGTACGCTGCACCGCGTTCACCAACACTTCAGGTTGAACCGGCGGCAGCAGATAGGCCGCCGCGCCTGCGCGGAACGCTTCAATCGCCGCATCCACTGTATTGTTGGCCGCCGAAAAAATAACAGGCACCCGCGGCAGATGAAAGTGCAGGCTCTGAATCAGCCCCGCCGCGTCTTCGCCGCTGGAACCCGCAACAGCAAGAACGATCTGCTGTGGAGCGGCGAGGCGGGCGATATCTTCCAGACCCGCGGCGGTCAAGACGCTGAAACCCGCCCGGAGCAGCGCCTCTCGCCACAGCGTCCGTATCGCTTCGCTTCTCTCTACACACAGCACAATCCCACTGGACATGCGCGGCTCTCGTGTAGGGGCCGCTTACGGGGCGAGCCCGGCGGAATCTATCCCCTTCGGTTTTGTGTGCAATCGCACCCAAGGTCCTTACGTTCAGCCCGAGAATTCGAACTCCGAGCCACCTGCCCGTCTATCACAGGTAGTCCGATCATTCACATCTTGGTGATCCGCACGATTGTTTCGTTTCATCCACGCTGGCACACTTTTATCCAACGTCCCGGTTTGTAGGATGATTCTACAGGACCCCTATCCCATCCGAAATCGGGTAACAACCGGACTACGACCAACTTAAACCGCCGAGGCAAATCCTGGCGTACGGGAGATAGCGGAATAGTTACGCGGAGCTGACGAACCTTAGGCTGTCGTGAACACAAATCCAGGACTTATACTGGCTCTCGGTCAGATCTTTTTTGAAACATTCGTTCGACGCGTACGCCGCAAACCCCATAGTCAATCGCTGGGCTGACACGCGGAAAATCCCGGGCAATGGGGTATGTACCCTAAGACCAATCCGCGATAGATGTGTTAAACCATACTGGGGTGGTAGTCCTTCAATGACTCCAAGCAACTCATCTGCGGCCGGCGCTACCCGGGATCTCGCACGGCGCCGCATCCTCGCCGCGCAGGTCCAACTGCTGTATAGCAATACAAATGTTGCGGTTGGCGTCACGGTGATCGCGGCTGGAATTTTGGGCGTTCTTCAGTGGCGAGTGGCTCCGCACCCTCTCATCGTCGCTTGGTGGGTGTATATGTTTCTGATTTCCTGCGCCCGATTCACCCTGGGTTTGCGCTACTGGCGCGTTGCCTCGTCCAGCCTGAACACGAATCCGTGGCGGGCCGCTTTTGCTCTGGGTGCCGGTTTGGCCGGAGCCGGTTGGGGCGCGGCGGGTGCTTTGCTGTATCCGGAAATGCATCTCACGGATCAGGTCCTTCTCGTCTTTATTCTGGGTGGAATGATGCTCGGTGCAGCATCTATCCTTGCGCCACGCCCCGAGGCGTTCCTGGCATTTATGGTCCCAACTGGTGTAGTGCCCGCCCTTCGGCTTTTGGCCAGGGGCGATGAGCCCCACCTCGCGATGGGATTGCTTGCCGCCCTATTTACCCTTGCGACGTTGATCACCACTTGGCGAATCCATTTGACAATCGTTTCCTCGTTGAACCTAATGTTCGAGAACCAGGACCTCGTGCAGGAGTTGCGGGCGGCGAAGAGTGAGGCGGAGGCTCTGAACGAGCATTTGGAGATTCGAGTTCAGGAACGCACGGCGGAACTCCACCGGTCGGCCGAGCAACTGCGAGCTGAGATTCAGCAGCGCGAGCAGATTGAAGAGGAGTTGCTGCGTGCGCGCAAGCTCGAATCGCTGGGGGCGCTTGCCGGCGGAATCGCTCACGACTTCAATAACTTTCTAACAATCGTCCAAGGCAACATCGAGCTGGCCAGGATGCAATTGGATCCGGCTCAGCCGGTTCAGGCGATACTCGGCCAAACCGAGAGTGCCTGTCTACGCGCCAAGTTCCTGTCCTCCCAATTGCTGACCTTCGCGAATGGCGGCGTGCCGGTTCGCCAATCGGTTTCCGTGGCCCAGCTCGTGATNNAGTCAGCCTCGCAGAGAACCTCCGGTGCGCCGAAGTCGACCGGGGCCAGATCGGCCAGGCGCTCCACAACATCCTGCTGAACGCGCGGCAGGCGATGCCGGAAGGTGGAATCATCGAGGTCCTGGTGGAAAACGTTCCCGCGGGAGGCGCTTCACCGGCTGACGCTCGCGTGCGAATCTCCATTCGAGACTACGGCTGCGGAATACCCAAAGAAATTCTCCCTCGTATCTTCGACCCATATTTCACTACCAAGCCCGGCAAGAGCGGCCTGGGTTTGGCAACCGCGTACGCCATCATCGCGAAACACGGGGGGCATCTTTCCGTGGAGTCGAAACTTGGGTACGGAACCCTACTCACCATCGATCTGCCCGCCTCGCAACAAACTCCCGCGCCGGACGCTCCGAGTGTCGCACGTGTGCAAATAGGCACAGCGCGAATTCTGGTAATGGACGACGAAGACGCTCTCCGGAAGCTTCTGAAAACTGCTCTTGCCGGCTTCGGTTACGACGTCCAAACTGCACGGGATGGAGCCGAGGCAATCGCCCTCTGTGAAACCGCGAAGTCCTCGAGTCGCAGGTTTGATGCCGTCCTGCTGGACCTGACCGTGAGTAGCGGAATGGGCGGCGCGGAAGCAGCCGTCAGGCTGAAAGAATTAGACCCGTCTTTAAAGCTGATTGTCTCCAGCGGCTACTCGGATGCGCCAGTGATGGCGGATTTCCGGAGGTACGGTTTTGACGAGGTTATTCCCAAACCCTGGACCTTAGCCGAGATAAGCGAGGTCTTTCGAAGGCTGCTGGTACCGGATCCTCAGCGTAAAGCGAACTGATTCCGCCCGCGCCAGACCGCGGAGATGCTTCTCGTCTTGGAAGATACACTTGATTAGTGGCTGACGTTTGTGTCGGCAACGCCGCCACGAGCGCCACAGAACGACAGACTGGCGTTCCGTAGTCCTATTTACTCGGCAGTAGCCGTCGCGGCTCCAAGATTGATGATCGTGCCCTGTTTGCGGCCGTGGTCGGACTGCTGATCATAGGCATCACTCGCCGAAGCCAGAGCCTCAAGGGCTTCCTCCCACGCCGAATTGGCGTCGTTCAGCGATTGGCCGGCCATCTTCTCGTCAATTTTCGCAAGATGCTGGCGGACGAGCTCGAGATGGCCCTGTTCGTGGCTTTGCAGAGCAGCTAGGAACCGATCCCACTCCTCCTTCTCTGGCTGGGTGGCTGAGCCATACTCGCTCCACTCGGGCACCGTGATTCTGGTGGCCACCGTGATAGTGACGCTGGAAAGGCCGCTTCCATTCAACTCGTATTCGTAGTGGGGGAACCACTCCGTCTTCCCGGCTTCATCTTCCTGTGAAACGGCCTGCGCCACACTAGCGAGGGTGTTCCCGTCCACTCTGTAGGACACCTGCTCAGGATCGATAAACTGGACTGACATTTTACGATCCTCCTCCTACTCGCCGCGCTCTGCCGCGTTGCCAAGTTCGCTGATTGCAGAGGCGAAGGCGTGGACAACCTCCGCGATTTCAAGGCGTTGGTCGTTGATGCGTTTGGCCTGATTATAATACCAAGTCCTGACGTTAACGAGGTTCGGCGTATTAGTGCTGTTGAGAAGCAGCGTGCCCGATTGGTCGATTGGGTAAATAACCCCGTTAGTCTTTCCGTATTGCTCTGCCTTGCTCCCGCCGCCGTAGTCGATCGAACCAAGCAGAAGGGCAGTCTGGGCGCCGCCACTGTAAGTGAGAGTCACAAACTGATTGTCGACGTCGAGGGTTAGCCAGTTGACATCCTCGAGTTGGAAGGATTCAATATTGTCGTCAACGTACGATGCATTAAACTCATCCTCCCCGATTACTCGACACTCCTTGGCATCATTGTCGACCAGCACGTACTTGTTTTCTTCCACACTCGGCAATACCAGATCGCCAGATAGAAGGTCGGAGTCGAATTTCAACAATTTTACCGAAGTCACTAGGTCTCCCTTCACACGCATGAGAGATGTGCCGGAACTCGGAGGCGAATCCAAAAGCCAGCTCGTCCATCGCGGTGTTCGTTTAGTAATCGGCGAACGACGGCACGGCCGTACGCACCGAAATCATCCCCCGCCCAAAGAACCCGCGCGCCGCGGCTCCGGCCGCCAAACCGGATTCTTCACAGAGAGATCCGTCACCGTGACACCCGGAGAAGGTACTATATCGTAACGGGAACGAGGGTTCAAGTCCTCTTTGTAGCCTCTTTGTAGCCGGCACTCTCGCATGCGAACCACTTCCCGGCTACGCCGCCGCCCCACACCATCGTCAGTCGCAATCGTGAACATTCTGCCGAAGCCGAGACACCAAAACCCGTACCACCTGAGGCTGCCGTGTGATCGAAGAAACGCGGTGTCCCGAAGGTCCGCGGTGTGCAACTATGATCCAACGCCACCTGCTGATATGTTCGTGGCGTCGGCCCGCTTATGCCAGTGCCGCGCAGCGCGGAAATGACGGGCCGACGCCGCCGCGATCGGTGTACGTTCCCAGAGATGCCCGGGCAACGCATGCCAATCCGC
>OKRF01000138.1:17620-21938 GCA_900290315.1 Candidatus Sulfopaludibacter sp. SbA3 | reverse complement strand
GCGTCAAGCCGCAGCTTCCGCGGGCTTTCGAAGCTGTATCCCGTACGACGCGCTCTCGGCATTGTTGACATTCTGTGACAGCATGGCGTACCCGCCGTATGTTTCCGCGCAACGGCTCCTGGGTATTCCACCATTCTTAGACCAGCAGGGTGCGGGTGCGCTAATGTGGTTGTACCGAGCGCTTGCGTACCTGGGTCTGGCTGCATTCGCGGCATTCCGCATGCTCAGGCAGGAGAGGCGAGCGTCACAGGTTGAAGCAGTCTGATGGAGAGCACTCAAACGGGTGAGAGAATTCGGAGGCGATCACGATGAAAGCAACGCAAGAGCTCCACGATCTGGGGCAAAGCATTTGGCTTGACAACATCACGCGCGATTTACTGGATGACGGAACACTGGCAGGTTACATCAAGGAACTGTCGGTGACGGGATTGACTTCAAATCCAACCATCTTCGACCACGCCATCAAAAACAGCAGCGCCTATGACGCCGCGATCCGCGAGAAGGTGGGCAACGGGACAACCGGTGAGTCGCTCTTCTTCGAACTGGCGCTCGAAGACCTTACTCGCGCCGCGGCTCTGTTTCGACCGGTCTACGACCGCACGGACGGTGTGGATGGGTGGGTGTCTCTGGAAGTTTCGCCAGTACTGGCTTACGACACCCCCAGCACCTTGGCCGCCGCCAGAAACCTTCACGCGCGCGCGGCGCTACCGAACCTGTTCATAAAGATCCCGGGCACAAAGGAGGGCCTGCCCGCAATCGAGGAAGCTATATTCGCCGGCGTCCCGATCAATGTCACGCTATTGTTTTCTCGCGAGCAGTATCTCGCGGCTGCCGAAGCATTCCTGCGGGGCGTGGAGCGGCGGATCGATGCCGGACTGCCACCGAATGTAGGCTCAGTGGCGTCGTTGTTTGTCAGCCGGTGGGACTCCGCGGTCATGACCAAAGCGCCGGATCTGCTTCGCGGCCAACTCGGCATCGCCATCGCCAGGCGCACCTACAAAGCCTATCGTACATTGCTCGACTCTCCACGGTGGCAACGCGCCCTTAACAACGGAATGCGGCCGCAACGGTTGCTGTGGGCAAGCACCGGGACGAAAGATCCGGCGGCTTCGGACGTCCTCTACGTCAAGGCCCTGGCGGCGCCCTTTACGGTGAATACGATGCCGGAAAACACCTTGCACGCGCTCGCGGACCACGGCGAATTGGGTGCCGTTCTATCGGCAGATGGCGGCGATTGCGAAGAGGTATTGACGAGATTCGCGAAAGCTGGCATCGACATCGACGCTTTGGCCAGCCAACTGCAAAATGAAGGTGCGAAGTCATTCGTTAAATCCTGGAACGATCTGTTGGCGGTGATCGATTCCAAGAGCGTAGCCCTGAGGAAGGCAATCGGGGGATGAAGGAGGTGAGTGCCGGCATGACGCCACAAACGGAAACAAGTCCGGTTCTGTTGACGAATCGGAAGAGCTGGAAAGCACTCGAGGAGCATTACCAGGGAATCCGCGGCGTACACTTGCGACAGTTGTTCGCGGATGATCCTCAGCGCGGGGAGCGAATGACCGTGGAGGCCGCGAATCTCTTTCTGGATTACTCCAAGAACCGCATCACCGATGAGACCGTCAAACTGCTGATCGAATTAGCCGAGGAGTCGGGAGTGCGTTCGCGAATCGACGCCATGTTCCGCGGCGATAAGATCAACGATACGGAGAAACGCGCGGTTTTGCACGTTGCGTTGCGGGCTCCGCAAGGCGCCTCGATCCTGGTTGACGGCGAAAACGTAGTTCCGCAGGTTCATGCCGTGCTTGAGAAGATGACCGGCTTCTGCGGCCGCGTTCGCCGTGGGGAATGGAAGGGGCACACCGGGAAGCCCATCCGCAACGTCATCAACATCGGAATCGGAGGCTCCGACCTGGGACCAGTGATGGCATACGAGGCGCTGAAGCACTACAGCGAGCGGAGCATGAACTTCCGATTCGTTTCCAACGTCGATGCCACTGACCTCAGCGAGGCAATCTGCGACCTGGAGCCATCGGAGACGCTCTTCATTATCTCCTCGAAAACCTTCACCACGCTCGAAACGATGGCAAACGCACACTCGGCTCGCTCCTGGTTATTGAAGGGGCTCGGTGGTGACGAAAAGTCGGTCGCCCGTCACTTCGTCGCGGTATCGACAAATGCTGCGGAAGTAGCGCGATTCGGAATCGATACCGAAAACATGTTTGGCTTCTGGGACTGGGTTGGCGGCCGGTACTCTATGGATTCCGCCATTGGACTTTCGACCATGCTCGCCATCGGACCGGATCATTTCCAGTCGATGCTGCATGGCTTTCATCAGATGGACGAGCATTTTCGCACGACCCCGTTCGACCGCAACATGCCGGTTTTGATGGGCCTCCTGGCCGTCTGGTATACCGATTTCTTCGGCGCCGAGACGGCTGCCGTATTGCCGTACGAGCAGTACTTGAAGCGGTTTCCGGCCTATCTGCAGCAGTTGACCATGGAGAGCAACGGAAAGCACGTCACCCTAGACGGGAAAGAAGTCACTTACCCGACGGGCCCGATTTATTGGGGCGAGCCTGGCACCAACGGCCAACACTCGTTCTATCAACTGATCCACCAGGGAACCCGGTTGATCCCGTGCGATTTCATCGCATTCGACGAACCGCTCAATCCGCTCGGCCAACACCACGAGATTCTCCTGGCAAATGTATTCGCACAGGCTGAGGCGCTGGCGATTGGAAAGACGGCAGAGCGGGTCAAGGCGGAGGGCTCGCCGGACTGGCTCGTGCCCCATCGGGTGTTCGAAGGCAACCGCCCGTCGAATACCCTCCTCGCTCAAAAGCTCACGCCGGAAACGCTCGGCAAGCTGGTGGCGCTGTACGAGCACAGCGTGTTCACGCAGGGGGCCGTCTGGCAGATCAACTCGTTCGACCAGTGGGGAGTAGAACTGGGCAAGGTTCTGGCTAAGAATATCGTGCCCGAACTGGCGAGCGAGGCAGAAGCGGAACTCAACCATGACAGTTCCACCAACAACTTGATCCGCCGGTACCGAAAGCGCAAAGAGACCGCTAAGCTAAGCTAACCTCACACCCCCCTCTGATTGCCCCAGAGGTCCACGTGCAACCGGGGGCTGAAGCGGAAGCCCTCTTCTTTGCAGATCTCGGCGAGCCACAAACCGCGCTCGCGCAAGCGTTCGCTGTCGATCCCTTCGGGCATCAGAATGACGCACTCGCGTCTGGCGCCCAGGAACTGTACGATGGCGCGCAGTTCTTCCATATCCTCGCGCCGCGCGATGACAAATTTGAGCTGATAGTCGTATCGGCCCATCAATTCGGCCAGCACCTGAGGCTGGATGCGCAGACGGTTGTGCTGCGCCGACCAAGACCCCGCGGGCGTGGAGTTGGACAGCTTGGGGCTGATGCTCATCAGGTCGCAGGCCACCGGTGCGAAGACTGTGCCGGCGGTTTCGATGGTGATGTGCAGGCCCAGAGCGCGCAGGCGCTCGGTGAGCGGCAAAATCTCCGGCGCGATCATGGGCTCGCCCCCGGTTACTACCACGTGCCGCGCGGGGTGGGCCTTCACTTCGTCCAGAATCTGGTCGAGCGAAAGCTCCGTGCCTTCTGGCTGCCAGGAGGTGTACGGTGTGTCGCACCACGCGCACCGCAGATTACAGCCACTGGTGCGGATGAAGACTGAAGGCACGCCCACCAGCGAGCCCTCTCCCTGAATGGAATAGAACAGCTCAGCGATCTTCAATACCGGCCTCTTCGAATCCCTTGCGCCGCAGCAGGCAGGCATCGCACTCGCCGCAGGCGCGGCCATCCGGACCCGGATCGTAACAACTGTGCGTCAGCGGGAAGGGCACCTCCAACTCGCGCGCCAGCCTGACGATTCCGGCCTTGCTCAACTGGATCAGCGGGGTGTGGATCTTCAGCCTGGTGGCGCCTTCCACTCCACTCCGGGTGGCCAGGTTCGCCATGCGCTCGTAGGCTTCAATATACTCCGGGCGGCAATCCGGATAGCCCGAGTAATCCAGGGCATTGACCCCGATGAAGATGTCGCTACTCACCAGCACTTCCGCCCAGGCCAGCGCGAAGGAAAGGAAGATGGTGTTGCGCGCGGGCACGTAAGTGATGGGAATACCGCGCCCCATTTCCGCCGTGCTGCGCGACTTGGGAACGGCGATATCGGCGGTTAAGGCCGATCCGCCAAAAGCGTCCAGCCCGATCTTGGCCACCATGTGACGCGTGGCGCCGAAATGCGCCGCCACCCGCGCCGCCGCCTCCAGTTCGAACCGGTGGCGCTGGCCGTAATCGAT
>OKRF01000138.1:0-17615 GCA_900290315.1 Candidatus Sulfopaludibacter sp. SbA3 | reverse complement strand
GAACCGGTGGCGCTGGCCGTAATCGAAGGAGAGCGCAAAGCACTCGAATCCCAGGCGCCGGGCCAAGGCGAGGCACGTGGAAGAATCCAGGCCGCCGCTCAGGAGGCAAACCGCTTTCTTGGAAGGCACCGATAAGTCCTTTTATCATAATGGCATAAGGTTGGCGCTAAAATCCGTCAGCCTGATCCGAGCGATTAATGGCAATTTGCGATAAATAGCGCGGATCAGGCTGACGGATTTAACTCGAAACTCGGTCCCTTGTGCGGGGTTAGTCATATTTTAGACATGTTTTGCCGTAGTGTTCTTTTCACCATCGCGGTTTGCGTCGTCTCCGCCCAAACTCAGCCTCCCGCCAACCCGATTGTCTCGGTCCGGGGGGTGACCAATTTCTTCACCCAACAGCCTGCCCCCAGCCTGGTGGCTCCTGGCTCTCTGGTGCAGATCACCGGACTGAATCTGGGGCCGCAGACCGCCATCAGCGCGGCCGCCACGCCATGGCCCACCATGTTGGGAGACGTGGGTGTGACCATCGATGGGAAAGCGGCGCCGCTGTACTCGGTGGGGTCGGACACCATTCTGGCGCAGGTGCCGCCGGGCGTATCGAACGGCCTGGTGGATGTAGTGGTGACCCGCACCGCCGGAAGCAGCGCTCCCGCCCGTGTGAATGTGACAAGCAGCGCTCCCGCCCGTGTGAATGTGACGCCGATCGCCCCGGCCGTGCGCACCGCCAAGGATGTCGGGTATGGCGCTCCGCGCGGCACCGTCACGGCGCAATCGATCACGATGACGGCCGATGGCCTGGGCCCTACCAATCCGCCGATCGCAGCCGGCGATGTGGGACCAAGCTCTCCGCCAGCGGTTCCCACCGCGGTCATTACGGCTTACGTGGGCGGTTTGCCGGCTAAGGTGAAAGTCACCGCCTCCACCACTGCGCCCGGCGAGTTCGATGTCAACATCGCAGTCCCCACGGGCGGCCGCGCCGGCGACATCATCACCCTGATGGCGAATAAACAGGTGGCCAACTTCACCGTCTACTCGCCCATCGCGGCGGCCCGTACGGAATTCGTCGCGCTGCCATCGGATGCGCCGGATGTCGCCAGCCTGGTCAGCACCGGCTTCAACGGCAATTTCCTGGTGGCCCTGGGCGCTCGCGGCTCGGATGGATGCTACGCCGGCGCGACGCTGGATATGGCCGCCAAGACCTACACCGCGATTCCCGACTGCCTGACCAGTTGCTGGGGTGGCTGCCGCCGTGGCGCCCGTCGACGACGATACCATTGCGGGGCTGATCGGCCCACCCACCGGCGATGCCAAGAGCGGCATCAGTTCCGCCGCGAAGATCTATAGTGCGGCGGGCGATCCCGTCGCCGTCACGCTGCCCTCCCCGGCATCCAGCCTCGTCGCGTCCACCACCGGCTTCACCGCCACGCTGCCAGGCAGTCCGGCACAATTGGCCACGATCGATCCCGTGACCGGCAAGGTCACCACCACCCCGATTGCCGCGAGCGGTACCGGAAACGCGGGCACCTCCATCACGGTGGATGGGCTGAGCGCCGTTCTGGCCTCCACAGCGCTGGGCAAAGGGCTCACCGCCGTGATTGTGGCGGACGATCCGCTCACGCCCGTCAAAGTGGAATTCGCCGTGGTCGATTCCACCGGGGCTTCGCAACTGACCAAGCCGTTCCCGGCGGGATGGCTGCCGTTGTTGACCGCCGTCGCCCCGCGTTGTTGACCGCCGTCGCCCCGCCGCGCGCCGGCGTCACTGCCACGCCTCCGCATGCCTCCGTGATGCTGGACGCCACTACGCGCCTCTACTACGTGCTGGCACGCGCCAGCGACTCTTCGCAGGATGCCTTCGTGGTGTTCGCGCTGGGCAGTCAGGACCCGGCCTTCGTCAACTTTCCCAGCGGCTGGTTCACTACCTCCTGCACGTCCAACATTCAGTTGTTCAATGTGAACCTGGTGCGCCAGGTGGCGCTGCCCGGGTCGCTGGTGGCGGAGTCGGCCTACAAGGCCGCCTGCCCCGGTGATGGCTTCCTGATTCTGGACCTGGACAAATCCACGGTGACCGCGGCCACTCTCCCCGATCAGGGCCAACTGCGCGTTCCTGCCACCAAAACCGATACCTCCATGGCCATGCTCAACGATTACGTTTTTGGTGTGCGCCTCGACCCCACCCGCACTACGATTTCCGATACGATCTATGTGCTGGATGGCGCCACCGGCAGCGTCTTTGAGCTGATCCTTCCGAGCGGCATCGATGGCTTCACCGACGCCAGCGTGCAACAGATTGCCGCCATCGATTCCCTGCTGGTGCAGTCCATCAATAAAACGGCGGGAGACGAAGGATTCGTGCTGTTCGACCTGGACCACCAGAAGGTCACCAACCTGCCCGTGCCCGATGGATTCGATACCCTGGCCTTCCTCGACGATGGAGCCACCGTGTGCTGCATGAATACGCGCACGCTGGTGGCCCGGGCGTTAAAAACCGGCGCATCGAACGTGGTGGTGTACGACCTGACTACCGGTGATCTCGCCACGGTCGACAATCCCGCCGGCGATTCCAGCGTCGGCGGGGCCGCCACTGCCGCCAATCCCATGGTGTCGGCAAATTCGCGCGCCGAAACGGTGTACGCAGTGGCGTACAAAGGCACCAAGCAGGCAGGTATACTGGTGATCCGGCTGCCCTGACGGCCTGCACGTGCGCATTCGCTTTCTCACCTCCACGCCGCTCGATATCCACCGCGGCAGTGGCACGTACGTGGGAATGCACGTGCTGGCGCATGCTCTGGAATCGCAGGGGCACACTGTGGAATTCGCCACGCCGCGGCGCAAATTGCCGGTCTATACGCTGCAGCGTCTGCTGTTCAACCGGTCCCTGCAGCCTTCGTCGGCCTTCGATCTCACCGTGGGTTTTGACATGGATGGCTACCGCATCGCTGGTGGGGCCTCGCACGTGGCGGCTTTGAAGGGCGTGATTGCCGATGAGGCGCTCTTCGAAAGCGGAATCACACGGCGGACCATGGCGGTGCAGGCGCACTGCGAACGGCTGCACGTGCATCGCGCCGCCCGGGTGTTGGCAACCAGCCGCTATTCGGCGGAACGTGCGCGGCAACTCTACGGACTCGCCGGCTTGCCGGCGGTAGTGCCGGAGCTTATCGACCTGACCGAATGGCGCCGCCTGTTGGAACTCCATCCGGCGCGGCCGCAGCGATTCACCGTGCTGTTTGCCGGCCGTCACTACCGGCGCAAGCGGGTGAATGTGCTGCTGGGCGCCTCCGCCTTGCTGCGCGCGCGCCTTCCGCAACTGGAGGTGCGGATCGTGGGGAGCGGGCCGTGTACACGGGAACTGCAGAATCTCGCGCGGGAACTGCATCTGGCAGGAACGGTGACCTGGCTGGGCGATGTCTCGCGTGGAGACCTGGCGGCGGAATACAATCGCGCCGACATTTTCTGCCTGCCCAGCGTACAGGAAGGCTTCGGAATCGTGCTGTTGGAGGCTATGGCGGCCGGCAAGCCGATTGTGGCCGCCCGCGCCGCTGCCATTCCGGAAGTCGTGCCGCACGGCATCCTGGTGGAACCGGACAGCGCCGCTGCCCTGGCGACGGGCATTGAGGAACTGTACGAAACTACCGAGCGCCGCGCGGCACTGGGACGCACCGGCGCCCTCTGGGTGGAGCAATTCGATGCGCCGCGCGTGGCCCGGCTGTTTCTGCAAGCGGCTTGGCAGTAGGACAGACGATCGTATTGTGTCGTCTGTCGTCCCGCTCTTTCCCGCTAAAATGAAGACCGGATGTACCGCCTATGTTGGCTCGCACTCCTATCGTGCTTCTCCCTGTCCGCCCAGTCGCCATTGCACAATCCCGACTTTGAAGAGCCCGGAGACACACCGCCCGGATGGCGTTGCAATACCGCGTGCGTCGTCGCGATCTCCAGAGAGAACTGCCTTTCGGGCAAGCAATGTGCGGTGCTACAGCCGCGCAGCCAGGGGGTGAAAGACGATTCACCACCCGGGTTCCTCTTCCAGACCTTTGACGCCGTTCCGTATCGCGACCGGGAGTTCCACTTTCGCGCAGCCGTGCGCTGCGCGCCGGGAAGCACGGCGCGCCTGAGCGTCCACATCCATCGTGACGATTTCACCAACAGCTTCTACTACAACATGGAGGACCGGCCAATCCGGTCCCCTGAGTGGCAATACTACGAGATCGAGGGAGACGTCGCTCCCGACGCGGGATCCATCGACGTTGGCATGCAACTGGTGGGACCCGGCGCCGCATACCTCGACGATGTCTCGTTCACCACCTACGGCGGAGAGATCACTGAAGCGGCGCATCCGCCGACGCCGCAGGGACTGAACGCTCTAGCCGCTCTAGCGCGCTTGTACGGGTTCGTGCGGTATTTCCACCCCAGCGACGAAGCGGCCCGTGTGGATTGGAACCGCTTCGTGATTTCGGCCGTGCGGACCGTGGAGCAGGCTGCCACGCCCGGACAACTCGCCGGCCGTCTGCAAAGCACCTTCGCGCCGGTGGCCCGCACCGTGCGCATCTTTCCCACCGGGAGCACACCTGCCGCACTCGATCTACCGCCCGCTCCGCAGGTGATCGCCTGGGAGCATCACGGGCTCGGCGGCCTTTCGCCGGCCTTCGCATCCACCTATCGCAGCCAGCGGGTCATCACTCCCGCATCCGAAGCCGGGGATCTGCTGCAGCCGCTGCGCACAGATCTGCCCGGCGGAGTGACGTGCCTGGTTCCCCTGGCTCTCCCCCGCGATGGCTGGGGACCGCCGGTCGAGGTGGCCATGGCCGGCACGCCCACCGGGTCGCCCAACGATCGCGCCACGCGCCTGGCTGCGGTGATCATCGCGTGGAACGTGTTTCAGCATTTCTATCCCTATTTTGACGTGGTGCGCACGGACTGGGCGGAGGTGCTGCCGCAGGCACTCTCGGCAGCGGCGGAGGATCCGGACGCTCATGCCTTCCGCATCACCTTGCAGAAGATGATTGCCGCTCTGCACGATGGCCACGGCTACCTGGGCGGCCCCGGCGATTCGCCCCATTTCATTCCGCCTGTGATCTGGACGTGGGCCGAAAATCGCATTGTCGCGCTGTGGGTGCAGAACGGCGTGGATGTGAAGCCGGGCGACGCCATCTTGTCCATCGATGGCCAGCCCGCCACGCAGGTGCTGGCCGCCAGGGAGGCGCTCCTGCCGGGAGCGACTCCGCAATGCTTGCGGGACCGGGCGTTGAGCCAGTTGCTCACGCGCGCCTCGAGGGCCAATGTGCGGATGGAGCTGGAGCCGGCGGCACAGCCGGGCGTCCGCCGCAAGGTCACGCTGATGTGCACCGTGAGGGCCGGCGAACTGCGCCAGCCGCGTCCGGAGAAGGTGCAGGAGTTGGCGCCGGGCATCTGGTATCTGGACCTCGATCGCATCACCGATGCCGATTTCGCCGCTGCGGTCCCCACGTTGGCCAAGGCCACCGGCATCCTGTTTGATCTGCGCGGCTACCCCAACAACATCCAGCGATTCTTCGAATTTTTCGGCCATCTGGTCAATCAGCCGGTGAGCGGTCCGCGCATCCTGACTCCCCTGGTGAAGCGGCCGGACCGTGTCGGGATGACGTTTCTGGACACCACCTGGCAGGCGCCGCCGGTGGCTCCCTACTTCACCGCCAGGAAGGCGTTCCTCACCGACGCCAGGGCCATCAGCGCCGCCGAAACCCTGTTGAGCATAGTGGAGCACTACAAGCTGGCGGAGATCGTAGGCAGCCCGACCGCTGGCACGAACGGCGTGGTGAATCCGTTCGCTCTGCCGGGTTGGTACGAAATCACATGGACCGGCATGAAGGTGCTGAAGCAGGATGGGTCGCAGCACCACGGCGTCGGAATACTGCCAACGATTCCGGTTTCCCTCACGCGGGCAGGGATCGCGGCCGGCCGCGACGAGGTGCTGGAACGGGCGGTGGAAGCAGTGAAGCGGTAACGCCGGCGATCTTGCCGCCGGTTAAATCGGCTCGAAATGCTGGAACACCTTCTGAAATTCCGGCAGGCTGGACGGCGTTTCGTACGAACACACGGCCTCGAAACGCTTCCATAACTCGAGGACCACAGGGTTGTGGTGAGCGCCTGCGATGGCTTCCTGGGACACCCACTCGAAGACCTCGACGATGATTCCGCCGGCGGTGCGCATCACGATGGAAGGGCGATCGGTAACAAGGCCCTCGGAACGGAGCGGTGGCAGGTGGTTGCGAACCAACTCAACCAGGGCCTCCTCGCAGCCGGCCCGTGGCCTATAGCAAGCTACCGAGATCGATCCCATAACACCACCTCCATGATGGTTCGCCAGTATACCACCGCCCCTACTGGAACGTCAGCGGGATCCTCACCGAAATGGGGGCGGCCGGGCTGTCTTTGACGTTCAGGACGTAGGTGGCATGTTCGCGGGCATCGGTGGCGCTTTGCTGCTCGGCGACGTTGTGAATGAGCTCGGGCTGCGGCGGCGCTGAGCGCGTAAGTTGCACGGTCAGGATTTTCTGGCCCGCCACGGGACTCGTGATTACAGGGGTGTCGATCGGTATGAGGCGCTGGGCACGAGTAGCCGTCATCAGGGCAGAAGAAGATATCCAGACCGAGAGGAAGCCGTCATCGTTGGGAATCAGGCGGAGCTTGACCGAATCACCCGCGCGCAGATCGCCGGGCTCCGCTTCTTCAAACAGGCCGCCGCCGCGCTGGCGCAGAATGGTCCATTTGACGCCGAGGTGCGGGCTGGCCGTCTTGGCCCGCATGGCGCCGAAAGCTTGGCGCGATTGGGCAGTCAGGTCCTGGACCGCCTGTCGCTGTTGTGGCGTGAGCGCGCCTGACTGGGACTGCTGGGACTGCGCACCCTGCTGGGCCGGCTGCTGCACAAAGGTGGGCGCCTGCTGAGCGTAGAACAGCGCCCGTGCATTCTGCAGGGGGATGGGTTTGGAACCGCCATCGAGGAAGGCATTCTGCAATGCCCCGGACGTCGCCGCAGTGCCATCGATGACTGCGGCGGAAGCTGTAACTTCGATCGTTTCTTTCTTGAGGTCGGCGGGCGTGGCCGGTTGCGGCGGTGGAGGCGCTGGCGCGGCCATCAGAGGCGCGGCTGGCTTCGGTGCGGCGGGCATCGCCTCGTCAACTCGCACCGGGGGCGCCGCCGCTACTGGGCGTTTCATTGCCTTTGCCCGCACGTCCCCGGCGGGAGCGGGCGCTGGTACGGGAGCAGGCGTTGGGGGAAGCGCCACCGGCGGAGGCGCGGCTGGCTCCTTCATCTCGGCCACTAGCAGAGGCGAGACGACTGGCTGGCGCTTCTGCTGGGTCATGAAGATGCCGGCGACAATCAGGCAAGCGGCCGCCGCGGCAGCGATGGCCATGGGGCGCCAGAAGCGCCGGTACCAAGGCAGCGGCGCGTCATCGATAGAGGCCAGCAGTTGAGCGCGCGCCGCCGGGTCGCGCAATAGATCGCGTAGGGATTGCTCGCGGGCCAGGGCGTCGAACAGTTCCTGATCGGTGAGGGCGGCTTCGAACAGCGCCTGCTGTTCTTCGGGCGTGAGCGTGCCGGTGGCATATCCGCCAAGCAGCTTTTGGATATGTTCCCGGTCCATCATTTGGCCCCCTTTTCCCATTCTCCGCCCATGAGATCGAGCAGGTTCTTGCGGCAGCGATGGTCCCAGGTATACACGGTATTGAGCGCGCCAGCGCCCATGATTTTCTGGATCTCCGGAAACGTCTTTCCCTGCAGTTTGAGCCGGATCAACTGGCGGCAGCGGTCACCCAACTGGGCGATGGAACGTTCCAGCCGCTGCAGCATTTCCTTTCGTTCCAGGGTGTCGGCCGGGTTGGCGTCCAGGTCGGGCAGCGGGATATCCGTAATGGAGACTTGGGTATACTCGCCGCGCCGTACCGCTTTCCGGCGCAAGCTCATGATTTTAAACCTCACGATCTGCAAAGAGAGCGGCAGCAGATCTTCCGGCCGCTCCAGGTGGGCGTACTTTTCATGCAGCAGCATGAGCACCTCCTGGGCCAGGTCTTCGGCAACATCCCTCGATAGATGAGATGCCGCGAACAGTACAATCCTTTCACGCAGCTTGGCCAGGACCACTTCGCGTTCCACGGAAAATCCGCCGTTCTGTGGCAATCATATCATCAGGTGCCGGCAGGGCAGGCGATCGTCTCTTTTTTCGACCCTGTCAATTAGGGGCGGACCGCCCGGCGATTGGTGGCGCCGGCGGTCTTGCCGCCGGTTGCACTGGCCGACCGGCGAGCGAAGCGAGCCGCACACAACCCCGGCCCCCGGCCCCTGTTTTTCGACCCTGTCGGCTAGGGGCGGACCGCCCAGCGGTTGGTAGCGCCGGCCGGTCGCCGCCGGTTGCACTGGCCGACCGGCGAGCGAAGCGAGCCGCACACAACCCCGGCCCCCGGCCCCTGTTTTTCGACCCTGTCGGCTAGCCTTTTCGGAAAACCCTTGGCCTGCACGGTACAATTCTCATGTGGCCCGCGTCCTGATGGTCTCTTCGGAGGCTGCTCCGCTTGCAAAAACCGGCGGACTGGCCGACGTAGTTGGCGCTTTACCGAGCGCTCTCGCTTCCCTTGGCGACGATCCCGCCGTGGTGATTCCACGGTACGGCTCGATCGACCTGAAGCGGGCGCGGCGCGTTTTCGACCCGCCCCCGATCTACCTGGGGCCGGTGCGCTTCGATACCGCCATCTACCAGGCCCCCGAAACGTTCCCGCTGTACCTGGTGGATTGCCCGCCGCTCTACGACCGCAAGGGCTTCTACGGCGAAACCGGCGTGGATTATCCGGATAACCACATCCGCTTCGCGGTATTTGCCCGCGCTGCATTGGCCGTGGCGCGGTATCTGTTTCGCACGGAGATCTTCCATTGTCACGACTGGCAGTCGGGACTGGTGCCGGCCTATCTGCGCACCACCTTCTCCACAGACCCCACTTACCTGGGAGTGCGCACGCTATTCACTATCCACAACCTGGGCTACCAGGGACTGTTCCCGAAGACGGCACTGGCTGATGTGGCGCTGGACCCCAGAGTCTATCGTCCCGACGGCATGGAGTTTTTCGGGCACGCGAGCTACATCAAGGGCGGCATTGCGTTCGCCGACTGGCTCAGCACGGTGAGCCCCACCTACGCCCGCGAAATTCAGACGCCGGAGTTCGGTTTCGGATTGGATGGCGCGCTGCGGGCGCGGGCCGGTGAGTTGACCGGCATCCTGAACGGGGTGGACTACCGGGAATGGAGTCCGGAGGTGGATTCGCTGATTCCGGCGCGGTATTCGCCGGAAGATCTCAGCGGCAAGCGCGTGTGCAAAGAGCATCTGGTGCGGGAGTTCGGATTGCCGGCGGAGGCGATGGACCGGCCGGTGATGGGAATCGTCTCCCGTTTCACGCGGCAGAAGGGGATGGATCTTCTGAAGGAAGCCGCGAGTCGGATTGTGGAGCAGGATGTCTACCTGGTGGCGTTGGGTTCGGGCGAACCGGAGTACGAGGAGTTTTTCCGCCAGATCGCCGCGGATTTTCCGGGCCGGATCGCGGTGCGGATCGGCTTCGACAACGGGTTGGCTCATCGCATCGAAGCGGGCGCGGATATGTTCGTGATGCCCAGCCAGTATGAGCCTTGTGGGCTAAACCAGATTTACAGCTTAAAATACGGAACGGTGCCGGTGGTCCGCGCGACCGGCGGGCTGGATGATACCATCGAAGAGCGTACGGGGTTCAAGTTCAAGGAGTACTCCGCCGAGGCCTTGCTGGGGGCGGTGCAGGCGGCAACCGAGGCGTATGGCGGCCGGGAAGGCTGGCGCGAGACGATGGTGCGGGGGATGCGCCAGGACTTTTCCTGGAAGGCCTCCGCGGCGGCGTATTCGGCGTTGTACCGGCAGCTCTTGGGGGCTTGAATCCTTTTGCTGAACTGAGATTCTAATTTACTTAGGAGACGAAATGGCAGGTCAGAACACATTAACCTTTACCGATGCGGATTTCGATCGCGATGTGCTCCGGTCGGATGTGCCGGTTCTGGTGGATTTTTGGGCCGAATGGTGCGGCCCGTGCCGTCAGATGGCGCCCACCATCGACGTGGTCGCCGGTGAATATGCGGGCAGAGTGAAAGTGGGCAAAGTGGACGTGGATGCCAACGGCAACACGGCCATGCGCTACAACATCCGTGGCATTCCCACGCTGCTGCTGTTCAAGGACGGTCATGTGGTGGAGCAGCGCGTCGGCGCCGTCGGCAAGAGCGACTTGCAGAAGATGCTCGACGCCCACGTCCAGGTGAAAGCGTAAGAGTCCGGGAACTGGCGCCAGGCTCAAAATTCCCTCGAAAATCCTGAGCTGCGAGTCCACCGCAAATCCGTGCCAGGCTCGAAATTCGCCGTCTTTTGGCGAATCTTCGTGCCTGGCTCGAATTTGCCCCTTCGCGAATATCCCGGGCCGCGGCCCCGCCGCCAACCCGTGCTACCCTCGAAAATCTCCCATTTTTCATAGCCATCGTTGCCCGCCCGCGGGCCCCCCAACAGGGTCGAAAATCCCGCCGGTTTTTCATGAAGTTTCGCAGGCGGAACACCCATCCCAGCATACGGCACACAACGATCGTCGGTCCTACGTCGCTTAGGGCTTCAGGGTGATGCCTCGTGCTTCCAGCGTGCGGGCGGTGGCGCGATCCAAGTTGGCTGATGCCTCGGCGCAATCCGCGCGGGCGCGGACTTCGCGGGCGCGGGCGGCGATCAGGTCCGTCTGCCTCTGCAGTACCAGGAAGGTGGTAGAGGTACCGGCCTGAAACTGGCGCTGCTCGCTGGCGTATTGTTCTTCGGAGGAGCGTCGCGCCAATGCGGCCGCGTCAAAGCGCAATTGTGCATCGGTGGCAGCCTGCAAAGCGTTGCGCACATCGGCTTCAATGGCCATGCCAATCTGGTTCTGCTGCGTCTTCAGCCTGCGCGCCTCGGCCGCGGCGGTGGCATACTGCGCGGACGCCGTGCGATTGCGAAGGGGTAAGGAAACCTGCACGCCCACCTGCGCGGTAGCGAAGTTGCCGGAGCCCAGATTGCTTAACGATTGGCCGTAGCCGCCCACCAGCAGAGGCGGCACTGCACCGAACCCTGCTGGAAAGAAGACCGCCAATGGACTGCTGGAAACCGAGGAGTTCACCACACCTGCCAGTCCGGCGGTGGAAAGATTGGCGAACGCATCGACCTGCGGCTTCTCTCCTTCCCGGGCCAGGCGAGCATCCAGAGCATTGACGTCCGTGGCGATGGCATTCTGCGCCAGTTCGGGGCGAGCGGCCAGCGCCTGCTGAATGGCATCGTCCCAGGCGGGCAGCGGCGCGTGAGGGTCCTGCTCCGTTTCCGGCACCAGGGCGGTGCTCCACATCAGGTCGGTGCGCGTCGCCAGCATCAGCGACTTCAAGCTATTCTCCGCCACCGTCAGCGCCTGCTGCGCCAGAAACAGAGTCTGCTGAAAAGTGGCCAACTGCGTTTGTGCGGCCACCGCATCGACAGGCGCCAGAATTCCCTGCTCCGCCAGGCGCCGATTGCTTTCGTACTGGCGCCCGGCGAGTTTCACCGCTTCGGTTTGTACCTGGAAGTTGTGCCAGGCGTAGTCCAGTTCCCAGTAAGCTTGCACCGCCTGCGTCACCACTTCGATAGCGCGTTGCCGCAATTGCTCCTCGCTGAGCTGCCGGGTCTTGCGCGCCACTTGCAGGCGGTGTCGGTTTGCATCGAAGCGCAATCCGCGCCACAAAGGCTGGGTCAGGTTGAGGCTCAACGAGGTGGGGTATTGCGGATTGAGCGTAGTGAACTGGCTATCGGTGCGCACGCTTTGATTGGCGAAGCTGAGCGCGTAGCTGCCGCCCCAGGGCGAGAGGCCGTTCACTTGCGGGGTGGCGCTCCAGGTTTGCTGCGTGAGCTTGCCATCGGCCGTGCCGCCGATAATCGAAGCCACCGGGGTTACCGATCGCGTGCGATAGGCTTGCAGGCCGGCCACCGGATCGTACGCGCCTTGCGCGCCGCGGATGGCGTAACCGGCCTCCTGAAGCTGTATGCGCGAGATCTGGATGTCCGGATCGTTGGCCAGCACGCGCTCGATGACCTCCGGCAACCGGATGCCCACCTGTCCGAGAATGCCCACGCGCGGTTTCAGCTCCACCTCTTGAATCGGTGGCACCTGGGACGGGCCACCGGCGACAAGATCGCCGGCGCTACCTCCGGCGCCACCGGCCGTCCGTCCGAGGAGGCTGCCGGCGACCGTGGTGGCAATGATCGCGGTCTTCTTCACGCGGCGTGTCAGGAACTGGAACAAGCGGGCGACGCGGCCAGTGACGAAGGAATCGCCCAGGTCTTCAAAGAGCGAATAGAACACCGGGACGGCCAGCAGCGTGAGCAGCAGGCAGAGCGATTGCCCGCCCACCACCAGCACGCCGATGGAGCGGTTGGTGGCTGCGCCGGTGCCGCGCGAAATCACCAGCGGCGCCATGCCCGCCACCAGCGCGATGGTGGTCATCAGAATGGGCCGCAGGCGGTCGCGGTTGGCCTGGATGATCGCCTCGTACCGGTCCATGCCCTGCCCGCGCAGGCCGTTGGTGTGGTCGATCTGCAGAATGGCGTTCTTCTTCACGATGCCGAAGAGCAGCAGCAGGCCCAGTCCGGAGAAGATGTTGACGGTCTGATGCATGATCAGCAGCGACACAATCCCGAAGGGCACTGCCAGCGGCAAGGTGATCAGAATCGTGATGGGGTGGATGAAGGATTCGAACTGCGCCGCCAGCACGATATACATAAAGATGAACGTCAGGGCGAAGGCGAGGACGAAATAGTAGCCCGTTCGCGCCAGTTCCTTGGATCCGCCGGTCAGGCCCGAGCGATAGTCCGGGTCCATGCCGAGTTCCTGGGAGAACTGATTCAACTGGCCCAGAATCGCCGCCTGCGATCCACCGGACACCACGTTGCCGGTGAGGGTCACCTGTCGCTGGCGGTTGATGCGGTTGATGGACGAAGGTCCCGTGCCCGGCACTATGCGCACCACTTCATCGAGCCGCACCGACCCGACTTTCGAGGAGGGCACGGACATCTGCGCCAGTCCCTCGGCGCTGCCACGGAATCGCTCCTGCGCGCGCACGACTACGTCGTACTGATCTTCGCCGGCATTGAAGGTGGATGCCGTCTGGCCGGCGACGAGAGTGTTGAGGGCGCCTTCGATATCCATCACGGAAACGCCCAGGTCTGCCGCGCGGGGCCGGTCGATCTCCAGCCGCACTTCGGGCTTGCCGCTGCGCAGGGTGCTATCGGTATCGGTCAGGGTGGGGATGGTGCGCATGCGAGCGAGCAGCTTGTCGGAGTACTGCGCCAGCTTCGCCAGGTCCGGACCTTGAATGAAGTATTGGACGTCGGCATTGCTCTGGTTCCCGCCCACCGTGCTCACCAGCTCGACGCCGGTGTGAATCTCCGGCGGGTACTTTTTCATGAGGTCGCGCGTGCGCTGCATGAGCTGCTGCTGCGAGATCTGGCGTTGGTCGACGTCGCTGAGCTTGACGTAAATGGACGCGCTGTTGACGCTCTTATCGGCGCTGCCGCCCGCCGTCATCAGCGTATTCTTCACGCCGGGCAGACCTCGGATATCCTGTGCGATCCGCTCGGCAATGTTGGTGGTAGCGGCCAGGGAAGTGCCCTCGGGAGTGCGGATCAGGACGTTGTACTGGGATTGATCGTCCTGGGGCAGGAAGTTCTTTCCCACAAAGGCGAACAGAGGAACGATGGCGAAAATCATGCCCACGCTGATCGCCACCACCGTCTTGCGGTGGGCCATGGACCACTTGAGCATGGTGGTGTAGTGCGTATCCAGGAACTTGAAGATGAACGATTCCTTGGAGGTGTGCGCTCCGGGCTCGTGCTTCGGCGCCTTGATGAAGCGCGAGCAGAGCATGGGCGTGAGGGTGAAAGAAACCAGCAGCGAAACCGCGATGGCAAACGACGAGGTGAAGCCGAATGAGCTCATGAAGCGGCCCACAATCCCGCCCATGAATCCCACGGGGAGAAACACTGCCAGCAGCGAGAGTGTGGTCGCCATGACTGCCAGGCCAATTTCCTTGGTGCCGTTGATGGCGGCCTGAATCGGCGGCATACCTTTCTCTTCAATGAACCGGTAAATATTTTCCAGCACGATGATGGCATCGTCGATGACGATTCCCACCATCAGGGTCAGGGCCAACATGGTGATCTGGTTCAAGGTGAAGCCCATGGCGGCCATCAGTGCGAAGGTGGAGATGATGGACGTGGGGATGGCCACGGCGGCGATGAGCGTGGTCCGGATGTTCGCCAGGAAGAGAAAAATGATGACCGCGGCGAAGAAGCTGCCTTCAATCAGGTGCCGCTTGATGTTTTCCACCGCCGCTTTGATGAAGACGGATTGGTCGCTGATCACCTGCGTGTGCACGTCGCGCGGCAACGTGGCGGAAATCTCCTTGACGCGCTGGTTCACTTCGTCGGCAGTGGCCACCGTGTTTTCGCCGGATTGCTTAGCCACCACCAGAGTCACTGCTGGGACACCGTTCAGACGCGCGGCGCTGCGCGGCTCTTCGTAGCTGTCTTCGGCATAGCCGATATCGCGGACTTTGACCACGTAGCCGTTGCGCGTGGCCACCGTGATCTGGTTGAACTGCGCCGCATCGGCGACGCGGCCGGTGGTACGGACAGTGAATTCCTGCGCGCCCGCATTGAGGTTGCCGCCGGGCAGTTCCAGGTTCTGCGAGCGGAGCGCGTTGAAGACATCGTTGATGGTGAGGTTGTAGGAGCGCAGGCGGAACGGATCTACCAGTACGTGGATCTCGCGGCGGGCGCCGCCCAGAATGGTAATTTCACCAACGCCTTTGGAATTCTCCAGCTTCTGCTTGATCTGCTTATCGGCGATCAGCGTGACGTCGCGCAGGGAGCGCGGCGCGGAGACAGCGATTTGCAGAATGGGCGCAGCATCGGGATCGAACTTCTGGATCACAGGCTGTTTGGCTGTCTGCGGAAGCTGCGGCACAATCAGGTTGACCTTGTTCTGCACCTCCTGCGCCGCCACGTCGCCATTCTTGGACAGCAGGAATGTGATGATCACCAGGCTCTGCCCTTCCGACGAAGTGGAGCGGACTTCATCCACCTGGCTGATGGTGTTGACCGTGTCTTCCACCTTTTTGGTGATCTCGGTTTCGATTTCCTCGGGCGAGGCTCCCGGATTAGCGATGGTCACCAGCACGGTGGGGATGTCGACTTTCGGGAATAGATCGACGCCCAGGCTGAAGTACGAGAAGATGCCCACCACCATGAGCGACAGGATGAGCATGGTGGCGAAGACAGGCCTTCGGACGCAGAGTTGAGCGAGTGTGTGCATATCAGCCTTTGACCTCCACCGGGGCGCCGTCGAACAGTTCGCCCTGATGGCCTAAGGCGACGGTTTCACCGCCAGTAAGGCCGCCGGTGATGCGCACCTGATCGCCCTCGGCATCGCCCAGTACGACCACGCGCAAATGCGCGGTGCCATTTTCGATGGTAAAGAGCTGGTAGGAGTCCGTAGTCTTATCGCGAATCACCGCGCTGCGCGGCACGAAGACGGCATTCTCGCCGCCGGGCAGCAGAACGTGCGCTGTGGCGAACATGCCCGGTCGAAGCTGCGCGCCGGGATTATCGAAGCGGGCTTCCAGAATGAAGATGCGCGAGCCGGGGTCTACCGAAGGATTGACGGCCGTGACCTTGCCGTTGAATTCGCGGTCGGGAAATGCCGCCACACGAGCCGTCACCTGCATATCCAGCTTCACCTGCGCAGCGCGCTGCTCGGGCGTTTGCAGTTGCAGCTTGAGTACGCCGATTTTGACGATCGTGGCAATCTTGTTGGTGAGCGCCACGTACATGCCCGCAGCCACCGGGCGGGCGGTGATATAGCCATCGTACGGCGCCAAAATGGTGGTATCCGTGAGCGCCTTTTCGGCTTGCGCCAGTTGGGCGCGCACGCCGTCGAGCGAAGCCTGCGAAGTTTCCACCGCGGCGTGGCTCTGGCGCGCGCCGTTCAACGCGGCTTCATATTGCTGGCGGGCGGCGTTGACCTGCGCCTCGGCGGTTTCCTGCGCGGTGCGGGCTTTTTCGTAAGCGCTGCGCGAAACGTCGCCGGTGGCCACCAGGTTCTCATAACGCTTAGCATCGGCCGCCGCCATGCGGGCCTGCGCCTGTGCCGATTCGTAATTGGCACGCGCCGCGGCGGCTTCCGGAACCGCTCCCGCATCGAAGGCCGCCTGGCCGTTCCACCCGATGCGCGACTGCATCTGGCGCAGCGCCGCCTCTCCTTCGGTGAGCTGCGCGCGCGCCTGCTCCAGCCGCAGTTGCGCGTCGCGGTGATCGAGCTCGCAGATGATCTGTCCCTCTTTTACGAAATCGCCCACGTTCACAGGCGTTGCGATCACGCGTCCGGCCACCAGCGGCGCGATGTCGGAAGTTTCGTCGGGGTTAAAGGTTCCGGTCTCCTGGAACGAAGCCGGCACGGTGCGGGTGACGGCATGGGCTGTGGCAACGGTGAGTTTCCTGGGTATGGCCTGAGATGCCGCGGCGGTCTCATTCTTTCCGCACGCGGCCGTGAAGAGAGGAAGTAAGGCAATCCCTGCGAGAAGGAGTCGGTTCATTTGCGGGCTCGTTCTTTCTTCGGTTGAATTCCAGTCATCATGATGGAGGTGAACGTTGCGGCTACGCGATCGTCCGGTATATCGCAGGCGAAGCCGAACATCTGGGTCATGGTGGCGAAATGGGTAGCCATACCGGCAATGGCCACCAGAATCATGCCCGGGTCGTAATCCTGAAGCTTCCCTTCACTCTGCCGCCGCGCCACGTACTGGCAGAGCAATTCGTAGACGGGAATGGAGATCTGGCGATGGTGCGCCAGTCCGTGCTCGTGGCCCTCCAGCGCCGCAAAGAGCAGCACGCGCTGCAGACGGGCGTCGCGCCGGTGACTCTCCAGAATCTTAAGGGCAATGGCGTGGAGCAGGCCGGCGTCGTCCCCGCGGTCCATACAGTCTTTGGTTTTCGCCAACCATTCCTGCATTTCGGCGGATTCGTGCCGATAGTCCAGCACCGCCTCGTAGAGCGCCTGCTTGGAGGGGAAGTGGCGGAAAACGATGGCTTCCGTGACACCCGCGGCGGCGGCGATCTCCTTGGTGGTAGTGCCTTTGAAACCCTGACGGGAAAAGCAATCGAGGGCGGTTTCGAGCAACTGCTGGCGCCGTTCCACGGCGTGCAGCCGGGGTGGCGGGGACTTGCGGGCGGCCATTTCCCAATTGTAAGTAAGTACTTACTTGTTTGTCAACGACCCTGCGAATTCTAACAATTCCGTCCTTTTGTGCAAGACTGCACAGTGCAAACCGGATTATGGTACCTGAAGTGCTATTCCTCGTGCGCGAGTTATCTCTGTTGGAGGGGAACTACCAATGGCAACGATCACATCCGCATTCTCAGCGCAAAAACCGTTTGAAGATCCGTTGGCTTATCTGCCCTGTTCCACCATGGCAAGCTACCGGAAGGGTGACAATATTTACACTCAAGATGAGCCTGCTGGCCAATTCTACCTGGTGATAT
>OKRF01000446.1:18208-55720 GCA_900290315.1 Candidatus Sulfopaludibacter sp. SbA3 | reverse complement strand
GGAGGAGCGTTTGGGAGGTGGCGCGGAAGAGGATTCCGTAGACGACTTCTTTGTTGTAGAAGGCGAAGGAAGCGATCTGCTTCTGGAAGCGTGAAGAGGACGTGGGAGTACTCGGCGGGCAGCAGTTCGACACTTGGGCAATGGCGGTTCCGGCAGGGACCGTCTGCGGCAGGAAACTCCGTTGGTGCTCCTGCTGGTTCACGAGCAGCGGTTTGATCTGTTTGGTGGTGTCATCGCGCGCCCAAACCACGGCCTCCATCATCAGCCCGGCCTGCCGTACCACCTCCTGCCGCGCTTCTCTTGCAGCAGATGGTGCGGCACTGCCGGAGGCGGCCCGAGACCAACGCCGCAATTCCCGGCCCGGCGCCCAGCACCAGTCCCGGAATCAGGTTGAACTTCGCCAATAGTTTCATTTGGTTCATCCTGGCGCCGCAAGGACCCGATAGCATTTTGCCGTTGAACATCCTAAAGTGTTATGGATAGGCATTCGTCGCCTTTTGGCCGAATAGAGCCGGGTGGTGGATTTCAGCCGCCGATTCTTGCTGGATTTTAATGTAACCGCGTGACGAATCTTAACGTTGGAAGGTGTTAGATAGGATTGGGAGGAAGCGAAATATGGTTCGCAAAGTCGGGTATGTGGCAGCTCTCGTGACGGTGCTTGCCGGTGCGGCGATGGCGGATGCCGGAGACCCACCCTCGCGCGTGGCGCGTTTGAATTATCTCAGCGGGCCGGTGTCATTCCGGCCCGGCAGCGTGGACGATTGGGCTCCTGCCACGCTCAACTATCCGCTGACCACGGGCGATCATCTGTGGACCGATCCGGGCGCCCAGGCCGAGCTTCACATCGGTTCTACCGCGATTCGCATGAACTCCGGCACGGCCATGTCCATACTGAATCTGGACGATCGCATCGCGCAGATCAGCCTGACCGAGGGCGCCATCAACGTATTTGTCCGCTTCCTGGGTGAGAACGAAAGTGTCGAGGTGGATACTCCCAATGTTTCCATCTCGCTGCTGCGCACCGGCGACTATCGCATTCAGGCCGATGGCGATAACAATGTCTCGGTCTTGACGGTGCGAGGCGGGGAAGCGGAGGTGACCGGCGGCGGCGCCGCCTTCCCGGTGCGCGCCGGGCAGAGGGAGGTGACCGGCGGCGGCGCCGCCTTCCCGGTGCGCGCCGGGCAGAGCGCCCGCCTGGCCGGCACGGAGACCATCGCGCAGGAAATTACTTCCGCGTCCCCTCCCGACATGTTCGACCAATGGTGCATGGAGCGCGAACGGCGCGAAGCCAGCAGCGTTTCCGCCCGCTATGTGCCGCGTGAGATGGTGGGCTACGAAGATCTGGACCAGTACGGCGTGTGGACCGAGGTACCCCAATACGGAATGGTGTGGCGGCCGCGGACGGTGGTGGCCGGCTGGGCGCCGTACCACAACGGGCACTGGGCCTGGGTCGAACGGGCACTGGGCCTGGGTCGATCCCTGGGGCTGGACCTGGGTCGATGAGGCGCCCTGGGGCTTCGCTCCCTTCCACTACGGCCGCTGGGCCTTTGCCGCCGGCGGATGGTTCTGGGTTCCCGGCCGAATGGTAGTAGGCGTCCGGCCGGTGTACGCTCCCGCGCTGGTGGCGTTTGTGGGTGGCGGCGGATTCGGCGTCGGAGTGCGTGTAGGTGGCGGTGTCGGCATGGCTGCCTGGTTCCCGCTCGGCCCCGGCGAAGTCTATCGTCCCGCCTATCACGTCAGCGATGTCTATGTCCGCAACGTCAACATCGTGCACGTCAGCAACGTTACCGTGATCAACAATGTGAATGTCACCAACGTGACCTACGTGAATCAGCGTGTGAATGGTGGTGTGACGGTGGTGTCGAATGACGCCTTCGTGCATGCCCGCCCGGTGGCCACCAATGTGGTTGTGGTCTCGCACGACGAGATTCTGCGCGCCCGCGTGGTGGGTCCCACGGCGCAAATCGCTCCGGTTCGCGAAAGTGTGGTGGTGACAGGCGGAGTGGCGGTGCATGCGCCGCCGGCTCGTTTCGCCGAGCGCCCCGCCCGTTTCGTTTGCGGCCAAGGAGCAGATGTTGCGTGCCAACGCCGGCCGCCCCCTGGAGCCTGCCCAGGAGGTCAATATCCGTCAGAGCGCACCCCCGCCGCGCGCTCCCATGGTCCGCACCGTGAATCCGCAAGGCCAGACCTTTGGCAATCGCCCCGCGCCGCAGGGTGGACAACCTGGGGGCCAGCCCGGCCAGCCGGGTCTGTACCAGACACCCAACCGCGGCAACAACGCCCCGCAGAATCAGATGCCGCCGCGCAACGATCGCCCCGCCGCTGCCCGTCCCCAGCAACCGCCGGTGCAGCCACAGCAGTCGCAGCCTACGCCGGCAGTAGCGCGTCCCGAGACTCGCAATGTCGAGCAGCCGCACAACACCGAGCCCCCGCACAATGCTCCGCCCCCGCGCACTGTCGAGGCGCCGCACAACACCGAGCCCCCGCACAATACTCCGCCCCCGCGCACTGTCGAGGCGCCGCGCAACACCGAGCAGGTGCACAACGCCGAAACGAAGAACGAGAAGACTCCCCCCAAGAAGGGGCCAGCCAAAAAGGGCGACCACACCGAGAAGAAGTAACGTAGGGTCCGAATCACGCAGCGTGCCCGCACTCGAGCGGGCACGTTGCGTCTTGGCGTTGGTTTTCCTCCGTGTCCGCCTCTGCGCTGAACAAACTCTTCAGTACTGTTTCTTGTTCGCCTGATTCACCCAGTCCTCGAACGGGCGCGTCGCGTGCTCATCGATCAGCCGGATCATCGGGATGCTGCGCTCCGAGTGCGGCATTCCGATCTGCTGGTAAATGAAGCTGTCGTCGAAGCCCACGGCCGCGGCGTCGTCATGGGTCGCCGCAAAAAACACCCGCGCCGGCCGGGCCCAGTAAATGGCCCCCAGGCACATCGGGCAGGGTTCACAGGAGGTGTACAGGTCGCACCCGGAGAGTTGAAAATCGCCCAGCACGCGGCACGCCTCGCGAATCGCCACCACCTCTGCATGCGCGGTCGGGTCGTTGAACCGCGTCACCTGATTCGCTCCCGTGGCGATCACGATCCCGTCCTTCACCACCAGGGCTCCGAAAGGACCGCCGCCACGGCGCACGTTCTCGACGGCCAGTTCAATGGCCTGGTGGATCAGAGTCTCGTTCATCGCACTGGCGGAGACTACGCTTCGATCAGGCCCGCGCGAATCGCGTACCGCACCATGCTGGCAGTCTCATGTACCCCCAGTTTTTCCAGAATGCGGCTGCGGTGCGAATCGGCCGTCTTGTAGCTGATGCCGAGTTGGGCCGCCGCTTCCTTGGTGGACTTCCCATCGGCGATCAGCACCAGTACCTGCCGCTCCCGCTCGGTCAGGGCGAACACCATCCGCACGCTCGCCTCATCGGGTGTAAAGTAGCCTCGCTTGCGATCCGTGATATCGATAGCCGATCCCATGAATCCGGCGAACTCTCCATCCTCTTCGTATCGCGGTACGCCCACGTCTTCCAGCCACGAATATTGTCCGCCGGCACGCTCCATGCGGTATTGCATGCGGAAGGGCTGCCGTGCCGTGAAAGATTTGATATACGTTTCCACGCACAAATCCCGATCGTCCGGGTGCAGTCCCGCAGTCCAGCCGTTCCCCGATTCCTCCTCCAGGGTTCGACCGCGAAACTCCAGCCATGCGCGGTTGAAGTAGCTGCAACGTGCGTCTGGACCAGCCATCCAGATCATCACCGGTGCGGCATCCGCAAGGCGGCGGAATCTCTCTTCGAATGCTCTTTTCTGCCGCTGAACGTCCGTTTCCAGTTCGGCGACGCGCCTCCGTAGCGCACTGATCTCGTCGGTTTGGTTGCTTGGCGCCATTTCAAATCCAGCCATTTGTATCTCCCGATCATAAAACGCGGGGGTACTAAGCGTACAGTACCAAATTACTTGCCGCTATGCTTGAAAATGACGACCCTGTAAGGTATTTACCCGAATGGATGGCTCAAAAATGGAACCTTTTCCCCCTCGGCCGGAATTAGAATTGAGAGAGTGATGACGCCCAGGCTGCCCGATGCGGAGCACCAATTATTCGTGCGCATGCGCCAAGGCGACGAGCAGGCTTTCGTGGCCCTGTATCGGCGTAAACAGAGCGCTATCTATCGTTTCGCGCTGCACATGAGCGGTTCCGCAACGGTGGCAGAAGATGTCACGCAGGAAGTTTTCATGGCACTGCTTCGTGACGAATGCGGTTTTGACCCGGAGCGCGGCACGGTTTCGGGCTATCTTTTTGGCATAGCCCGAAAATTGGTGCTCCGCAACCTGGAGCGCGGCCGCTCCGATGTGACCCTGGATACCGAATCGGAAGACGGCGTGGCCCCCGAGTTGGCGGTGACGGATGATCCGCTGGCCGAATTGACTCACCGGGAGGGTATTGAGGCGTTGCGCCGCGCCGTGGTCACCTTGCCGCGGCGTTATCGGGAAGTCGTGGTTCTTTGCGATTTGGAAGAGATCGATTATGCCGAAGCTGCCGTGGCCCTAGGCTGCCCCATCGGCACCGTGCGCTCGCGCCTTCATCGCGCACGAGCCTTGCTGCTGGAGAAGTTGCATCAGGATCGCGGATCGGGCTTGCCGCTATCCCGCTGGAAGACCGTCAGGTGTGAAATATGAATTGCCAGGAATTTTGGGACCGCATGCCGGAGCTGTCGAGCCAGCTCCTGAAGGATGAGTCCGAGCACCTCGATCTGTGCCCGGAATGTGCCGCCGCATGGCAGCGCCAGCGTGCACTGGTGGCGGGAATACGGCGCCTGTCGGTGGACCTGCATGCGTTGGAAGCTCCCCCTCACGTGGAAGCCGGCCTGGTAGCCGCTTTCCGCGCCCAGACGCACCGCGGCCGCGCTCTGCCGCCGGGAAAGGTGTGGGTGCCGTTGTTCGCCGGGATAGCCGCCGTCCTGCTGGTGGGCGTGGGCCTGTTCCTGGTGCGCGCCCGGCCGTCAGAATCGCCGCGGCATGCCGCGCCTAGCGCCGTGGAACTGGCCGCCCTGTCCGCTCCGGCTGATCTGGCGGATGACGATTCGCCCGATAGCGACGGGTTCATTCCACTGCCCAACGCGGAACGGATTTCTCCCGATGAGAACGTCAATGTGGTGCGCGTGGAGGTGCCCCGCTCCGCCATGCTGGCAGTAGGACTGCCGGTGACCGCGGAACAGGCTTCGGACCTGGTGGAGGCCGACATCAAGATGGGCTCCAATGGTTTGGCTCGCGCCGTCCGCTTCGTGAACGAGTAACGGTTTCTGTTGCAAGGAGTAGAAGATGTCCATTCGTATGACTCTGGTCGGCCTGCTCGCCGTGGCAATCGGCGCGTACGGCCAGAATCCGCCGCCTCCTGGCCGGGGACACGGCCCGGGCGGCCCTGGCGCGCGTTTCCTGGGCGCCGAAGCCGGTCCTCCCGGCCGCGTGGTAAAGAATGCTCCGTATTCCGCCGACATGATTACCGAGAGCACCCAAACCCTGGCCGATGGCAACCACATCCGCCAGAACACCACGTCTCGTGTCTCTCGGGATAGCGAAGGCCGCACCCGCGCGGAACAGTCCCTGAAGGGATTGGGCGCGCTCGCGGGCAACAGCAACCTCCCTAACGTGATTTTCATTAACGATCCCGTAGCTGGCACCAACTACGCCCTGAATCCCAATGACAAGACCGCCACCAGGAGCGGCTGGGTGCGGCCCGGGCGTTCCGGCCCCCCGCAGAATTCCGCCGCTAAGGGCGGGGGGCGCCGCAACGCCGCCTATCGCGAAGCCGCCGGCGGCAACGTGAAAACCGAATCACTGGGCCGGCAGACTATCGAAGGCGTGGTCGCCGATGGCACCCGCACCACCATGACCATTCCCGCCGGCCAGATGGGCAACGAACAGGCGATCCAGATCGTCACCGAGCGTTGGTATTCCGCCGAACTGCAGACCATCGTGCTCAGCAAACACAGCGATCCGCGCTCCGGAGAAACCATCACCCGGCTTGCCAACATCAGCCGCGCCGAACCCTCCCACACCCTGTTCGAAGTGCCGTCCGATTACAAAGTTGGCGAAGGGGAGCGGCCCCGCGGAAAGCAGTAAGCGGAAAGCAGTAAACTGTCTGTGTGCGGTTAGCGTGCATTCTGATGCTGCTCGCGGGTGCAGTGTCCGCGCAGCAGTACTTCCCGGATGGAGTAAAGCGGGGAGACAGCTATGCCATCCACCTCAAAGCCCTGCACGAACCTTCCCTCTGGGAGCAGTCCCGAAAGAATCCGAAAGCCGAGGTCTACCGCTTTCTTTGGCTGCGCACGTTCCATCATCCCATTGCCGTCCGGGTGATTGTGCGCACCAGCGGTTCGGCGTGGATCCACTCGGAGATGACTTCCGGCCATGCGGGCTACGAACCCGGCAGGCTGGCCCGGTACAATATCTCCTGGATGACCAAGGGGAAGACCCAGTCCTTCCTCAGCGCACTACAGGGCACCAACTTCTGGAATCTGCCCACCGATGAGGTGTTTCCGCCGAACACCGTGAACCTCGACGGCGCACACTGGATCATTGAAGGAATCAAGGACGGCACGTACCACATCATCGACCGGTTTTCGCCGGACCCCGCCGACCCGGTGCGGGTTTTCGGCCTCCTGGCTTTGCGACTGGCTCGCTTCCGCCTGCACCGTAACGAAATCTACTGATGATGGTGGTCAAAAGACGATCAGATCCTTTTTGGCTTCGAGCTTGTTCGCGTCCAGGCCGGGCACCTTCAACAGGTCACTCCAGTCTTTGAAGTTGCCGTTGGCCTTGCGGTAGGCGATCACGGCGTTCCCTTCCGCCACGGTGACTCCCAGCACCGCCTTGAGTTCGATATAGGGCGCGGTGTTCACCCAGAGCTTGGAATCCTTGCCGAAGTTCCGCGACAGGTATTCCACCACGGCTTCGCTTTCGGCGTCAGTCGCCTTGGCGCCGCGATCCACCATGTCGGCGACCTTTTCCCACCACTCGTCTTTGCTGATGCGCAGGGTGCGCATGCGGTCCACCGAGTGACATTCCGTGCACACCTTCGCCACTACCTCTTTGCCCGGGCCGTCGGGCAGCAGGGAGGCGTTTCCATCGTCATCGGCCATGCACAGGAGGGCCGCGGCAATTGGCAGCAGAAGGGCAACGCGTTTCATAGATCTCACTATTCTATGCGAGGAATCGCACAGCCAATCGACTTGGTGAACGCATGCGGCACGCTTCTTCCCGCCAGCACCGCATCCAGGGCTTCGCGCAGGTCCTGTTCGGTGGCGCGCGGCCGCTGCACTCCGAAATCCACCGCCCGGTTGTCGATCCTACCCAGGTACAGCAGCTTGCCTTCGGGCGTTACCACAGCGGCCTGCGGTGTGATGGTAGCGCCGGTCAGTTTCACCAGCACGTGGTGCGGATCCAGCAGCAGCGGGAAGGTGTAGCGGTACTCGCGCGCATACCGCGCCACCTCCGCTTCCGGGGTCCTCGGCTCGGCCTGCACGGCGTAGAACAAAACGCCGCGAGGTGCGTACGCATCGCGAATGCGATTCATCTCGGGCACATAACTGTTGGCGATGGGGCAATCCGTGGTCACAAAGAACAGCACCACGGCCCTGTGCCCGGCCCATTCCGCGGGAGTGTGCACCACCCCTTGCGTGTCGCGCAGTTGGAACGCGGGCGGCGCGGCAGCGGCCAGGTACATCAGCGCGAAGGAGAGCAACTTTTCGTTCACGGCATACCATGATACCGAGCCCGAAACCGTGGCTCCTCCCGCCGCGTCCACAACAAAAGAAGCGTCCCTTCGGTGTCCGCATGTTTATTCGTTTCCGGCAATTCCTTGCACTTATCTTATTTGCGTGCTGCGTCTACGCGCAGGCCGATCGCATCTCCGCACCGATCGATGCCCGCCAGTCCGACGTCCTGCGCGGCCACGTGCATCCTCTCGCGCGGCCTGCCAACGATCGCGGCGCGGTGGAAGCCTCGTTCCCCGTGCCCGGCATGACCCTCCTGCTGAAGCCCTCTGCGGGCCAGCAGGCAGCCCTGCAGCAACTTTTGGCACAGCAACAGGACCCGGCCTCGCCCCACTACCATCAGTGGCTTACGCCCGAGCAGTATGCCGATGCCTACGGGGTGAGCGCCGCCGACCTCATAAAGATCGCGGACTGGTTGAAGTCGCAAGGCTTCACCATCGGCAACATGGCGCGCAGCCGGACCTTCCTCACATTCAGCGGCACCGCAGATCAGGCCCTCAACACTTTTCACACCGAGATTCACCGCTACCTGGTGAATGGCCAGGTGCATTTCGCCAACGCGGCCGAGCCTTCCGTGCCGGCAGCGCTCTCCGGCGTGATCTCCGGGATTCGCGGCCTGAACGATTTCCGTTTGAAGCCGCAGTACCGGACGCCGTCGCAGCCGCAAATGAACTCCGGCGGCACGCATAGCCTGGCGCCCGACGATATCGCCACCATCTACGACATCGCTCCCCTTTACCAGGCCGGAATCGACGGCACCGGCCAGAAAATCGCGGTCGCCGGCCAGACCGATATCCACGCGTCGGACATCACCAGGTTTCGCTCGCAATTCAATCTGTCCGCTTCCAACCTCACACAGGTGCTGGTGCCGGGTCACCAGGACCCCGGTGTGGTCCCTGGGGATATGCAGGAAGCGGACCTGGATATCGAGTGGTCCGGCGCCGTGGCGCGCAATGCGCACATCTACTACGTCTATTCCGACGACGTAGTGCAGTCGGCCTACTATGCCATCGATCAGAACCTTGCTCCGGTCCTGACGTTCAGCTACGGCGGCTGCGAGGGGGCCGATCTGTATGACCTTCCCAACTTTCAGACCATGGCGCAACAGGCCAACGCGCAAGGCATCACCTGGCTGGCGGCCGCAGGCGATAGCGGCGCGGCTGCCTGCGAAGATCTGGGAGCTACTATCGCCCAGGATGGTCTGGCGATAAATGCCCCCGCCTCCGTCCCCGAGATTACCGCCATGGGCGGCACCACTTTTAACGACCAGGGCGGCTCCTACTGGGCCTCTTCGAATACCGCTAATGGCGCTTCGGCGCTGGGCTACATCCCCGAGACCACCTGGAACGATACCGCGTATGGAGCGGGTTTAGCCTCCACCGGCGGCGGCGCCAGCATCTTCTATCCGCGGCCCAGTTGGCAGACCGGTCCCGGTGTGCCCAACGATGGTGTGCGCCACATTCCAGACCTGGCGCTGAGCTCTTCGGCGGACCACGTTCCGTACTCGTTCTATAGCGGCGGCCTGGGTGTTGTTGGCGGTACATCCGCGGCTTCTCCCGTGATGGCGGGGATCGTGGCGCTGCTAAATCAATACCTGGTCTCGACTGGCGTACAGTCCGGCGCCGGGCTGGGCAACATCAACCCGGCCTTGTATCGCCTGGCACAAAGCACTACCGGCATTTTCCATGACGTCACCACGGGGAACAACAGCGTACCCTGCGTGCTCGGCTCGCCTGACTGCACCTCCGGCATTTTTGGCCAGGACGCCGGCCCGGGCTACGATCAAGCCACTGGCCTCGGTTCGGTGGACGTCTTCAACCTGGCGCATGGCTGGAGCGGCAGGGTGCCGATGCGCTCCGCGGTGACTGTCTCAGTGGACCAGAACCCGGTGTTTCGGCAGTCGTCGGGATCCGGCGGCAATCCCTGGCAATTCACCCTTACGATCACCGAGGAGGCCGGCGTTCCCACCACGCTCACGGCGGTGACGATTGATGGTGTGAGCTTCATTTCGAAAATGAAGACGGCCCTTCCGGCCTTCGGCTCCGAGTCGGTTCCCATCGGGCTGAGTAACGTGGCGGCTCCCAAGAACGTGGCGTTTGTGGTGAGCGGCATCGACGCCAGCGGCACTACCTGGACGCAGCAGTTCGCAATCCCGTTCGCCGGCCCGCAGATTCCACTTACCATCACGGCCATTGGTAACGGCGCATCTTATCAGCCGGTGTTTGCTCCGGGGATGATCCTGACCGTTTACGGAACCGGGCTCGGCAACTTTGCACAGTCGTTCGGCACCGTTCCGCTGCCGCAGTATCTGGCCGGATTCGAGGCCTCTGTGAACGGGGTTCCGGCGCCGCTCTATTATGTATCTCCCACCCAGGTGAATCTGCAGATTCCGTATGAGACAGCGCCCGGGCCGGCCACGCTGACCGTAGGCAACCCGTACCCGTATGACGACATCACTTACAACTTTCAAGTAGCGGCCTCAGCGCCCGGGATTTTCACGCAAGCCGATGGCAGTCTCACGCCTTTTGCCAGCGCGGCTCGCAACCAGACCATCACGCTATACCTCACTGGCGATGGCCAGGTGTCCCCCTCGCTGGCCACCGGCACGGCGCCCTCGGTGGGCACTCCCTTGAGCCGCTTGCCCAAGCCGCGATTGGCGGTTACCGTCACCGTCGGTGGCGTCCCCGCCACCACTACTTTCGTCGGCATCCCCACCGGATATGTCGGTGTTACCCAGATTAACTTCACGGTGCCCGCCAACGCCCCAACGGGAGTTCAGCCGGTGGTCGTGACCGTGGGGGCCGCGGCCAGCGCCGCCGCCAAGCTCACCGTGCAATAGGCACGTCGAGGGAGAGCCACCAGGGCGGACCCGCTGGTGGCCTTCCGGGCAGAGTGGCGCTCCTCTACTGAATGGTGACCTGCACGGGATTCGCAGCGATAGCTTCGGCGGTGACCTGCACGTTCACATTCCCTGCCCCGGCAAGTTTGGCCGGAATCAGGATGTTGACTTGGTCCAGGCCGCTGCCCGCGCCGGCGGGACCGGCGTAGAGCACCGTGGCGGCCACGCCATTGATGGTCGCGGAGGTCAGCGCGGTTCCAGCCGCGGCGATACCGGTTCCATAGAGGACCAGGTAGGTGTTGGTGCTGGAACTGAGCACGATGGGGTTGGCGATGACCGCGCCGTTGCCATCAGTATGGTACACCTGCTGCGTGGTCTGAGCGGCGTTGGCTCCCACCTGAATGGCCTGCGCGGAAGCCAGTCCCGCACCATTCGCCGTGAAGATCGTCGGGGACACGGTGGCAATTTGGACGTTAGAGGCGGTTTGAGTCGCCGAGCCACTGGTCACGGTGATCTGGGCGGTCCCCACGGCGACGGTGGACGGCACCATGAAGGTGATACTGGAACTGGTCGCCGCGGCGAAAGTCGCGGGGGTGGTGTTGCCTGCCGCATCTAAGATGGAAACCGTGGGGGTCGGACTGGTGGGGAACTGTCCGGCCGCAATGGCCAGCGATCCGGGTGCGATGGCGGTGGCGCTGGGGTTGTTCATGGAAAGAATCAGCGGCACGTTGACGGCCGGCGTGGAGCCCGCAACGGGAGTCAGGGACACGCCGCGCAGCACTTCGCCGGCGTTGGCGGTCCGCAAGGTGGTGAATTGCTCGGAGGCCGCGGCGCTGGTGTTGGCCACAACGTCGGTGATGGTCACCAGCTTGTTGGGGTCGGCACCCTGGTCGCCATTCGCGCTAACGGTGGAGGTGATGGCCCAGATAGTCACGGTGCCGTCCGAATTCACTTTTCCAGCGATGTTGCGCAGCCCATCGGTAGCAGGGTTCAGTGCCGTGGGATAGTTGGTCACGGTGTAGGGCTGGCCCAGGTTCAGACCGTTTTGCAGGACGTAGGCGCGGGTCCAGACGCCTTTGCTCAGGATCCACTTCTGCAGGCCGGCGGTGGTGCTGGTGGCGGCGTTGGCCGTGGTGCCGTCGCCTTCATCGGCAACGTAGAGCGTGGTGGCATTGGCGAAGAAGAGACCGAACGGAAACTGTGCGCCGGAAGCCTTGGCGAGCGTATTGGGGAAGCCGGGGAGGATGGTCAGCGCGGCGCTGGCGGCATTGGCCAGGGTCGGCAGGCTACCCTTATCGCCCACCTGATAAACGGTATTGAAACCGTTGCTGCCGCTGCCCTTGGTGACATACAGCGTGTTGCCGAATATAGTGAGACCGCGGAAATTGTTGTCCTTACCCGCCTTGTCTGGAGGATAGGGAAGGCCGGTTGCGGGGTTGATTACCTGGCTAACGGAGAAGTTGCCGATCGAGAGCGCCGGCGTAGCCATGCTCTGTCCGGGGATTGCCATCTGAACACCTTCGGTGGCGACCACATTAGCCGGCGTTCCGGCGCCGTTGTTGCCATTGCCGGCCATGTAGTAGATGCCGTTCGCTAATACGGCAGCCCGGCCGTTGTTGCCGCTGTAGGAGTTCGTGGGCGTCACCTGGATGGCGCCATTCGCTCCCACCTGCACAACGCTGCGGTAGTAACTGCCTCCGGCCGGATTGGTCGGGTCGTAGACGAGCGGTGTGTTGCTGTTCGAGACGTCGATCGTGTTCGGGGGGGCGACGTATGCCATGAAGGTAAGGGCTGTTCCGTCCGGGGAGACGTTCAGGGCCATTTCCGACTTGGAACTGAAGCTGGTGGTCACCATGCTGGTGGGGATCGGCAGCGAGTTGACCAGAGTTCCAGTGCCAGTGATCTGGTCCAGGAAGATCGGCGAGGTGACGCCGAAGCTGCCATCGATGTTGTTGTTGTTCCAGACGTTATTGGAGCTGGTGAGCGAAGGATAAGCTCCGTTGTCGCTAGCGACTGTCTTTCCGCATGCGGCAGCGGCGGGACAAACGGGCGGTATCGGTTGGCCGGCCGCCAATGTGGCTGGGCTCCCGGTATACACGGTGCGGCTCACCACCAGGTTCCCCGCTGTGAAGCCGGAAAAAGATTGACCCCAAACTGTAGCCGCAGATACAAATGCCAGTGCGGCGATCATCAAACGGACAACACCGTTTTTCAGCATGCTTTAACGTTCCTCGGTTTTCTGGATTGAGCGGTTGGGCCGCCAGTTCAGGAGCGTAACAGGCGATTATGACGATAGGATGATAAAGCGGTTACGATTCCTTCACTGGCATCGGATTGCGGCCCGGACTAAACTGACAGGGCAGGAGGATTCATGGCGACAATGGGACGCAGACCCTTTCTGGCGGGTTTGATTGCCGGCGCGGCTAGTGCGCAATCGGTGTACGTTCCGAAGCAGAGCGACCGGCCGGAGGCCCTGGCAGGGGACGAGCCCGGATTCGTCCCGATCTTCGATGGCAAGACGCTGAATGGCTGGGAGGGCGATCCGAAATACTGGCGCGTGGTGGACGGCGTGATGACCGGCGAGATCACCCCGGAAACCTTGATCAAGAGCAACACGTTCCTGATCTGGCGCGGAGGCTCGCCGCGCGATTTCGAGCTGAAGGTGGATTACCGGATCACTTCCGGCGGGAACAGCGGAATCAACTATCGCAGCGTGGTGGTGCCGGACACCGTAACACCGGCCAACAAATTCGCCATGCGTGGATACCAGTGCGATATCGACGGACAGAATCGCTACACGGGCAATAACTACGAAGAGAAAGGGCGCCTGTTCCTGGCGGTGCGCGGACAAGTCACGCACGTCACGGGCACGCGGACCCCGATCGTGCTTTCCACGCTGGGGGACAACAAAGAGCTGGCCTCCCTACTTACTACCGACTGGAATTCGATTTACCTGGTGGTGCGCGGGAACACGCTGATGCACAGCATCAACGGCCGCCTGATGAGCGTAACGATAGACGATGACGCCGCTGGAAGGACCATGGAGGGGCTGATCGGGGTACAGGTGCACGTGGGCGGACCGATGAAAATCGAGTACCGCAACTGGCGGATCAAGAACCTATGACTGGGCTCTTACCGCAAGAGATATCGCCGATGGGCAAAGGCTACGGGCCAAAAAACAGCCAACGAAACAATCATCAGCAGAGCGGTGAGCACCGCTTCGGCGCCGCGTTGAATCACATTAAATACGATTCGCCACATGAAACGCCTCTCACTTTAAAGTATATTGTCCCGTTGTAACAAAGGGATGACATTTTTGAGCCAATTTGGTTTATTACTTACTGAATTCAAATGAAAACGCCCCTTTTGGTACTAACCCGCCGCGACCTGGCCCGCTGGTTGGCCTCACTTGCCGTTCCCCAGGCGCTTTCGGCTCAACGGGATACGGCGAAATCTCGCGCTTCGGGCGAGGTCCTGACCATTTCGAATGGTGTGCTGGCGGCCTCCTGGCACGTGACGGGCGGTAACTTTCGCGCCGTGAGCATTTCCCAGCAGGGGCGGCCCGAAACAACTTTGGCGCCCGACGTTTTTCAGGTGGCGCTGGCCGGCGGGCGCACCTTGAAAAGCAGCGAACTGGCGGTGGAGGGGCGCCCGCAATTCACGCCGGTGGTGGCCGACGCCCACGCCATTCGCCGCGCGGGCCGGCGTGGTGGCCGGTTGCTGCATGTTAAGTTCCGTGATCGCGACACTGGCGCACTGTTGGAGTGGCGGGCCATTCTTCTGGATGACACCCGCTACTTGCGCTACGAACTGGTGGTCACCGCCGGAGCGAGCGACTTGCCGGTCCGCGAAATCGTGCTGTGGGATTGCGACCTGCCGCATGTAGCGGTGGTGGGAAGGGTGAAAGGATCTCCGGCGGTAGCCGATGGAATGTACCTTGCCTTCGAGCATCCCCTCTCCACGACTACCGTCTCGGGCTCGCGCGTGCGCTGCTCGCTGACGCGGCAATTGCCGATTCGCGCGGGGCAATCGTTTGCCTGTTCGGCGGTGGCGGGCTCGACTGCCGAAGGGCAACTCCGCCGCGGATTCCTAGAGTACGTGAAAGACCANNGTGGTACGACATCGGATACTTTTCGAAATACGATGAGGCCGCTGCACTGGATCGCCTCAACGCGTTTGGCCGCGAACTGGCGCAGAAGCGCGGCGTGACGCTGGATTCGTACCTGTTCGACGATGGATGGGACGATCCGGCCAGCCTGTGGAACTTCCATTCCGGATTCCCACAGGGCTTTGCGAATGTCGCGAAGGCGGCTGCCAGCTATCGCGCCGGTATCGGGGTGTGGATGTCGCCGTGGGGCGGCTATGGAAAGCCCAAGCAGGACCGCGTGCGCTTCGGCGGCGAACAGGGCTTCGAAATCCAGGATGGCGGCTTCGCCCTGTCCGGCCCCAAATATTACCGGCGATTTGACGAAGTCTGCCGCCGGATGATGACCGAGTTCGGAGTGAACCAGTTCAAGTTCGATGGCACAGGGAACGCCAACAAAGTGAGCCCGGGAAGCCAGTTTGATAGCGATTTCGACGCGGCCATTCACCTGATCGGCGATCTGCGGCAGGCGCGTCCGGACCTCTACGTGAACCTGACCACCGGCACCTACCCATCGCCCTTCTGGCTGCGCTATGCCGATTCCATCTGGCGCGGCGGTGAGGATCACGATTTCGCGGGCGTGGGCACGTGGCGGCAGAAGTGGATTACCTATCGCGATGCCGATACCTTCCGGCATGTGGTGTCGGCGGGGCCGCTATTTCCCATCAATTCGCTGATGCTGCATGGCATGATCTACGCATCCAAAGCGAAGAACCTGGGCGACGACCCGGCAAGCGATTTTCGCAGCGAGGTGCGCGACTATTTCGGCACCGGCACGCAATTGCAGGAGATGTACATTTCACCGAATCTGTTGAGCGAGCAGAATTGGGACGACTTGGCAGAAGCGGCCAAGTGGTCGCGCGGCAACGCCGCCACGCTGGTGGACACGCATTGGATCGGCGGCGACCCGGCGAAGTTGGAGCCGTACGGCTGGGCGGCGTGGTCGCCGGCGAAAGCCGTACGGCTGGGCGGCGTGGTCGCCGGCGAAAGGGATTCTCACACTGCGCAATCCCAGCGACAAGCCGCAGAGTTTCGCCATCGATGTGCAGCAGGCCTTGGAACTGCCTCCGCGTGCGCCGCAGCGCTTTCGCGCCACGAGTCCCTGGAAGAGCGATGCGAGGCTGGAGGCGGTTACGCTGACGGCTGGTTCGCCGCACGAATTCCGGATGGCTCCGTTTGAGGTGGTGACAGTGGAATTGAAATCGCGGTGAAGGTTTTCTCGCAAAGACGCTAAGACGCAAAGACGCTAAGAACAACTGAACAACTTATGGCCAAATTTCTTGCAGGTCTGACTCTGGTGCTCTCTTTGTCCGCGCAGATGAATGTGACGGTGAACCGTTATGACAACGCCACTACCGGCGCCAACACACATGAGACTGTGCTGAACGCTTCCAACGTAAGGGCGGGATTCGGCAAATTGTACAGTTACTTTGTGGATGGGCCGGTGTATGCGCAGCCACTATACCTCTCGGCCGTCGCGATTCCGGGCCGCGGCACGCACAACGTTTTGTATGTGGCGACCATGAATGACAAGGTCTACGCATTCGATGCGGACAAGGCCGGTCCGCCGCTGTGGATGCGCACTCTGACCGATGAACTGGCGGGCATCACGCCGGTACCGGTCACAGACATCACGAATAGCAATGACTTGAACGTGGTGGGCAATGTCGGGGTCATGAGCACACCGGTGATCGACCCGGCGGCGCATGCGCTCTACCTGCTGGCACGGATGAAGGAGAACGGGCGCTATGCGCAGCGGCTGTACAAGATGGACGTCCGCAGCGGCAAGGATCTGGCAGCCCCGGCGGCGATTGAGGCCACGGTGAAGAGCACCGCGAAGGATGCAGTCAACGGCATGCTGCTGTTCGATGCCAAGGCCGGCAATCAACGGCCCTCGCTGGCGCTGGTGGGCGGGGCAGTGGTGATTGCCTGGGCGTCACATGAAGATATACGGCCGTATCACGGGTGGGTGATGGCGTACGATGCCAGGGATCTGAAGCAGACCGCGGCGCTGTGTACCACGCCGGATGGGGCCGATGGCGGCATCTGGCAATCGGGGCGCGGGCCGGCGGTGGATGCAAGCGGCGCCATTTACTACGAGGTAGGCAACGGCGATTGGGACGGAGAGCGCAACTTCGGTACGTCGCTGATCAAGCTGCGCATCCGCGGCAGCGCCTTCGTGGTGGACGATTACTTCACGCCGCACGACTACCAGGATTTGAACGCTCGTGACGCCGACCTGGGCTCCACGGGTCCTCTGCTGGTACCGGGGACGAACTTCCTGTTTGCGGGCAGCAAGAAGGGAGTTATGTACCTCCTCAATACCAGTAAGTTGGGTCACATGACGGCGAATGATGATGGCGTGGTGCAGCGAGTGGAAGTGAATGGCGGGCGAATTATGGCCGGTCCTTCATTCTGGGATGGCCCCGCTGGTCCCGCGCTGTATCTGTGGAGCGAGACGGATTTCTTGAAGGGGTTCCGGTTCGCCGAGGGACGCCTGGATGTGACGCCGTTCGCCAAGGGCGCGGTCGTCAATCGCGGTTCGCCGGGTGGAACGCTGACGGTATCGTCTGACGGCAAGAAGGAGGGCACCGGAATCGTGTGGGCTACCCACACCAACAATAAGAGCGCCGACCATGGGAACGCTCCGGGAGTTCTGCGGGCCTTCCAGGCGGACACGCTGCAAGAGTTGTGGAACAGCGAACAGAGGCCCAAGCGCGATCGCCTGGGCACCCTGGTGAAGTTTGTGCCGCCGCTGGTGGTGAAGGGCCGCGTGTATGTGCCCAACTACGACAGCGCGGTAAACGTGTACGGACTGCCGCAGTGACCGATGGACACCGGCGGCAAGACCGCCGGCGCTACTGGCCGATGGTGATGAAGGCGCCGGGCTGTGATTCGGCGTTGCCCACGAAGGCGACCACGCTAGCGTCGCCGGGAGCCAGACCGGCAGGGACGGTCACGTTGATCTGGTAGAGTCCGGGCGAGATCACACCGGAGAACGCCACAGTGGCCGGGATGCCTTCGATCACGACCGATGGCGGGTGGGTCGAGGAACCGAATCCGGTGGCGAAGAGTTGGATGGTCTCGCCTGCCTTGGCTCCTGTGGTAGTGGCGCCTTTCACGAGATTCGCCGGACCGATCAGGGAGCCGTCGGAGTGCTCCGCGGCGATATAGCCGTTACCGTTGGCCGTGCCGATCAGAAAGAATCCCGGAGTGGCTGGAACCACCGTGGCGGAGAGTGGCGCACCCGCGATGCCGTTGTCGGTGACGACGATTTGCGCAGTCCCCAATTGGACGTCGGCCGGAACCAGCAAATTGATCTGGGTGTTGCCGATGAAACTGACCGTAGCCTGCTCGCCGTTCACGGTGACGGAAATTCCGGTCGCCGGTCCGGCGGCAGTGATGGGCGAGAGCGCATTGCCGGTGATGGTCGCGTAGCTGTTGGGCGAGATCGGGCCGCTGACAGCGCTGGCGGCGTTCAGCAGACCGTTGACTTTGACGGTGGGAGCGGGCGAAATGCTGCCCAGCAGGCCGTGGANNCGTTAATGGCGCCGTCGCCGAAATTGCCCACCAGCAGGGCGCCGGGGAACGGGCCGAAGGTCGCGGGAGCCATGGCCAGGCCCCAGGGCGAATTCAGGGGTCCCTTTGACACCAGGTTTCCAACCAGGTTTCCGACCGCATCGAACACGGCCAGGTAGCCGTTACCGGCACCCGCGACATCGTCGTGTTTGGCGCTGTCCTGCTTTGCATATGTAACATACAAGTAACTGCCAATGGCCTGGATGTTAAATGGTGCGAATCCGGAGGGGATCGCAGAGTTTACAAATGCGCTTGACGAGAAAGGGCTGGCATTCAACTTACCGTCCCAGCTATCAATTTTACCGCTGTTAAAGTTAGCGGCGTAAAGTGCGGAGCCGACTGGCGTATTAGCCATGAGGGCGCAACCTTTGTAAACGGCGCCGCTCTTGGAGTTATCCACCAGCACGGCGGCGGCGGCGCCGCCATTCCATCCGCTGATGAGGCCATCTTCGGCACAGAACAGGAACGAGGAAGGCTTGCCTCCGGTGTTGAAAGCGGCCGCTGCGGCGCTGGCGATCACACCAGTCACGGGTCCGGCCGTGCCTCCGCCGGCCGCGGGGATGGTCACGGTGAGGGCTACTTTGTTGCCGTAACCATCGTAAAGCGTGGCGGTTCCGGTGCCATTATTTCCGACCCAGAAAGGCTGGGCGGCGAAGCCGTTTCCCCAGGCGTTTTGCAGGTTCGGATCCTGATGATCCGCGATGCCGGGCAGATCGGAAACCAGGTTGTGTACCAGAAACTTATTCGGCGGCGCCGTCTGCGCGGCGAGAGTGCCAACTAATGCACAAAAGCCCAGGCAGTTCAATATCCTGCTCATTTAAATTACTCTCCTTAACTATCAGTTAGAATTTGATCGTAGACTCACTTACTGTATAGAGCCCGGAGAGTAAGGCGGTCAAGGCTGTGGAACAAATTTTAAGTCTATGAACTGTGCGCAATCACCAGCATGGCATACAACCGCGTGGCGGGAACGGTAAATGTGACGACGCCATTGGACTCGCGGTGAGGGACGGTGACCGGATCGTCGGCGTCCGGCGAAAGGAGTGTAACGGACTTGACGGGTACAGGGAATTGCGATCGGCACGCGACGGCGAATGGTGTGAGTTTCGATTTCTTATCGAAGTTCACGAAATGCAGGATGGTCTCGCGCGATTCGGGGCGCGTGTAAATCTCGGCGACGGTCGTAAGCGGCGCTTCGGTAGTGAGCGAGAGTCCCTTGGGAAGCGCGGACTCGATGGCGCGGTAGATCTCGGCGTGGTTTTCGGGCAGGACCCATTGGGGCGGTGAGAAGCGGCGTCCGGATTGGTCCACGCCGGCGGTGATTTCGGTATCGCCATCGCCGCCTCCGCCTCGGGAGGCGCGCGCGCCAGGCGCCAGATTGCCAATGCTGACGATGCGTCCCCTGCCTTCGGCCCGCGGGGGAAGCAGAGGATTTGTGCGACGCTTCTCCTTCCACTCGTTATAATCGCCGGTGCCGCCGGCGAGAATGAGCGCGCCACCGCCGCGCACGTAGGCGAGGAGTTGATCGATCTGCGATTGCGACAGGCAGTCCTGGGCTGCCAGGATGACGGCACCGTACCGCGGGAGGCGATCGATCTGCTCTTCGTGCAGCAAGTCGAACGGGACTTTGTATTGGATCAGGACCTGCTCGGCGAGAGTGACGGGAATCCAATTCGCGCTGATGCTATAGGCCATGGAGGGCCAATTGCGCCAGACCGCGACATCGGCCACGTTGCCGGTGCCGGTGCAGTAGCGGTCGTTGTATTCGCGGAAGAACTCCATGAACGGAGTGAAGATGTTGTAGCCCATAAACGGGCCGCCCTGAATGCCGAATCCGGGCACCGGCTTTTCGTAATTCATGGCCATGTGGACGGCCGCGTGGAGTTCGTCGCTGAGGCCCTCTTCCACGCCGATGCCGAGCCGCCGGGTCATTTTGTAAGAGCGAATCTGGGAGACTAGGGCGCCGGTGGCGGGATCGAGGCGCGAATAGTAGCCGCTGGTATCGTAGCAGAGGAAGTCGGCGTGGCCCTGGTAAAGCGGGTGGTAGACGGCGTTCACCCAGATGCGATTGAAGCTATACAGACCCTTGATGTTGTAGCCCACGGAGACGGCGGGCTTGAGGCTCTTGATGTAGTCGTAAAGATCGCGGCAATGGTGGGCGAGCGATTCGGCGCGGAACCGGACCCACTCCTGCATCACCGGATCGGTGACGGAGGCGATCGAATCCGCCGCAGCGGGACTGTCCCACTCAGGGGCCTGCAGCCACTCCACGTCGGCGAATCCGAATCGGCGGTACGCGGCTTCTTTGGTGGGATACCGGCGGCGCAGCATTTCGTGAAACGCGCGGATGCAGCGAGGGCAGTGACAGGAATGCGGCTCGGGCTGCAGCATCACGTTGTCGAAGACGATCTGGTCGGCCTTCACGTCTTCGACCCCGATTTTCAGGACCCGCTTCAGATAATCGCGATACTTCGGCTCGTTGGGGCACGGGTAGTGGCGATAGGTCTGGGTCTGCGTGTAGGGCACCCAGTGGCCATACTGGTCGCGCTGTTCCCAATCTTTGGCCTCGGGCGTTTCGCGATAGAAGCTCTCCACGAACATGGTGCCGGCCATGTAGAGGCTCACCTTCATGCCGTACTGGTGCATGACGGCGGCGGTGCGTTTTGTTTTTTCGATTTCGGGAGCTTCGGCGGCGAGACCGAGTCCTTTGTAGAAGTGGAGGCCGAGTCCTTTGTAGAAGTGGAGGCGGCAATAGCGGATTCCGGCGGCGGCCATGCGCTGGAAGTTTTCGGGATCGTGCTGGGCCTCCCAATGCTCCACCACGTCGTCGGGATTGCCACCGCGCCGCAGCAGGAAGGCGAGATCTTCGTGGTTGGGCCAGGCGATGCCCTGGGTGAGTTCCCGCTTACGCTGAGCGCTCTTGGCCCAACGGGTGAGGGCGGGCGCGGAATCGGTCTGCGCCGCTGCTGCAGCGGGTAAGGCGAGCGCAGTGCTCAAAAAGGTGCGGCGTTTCATACAAGTGCTCCGGTGATACGCGCGAGGCTGGCGGAGGCGGCGATTTCCTTGCTGCCGGAGAAAAGGCGCAGTCCCTTGCCCTTGGCGAATTTGGTGCCGGCCTTGTCCCACACGATGGTGAGGATCTTGCCGTGGTACGGAATGTTGTCCAGGCAGAACCAATCCCAGCGGGCCGGGGCCAGCGGGTTGACTTCGACGGTATTATCGGCGCGTGGGCGCAGGCCGGCGAGCCCGGTGATGATCAGGTCGGCGTACCCGGAATGGTTGTAGTGATCGCCGCGGCCGTAGAAGGTCTTCTTGCGGATCTTCATGGCACGCGCCAGCCATTCGCCTTCATGGCACGCGCCAGCCATTCGCCCGTGATCGGGTTCTGGTCTTCGTCGACCCACGGGATGACGCGGCCGTCATCGAGTTTGAGGTGCTGCGACTTGGTGTAGATCTGCAAGGTTTGGAAGTAGTCTTCGCGCGTGATGGCGGTTTGATGATAGTGGTTCAGCACCTGGGCGAGCGCGCGCAGAGTGACGGTGGTGGCGAAGGGCCAACTGGGGCCGTTCCACTGGCAGTCGTCGCCTTCGTAGGGAATCTGGAATTCGGAATGGCGGCGTTCGGCGGTAGTGGGGCCGTAGGGTGCGTAGAAGCCTTGCGGGTCCATGAGCTGCTTCCAGGCGGCGGCGTAGGTTGGGCGGTCGTCCGGTAGATCGAAATACCAGGGGGTGTAACCGATGTTCTCACGAACGGGGACGAACTTACCCGCCTCATCGAGGGTTTCGAAGAAGGCAGCGTCTTTATTCCAGAGCTGCGCCTGGGTCAGTTCCTTGAGGCGCGCGGCTTTGGCTGAGTACTCACGGGCCACGTCCTGCTTGCCGGACATCGCGGCAATGGCGGCGATGGCTTTGGCGTTGCCGTACATGTAGGAATTGATGCTGGGGCGTATGTTTTTGACTTTCCGGCCGCCGCTGATGGATGACTCCATGCCGTCTGACACATCGCGCTGCCAGAACAAGCCGCTGGGGGTGAGTTTCTCTTTCTCCCAGGCCTGGTAATCGAGGATCAGGGCATCGAAATAAGTGGTAAGTAAGTTGCGATTGCCGTCAGTGAGCCACTTATCGTAGAGAGCGGCGGCGGTCCATCCGCTGAATTGATGGAGGTTCGAGCGGATGCCACCGTTTTCGCCGGTGCACAGCCAGAAGTGGATGTCCTGATCGATGTATTGCGGGTCATGGAGCCAGCGGCCTTCGGCGATGTGGTGGCCCAGTGCGCAACTAAGGGCATTGAATTCGGCTGCGTGTTTGACGGGCTTGAGAAACTCGGTGACGATGAAGCCCAGAGGGGTCTGCTTGATGTTCTTGCGGTAGGTCCACCAGCGGAAATAGTAAATCTCTTCGATGTCGCGGTCGGGGCAGGTGAAGAGCGGGATATTGCCCTTCATCCATGCGAAGGCCTGGGCATCGGGAACGACGTTGACGACCTCTTCCGGCACCATGCGGTTGAATTTCTCGATGTGAGGAGCGAATGAGTCGGGATCGAGGACGAGGGGTTTCGGCGCACCAAGGGCGGGCTTCAACAGGGCTGCGGTAGAAAGCCGGAGGAACGTCTTGCGAGTCATTTAGTCGACCTTTTGAAAGCGGACAGCCTGGAAGGGCTTGCCGATAAGCTTCATGGTGAATTTGCCTTCGAATGTGCCGTCGACGGGTATGATGGTCATCTCCCAGGGGTCGATGAAGTCGGCCTTGTATTTTGCGCCAGGGGCGAGATCAAATGTGTATTCACCAGGCTGGTTGACGTCCATGTAAAAGAGGTAGTAGCGGCCGGGCTGACCGGCGCCCAGGTAATAAGTGATCAGATTATTGAGCCCTTCTGGCGGACCGGATTCCAGGATTTTGCGCAGGAAGGCGATGCGCGGTGGACTTTGGCCGTGGAGCACGCCCCCCTTGGACCACCAGAGGATGTTATTGGGGTCGAGATAGGTTTCGCCGTGGCCCACATAGGCGCCACCTACCGTGCCGAGCCAGAAGCGGCGAACCATCTCCTGAGCGGAGATGTTACCCCAGCGCTGCGGGATGTCGCCTTCGTATTTACATTCGTCGTAGACCACGGGCTTATGGTATTGCTGCACCCATTCGCGAGCCTTTTCCAGTTCGTTGCTCTGTGCGGAAACATGCGTGACCCAGGGCTTGGAGTGGTCGTAGAAATTGGGGCCGTTGTGAATGGAGCGGAGGTGGTGGTAAGGGTCGGATTCCTCCACGATGCGGAAGAAACGGTCCCAATCGGCCATGGTTTTGTTCCGCATGAGGTCGTATTCATTGGCCATGGACCACCAGACGTTGCGGAAGGCGGCGAGACGGGCGACCACGTAGCGAAGGTAGCGGTCGTCCGCTTCGGCGGGCATTTTGGCGTAGCCCCAGCGGTCGTAGGGATGGAAGAGGATGAGGTCGGCCTCAATGCCGAGGGCTTGCAGATCGGAGATACGCTTCTCGAGGTGGTGGAAGAAGTCGCGGTTGAAGCGAGTCAGATCGTTTTCCCCGGCCGCGGTGCGGGGGAACGGGTAATAGACGGGCTCATTGGCGTTGTAAGTGTAGCTCTTGGGGAAGATACACATGCGAATTTTGTTGAAGGGCGCGGTGCGGAGCGTGGCGAGAGTCTGCTCTTCGAGCGCATCGCCCTGGTGGACCCAGGCGTAACACGTGCTGCCGATGGGGACGTACGGGGAGCCATCTTCGTATGCGAAGTGGGAGACGTTACGGACGCGCACGGGGCCGTGATTGCCGGCGCCAGGCGCGGTGACGGTAAAGGTGCCCGTCTTGCCATCGAGCGCGGCGGCGTTGCTGGCGGTGGTGTAGGTCCAGGAGCCCAGTTCGTCCGGCATGAAGCGGATGCGATAGGCGCCGGCGCCATCGTAGAAGCCATCGGCATCCACGGTACGATTGCGGAACTGGAAGCGGGCGGAGAGGTGGACATCGACGAACGGGTTGCCGCCGGCGGGCCCGGGCAGCGTGATTTCATAGATGCCCCATCGCTCGGTGGCACAGAGCGCGGGCAGCACGGCCAGGCAGGCGAAGAGACGACTGGCGATCATGGCACCTTCGAATGTATAACAAAGTGGGGGAAGGGGTGAAACCGCATATGTTTCCGGCTCTTCGGTCATCGTTCGGCAAATCGAGCAGGCATCAGCAGGGAGGCATCAAGGGGAAGGCGAAAGGCTGGCCTAGTTCGAAGATGGGGTTTAGAAGGCTGCGAGTCCCTCAGGCAAGCACCGTGACACCCTCGGTGAGCGCTGCCTGTTTGAGTGACTTATCCGACGTCGCGAGTGGGAGATTGAGGCGCATTGCCAGTGCCAGATAGGCCACGTCATATGCGGCGAGGTTCCGGCGGCGCGCAAGAGATTCCAGATCAAGGTTGGCCCAGTGGTTCTGGGGTTCGACGCTGATGGGGAGAGCCTTGAGCAGGTTTAGATATTCGGCGATCTGCTGTTCGGAAATTCGCTTGCGTTTGCTGAAGGAGACGAAAATGCTGTTGGCAACTTCGAAGGCCCAGATTTCGGGAACGATGGCATCGTTACTCGCGAGTTCTTTCAGGACGTACCGGCTGTACGGAGTATCCTCGGTCGGATTGCCCGGAAAGCACCATGAAATCGCCACGGAGGCATCAAGGACGAATACAGCCATCAGTAGCGGTGCCCCTCGTGCAGGATCTTGCGCGTAATCGGCTCGCCGAGCGTCAGGCGATACTTCTCCCCGAATTCGAGCATCCGGCGCACGGCTTCCTCGCGCGTTGGTTGGGCAGAGACCCGGGTGGCAGGTGCCTGAAGAGCGGCTTCTTCGGCCAAGAAGAGCAGGTATTCTTCCAGAGCCATACCACTGGCACTGGCCTGCGCAAGCAGACCAGCCTCGATTTCCGGCTTAAGATGAAGGGTGACCGTCATAGTATTCTCTGTTGTCCTTAAGTTTACGTCAGATTCACCCTAACCCCAGGCCCGATGGCGTAGCGGAAGCATTCTGCGACCTTGCGATGTAGAATCGGACTCAGTATGCGGGTACTTCTACTCTTGGCGATGGCGGCGGCCGCACACTCGGCCGTGCCGGTGAGTACGGGCGCCGGGGCATCGGCGCGGGAGTTGTTTGGCGCCGAGCGCTTGCGAGTTGCTCTGGCCGGAGTTTCGCGCGCCGGAGCGCACGTGGTGGTGGAGACGAATAGCGCCGTGAAAGACTCCGAGGCGTTCCGCTTGAGTCGCGCCGGCAATGAGTGGATCGTGGCCGGCAGCGACGCCTCCGGCGCGCTATATGGATGCCTGGAACTGGCGCGGCGGGTGAAGGAAGCAGGTGCGCTTCCCGAGCAAATCGACTTTAGCGACCATCCACAATTCGTGCTGCGGGGGCCGAATATCGGGATGCAGAAGACTGCCATCACTTACGACGGCGCGATGTACGACTATCGGTACACGCCCGAGGAGTTCGGCTTCTTCTACGACAGAGCGCTGTGGACTCGGTACCTGGATTTTCTGGCTGACAATCGCATGAACACGCTGTACCTGTGGAACGGGCATCCGTTCCCGTCGCTCTTGAAACTGCCGAAGTATCCGGAGGCGCAGGAGCTTTCCGACGCTCAATTGGAGCAGAACATGGCGATGTTCCGCTGGCTGACGGCCGAGGCGGACCGGCGCGGCATCTGGGTGATTCAGGCGTTCTATAACATTCACATTTCGCATGCGCTGGCCAAAGCGAAGGGCCTGCCGTTCCAGCAGAGCAAGCCCACGGAATTCAGTAGCTCCTATACGCGGTACTGCATCAGCGAGTTCATTCGTACCTATCCCAACGTGGGGCTGATGATGACGCTGGGGGAGGCGCTCAGTCCGCAGTATGGACCGGAGTGGCTGACGCGCACGATCATCCCGGGAGTCAAGGACGGGATGCGCGAACTGGGAGTGACGCGCGAGCCGCCGATCATCGTTCGGGCGCATGCCACGCACATCGAAGAGGCCATGCAGCAGGCGCTGCCGCTCTACCAGAACATTTATACGATGCATAAATGGAATGGCGAATCGCTCACGTGGACAGACGTGCGCGGTGAAGTGCTGCGCATGCACAAATCGCTAGTGGATCTGGGCTCGACGCACATCGCCAACGTGCACCTGCTATCCAACCTGGAGCCGTTCCGGTGGGGGTCGCCGGAATTCATCCAGAAGGTGATGCAATCGTGCCAGCGTATCGGCATTCGCGGCCTGCACCTGTATCCGCTACGGTACTGGGATTGGCCGAACAATGCCGACAATCCCGCGGAACTGGCCATCGATCGGGACTGGATCTGGTTTGAAGCGTGGGCGCGGTATGCGTGGAATCCGAATCGTGATCCTGGTGCGGAGCGCGAATATTGGATCGGGCGGATCGCCGGGCATTACGGGTCGCGCCAGGCGGCGGCGAAGATTCTGGACGCGTACCAGCTCTCGGGAGTGTGCGCTCCGCGGCTGCTGCCGCGCATCGGCATCACGGAAGGTAACCGGCAGAGTTTCACACTGGGAATGCTGATGACGCAACTCATCGATCCGGAGCGGTACAACGCGCTGACGCTGCTGTGGGAAGGCGACGCGCCGCCGGGGGAACGACTGGACGAGTGGGTGCGGAAGGAGTGGGAACAACGGGCGCATGAGGGCGAGACGCCCATCGGGGTCGCCGGGGAGGTGATGCAGTCGGCGATTCGCGCGGTGGCGGCTGCGGAGGCGGCGGCAGGGGGAGTTACGCGTAATCGCGAGGAGTTCGCGCGGCTCCTGAACGATATGCGCTGCATTGAGCAGCAGTATCGCTATTACAACGCCAAGACGCGGGCGGCGGCGCTGGTGCTGCGGTACGGATACAGTCACGATATCGGCGATCTGCGGCAGGCGCTGCCGCTGCTGGCGGAAAGCATGGAGCATTACCGGAAGCTTGTAGAATTGACGGACAAGACGTATCGTGAGGCGTGCAGCGTGCACAGTTCGTCGCGGCGAATTCCTTTCCTGGGAGCGCCGGGACGGTATACGCACTGGCGCGATTGTTTGCCGGCGTACGAACGGGAACTCGCGACATTCCAAAAGAATCTGAAATTGCTGGAGGGTGCGGGACCGCGGACACTGTTGACGGGTCGCGAGCCGCTGCCGGGCGTGCCGGTGAAGTTAGCGGGCGCCGCGGGCGAGTTGTTCCGGATGGAACGGGGCGCGAAGGTCTATACGGACCGCGATTTCGCCATGCAGCAGATCGCTCCCGAGTTGCGGGGGCTGACGGGGATTCGCATTTCGGACGATGCGGCGGCGAAGACTGGCGTGCATCTGGAATTCGACCTGGCAGAGCCGACACAGATATTGGTGGGATTCTTCCGTAGCGAAAAGAAGGGCGCGGCGGCGGCGCCCCCGAAGGACGAGTGGGAGCCCGTGCTACGCAATGGCATCGTGGTGGAGGGCATGCCAGGGTTCACGGTGTGGTCGCACGCGCTGCCCGCGGGGAAGAACGATCTGGACTTTGGACGTGGGGCGTACGTGGTGCTGGGATTCATTAGGCGCGATACGCAGGTGGAGCCTCGCATGGTGTTTTTCTCGGAAGCGGCGGCTAAGCAGCGGCCGGACCTGGATTGGTTGTTTGAGTAACTCGGTCAACCGCCTTCTTTCTTGACCTGAGCACGACGAAGGCGAGCCTCCGATCAGTCAGGTTTTGCAGGTACTTGAGGTTTTGATCGGACGTAACCAATATCTCGAACCCTGACGCTTCCGATCTTCAGGAGTTCGCGATTTTCCAGTTGGGGGTTCCACTGCATTTCGGCAAACGTGCGCACGTCATGCCGGGATAGGAAGGGCCGCACACCGGTTGGGACGTTCTTATCAAATATGATGCGCAATGCGGTGACTCTTGGCGTAGCTCAAAATCGCTTCAACGCGATCTGCCGGAACCTCGAATTGCTCCACGATTTCAGCGACGCTCACTCCATAGTAGAAGTTATCGACTATCGCACTAACCGGCATCCGCGTGCCGCGCAACACAGGCTCTCCGCTGTGTACACCCGGCTTGACTTCGACGAACGGGCATGCGGACCAGTCTACTTTCTCTTTCGTCGCCCTTGCCGGGCCTTCTGGCAATCATGATTCCATATTTTAGGTTTGACCTGGAGAGTCGCTCTACTTCACCAGTGCCCGCGCCGCTTGCAGTCCTCCGGCGCGTTGGATGCCGGGGACGAAGAAGTTCTTCACGAAGTCGTCGTCGCTGCCTGAGAAGCCGGAAAGGTCGGCCTGCAAGTCGACCGCTACGGGTGCGACAGCGGCGGCGAATTCGCACCAGATGGCGGATTTGCCCAGGCCGATCAACTGCGTCTTCGGCTGATTCAGCCAGGCGAGGGCGGTGAGGATGTCCTGCACACGATTGGCGTCGTCGCTCTTGTTGAACGTCAGGAACATTTTCGCGGCGCGGTTGCGCGGGGCCACGGCGGTGCCGGTCTGGAAGGCGTCGATGCACAGGACGGAGCGGCCGGCTTTCAGGAGCCGGGCGGCTGCCGGATCTTTGCGGGCGGCTTCCACGCCGTCGGGGTGAATCACCAATGCCGGCGGATTGGAACCCTTGATCCAAATGGCGGGGACGCGGTCGCCCTTGCCGGCGCGGCCGAGAACGATATGCTCGCCGGTGCCTTCGCTCAGTACATGGGCGGGCCACTCGGCAGCCAGGGCCGCAGTAAGACGCCCTCGCGGATCGGCGGTCTGGTCCTTGGCGAAGCGGGTCCACTCATCGAACAGTTGCTGAAAGGAGATGGCATTGTCCGGCAGTTTGCGATTGTGGAGCACCATCATGTCCTGCAGTTTCTCGACGTGGATGGCGCGCTCCTTCAACTTGGAGGCGTCAGTTTCGCCGAGCACATGCTTGCCGAAAAAGGCATAGGTGGCTTCGCGGTTGGGCTTGTTGTAATTGTGCGGGGCGTCCTGGAAGAACATCTCGACGCCGGAGCCTTTGCCGTACAGATCGTAGATGGCGCGGACTGCGGGGTATTCTTCGGTGGCCATGTTGCGCGTCCAATCGCCGGTTGCGGCAGACATGATCATAGGGCGAGGCGCCATCATCGCGGCGATCTCGACGTTGTTGGTATCGAGCCGGAGGCCGGGCGCGTTTTCGCAGAGGCCGCCGCCTTGCATGATGAGCGAGACCATATTGGCGGGTGCGGAGAACTTGATGCGGTCATCCACGGCCGAAACAGTGAAAGTCTGGGTGGCGCCGCCCGAAGCGCCGGTGGCGCCGATCATTTGCGGATTCACGCCGGGCAACTTCTCCAGGAAATCGATGACGCGGATAGAGTTCCACAATTGCAGGCCGAACGGACCGAAGCCCCAGAGTTCCTCCACCGGCTTATCGCCGAAATCGTGCGGCGTCTGGATGGTGTCGTTGTAGCCCACCATGTCGTAACTGAATACCACGTAGCCCTGGCGAGCCAGGTTGATAGCGCGGGCAGGAATGGACGCGATGTCGGTGTTCTCGAGGCGGCCGTTGTTCCAATGGCCATGCGGACTGATGATGGCGGGGAAGCCCGCGGTGGGCGCGGGCTTGAGCGGGCGGTAAAGATTGCCGGCCAGGTAGTAGCCGGGCAGCGTTTCCAGCAGCACCTTTTCGATGGTGCAGTCGCGGTTCTCGACGCGGCCAAAGATCTGTGGGTGCAGGTCGTTCTTGGGAAAGAGCGGCAGCAGTCCGGCGGCAGAGAGGATCTGCGTGCGCAGCGCCTGCTTGTGCGCCTCCCACTCGGCCAGAGTCTTGTAGGTCTTGGGGACGAAGTGAGTGTCGGTGTTGGGGATGTCGGTATTGCGCGAGTCCTGGGCGGGAATCTGGGCATGCGCGGCCAGGCAGGCGGCGAAGGCGGCGGTGATCAGACGCAACATGGCTATAGTGTATCCCTTGGACCGGCGGCTGGACTGCCAGTGTTGCCAAGAGCCGCTGTCAAACGTGCGGCGAGTTCTTTGATGGCGCGCGGCTGCATCGCGGTATCCAGCATGGCCAGTCCCAGGTGCCGCAATAAGGGCGCGCCCTTCACGCGCAACACTCGCAGGCGGGCCGCCAGCGCCTTGTCGCTGACCGCACACAGCGGGAGGACAGACGCGCCCAGGCCGGCGCGCACCAGGCTCTTCATAGCCTCGATGCTTTCCACTTCCATGGCGGCTTTGGGGGCGAAGCCCAGAGTCTGGAAGTAGCTGTCGATCAGGTTCTGCATCTTGGTTTTCTTTTCATAGAGGATGAAGCGCAGCTTCCGCAGGTCTTCGGGCATGAGGATGCTTTTGCGGGCCAGGGGATGGTTGTGGTTCAACACGATGACCAGCTCTTCGGTGCCCAGCGGCGTGATGCGCATGCCGGTTTCTTCGCGGGGCAACATGACGATGGCGAGATCTACCTGGTGGCCTCGGACGGATTCCAGCAGAAACTCAGTGGTGCCGGTGACTACCACGAGTTCAATCTGCGGAAAGCGGCGATTGTATTCGCCGAGAATACGCGGCAGCCGGTAGGTGAGGGTGGTGGCGCCCACTCCCAGCCGCACGGTGCCGCGCTTGAGGGCGCTCATTTCGCGGACGGCCATCTCCGCATTGGTGAGGTCCCGAAAAATGCGGTCGGCGTATTGTAGAAGGACGTTGCCAGCCTCGCTGACCAGCACTCGCTTGCCCACGCGCAGGAAGAGCGGGCATCCCAGTTCAGCCTCCAGTTGCTTGATGTGCTGGCTGACGGTGGATTGCGATAGGTGCAACTGCTCGCTNNTTGGCTGCACTCCATGTTCCACAGCGCCGCCAGCTTTTGAAGACGGCGGGCCAGGTGGCCGACTCCGACTGCGCAGTGGTGCGCGGGGCCGTGGGCGTTCCATTCAGTGACAAAGCGACGGGCACCAATTGGGAAGCGATAGCGGCTGTTGGTGTTGCCGATTTCCAGTATGGGGCCGGGGACGGATTCGCCTTCGGCCATCAAGAGTTTGAGCTTGCCATCAGCGGTCTGCACAACCGATAGCAGCGTCACCGGGCCGTGCTTCACGCTCATCTCCACCGAGAGTCCCCGGCCCACTTTGCCGTGATAGACGGAAAGCGGCCGGACCTTGGTCTTGCCTTCTCCGATGGCGATGTGGGCGGGCCCGTCGTGACCCATCAGCACCACATCGTCGCGGAAATCCATGGCGTAGTACTCGGTGAAGGAACCGCCGGCGCCGAATGCATCCAGGATCTTCATCGCCTGGGCGTTCTTGATTTCCATCTCGCCGGCCACGGGAATGCCGCGCGCGGTCAGCAGGCTGTTGCCCAGAATGATGGAACTGATGGCGTCTTCATTGGCGCCAGTGCCGCTGTAGAAGTAGGCCAGCGAGCCAAGGGCGTGGCGCTCCACCAGTCGATCCAGCGCCACGGAGGTGCGGGCGGAGCGGGCCAGTTCTTCGGGCGGGCAATCCGGCTGGACGTCGAATGCCTCGTGGAACTCGGCGACTCGCCGCGCGGTGTCGGCATCGTCCACGTGGGCCCGCAGGGCGGCCAGTTCGTCCACTTCGACGATCTCGATGTGGCCGCCGAAGGTGGCGCAGTGCTGCGTGAGGTCGGAATAGATATCGAGCATGCCACCGTAGTAGTGGCCCATCACGCCCAGGCGATTGTGCTCCATCACGGTGGCGACGCGGGCGGCGGCGATCCAGTCCGCGATCTCGCTCCAGGCGGCGGGGTCGTCCTCCAGCATGCCAATAACCTGGTGGAACGGGATCCGGCAGCGCTGGAAGACGCTGGCAATCTCGGGCATGGGGCAGGCTTGGCAGAATGCCAGCCACTCGCCGGTCATGCGCGTGCGATCGTTCAGGCGGTTGAAGGTTTCGTAGTCGATGGACGGGGCGGGGGCGAGGTTCAGCACAATGACCGGAACTTTGGCGCGCCGCACCACCGGTAGCACAGTGGAAGAGAGCGCGTAGGTGGTGACGTAGAGAAAAATGAGGTCGACGTCTTCCTGGCGAAAGCGGTGGCCGGCCTCCACGGCGCGTTCAGGCGTATCGATGAGGCCCAGGTTGACCACTTCTACCTCCATATCGGAGAGACGCTCCGCGACGCGGCTGGTATATTCCTTCAGGCGCTCCTCGAGGCCCGGAAACTGGGGCCAATAGGCATCGAGCCCGATGCCGAAGAGGCCGATGCGAGTGGCGTATGACTGCGCTCTTTCCATAAAATCAATCCATCGGTTACATTAATCCAAATCCCTGGAATAATCTATTTGGGGGATTCGTCACCATGCCGTTAAAGTCAATTCAAAGGTTATTCTCCATGACGAGACTGCGGGCAGTCGGGGTTCTTGGGGCCGCTGGGTTCGCCGTCGCGGTGCTCATCGCCGCCGCGCCGCCGGCCGGCAGTGTCAACTCCATCGGAATGGCGCTGGTGCGCATCGCGCCGGGCACCTTCGAGATGGGGGTGGATTCCACGCCGCTGCCTCAGGACCTGATCAAAGGGCCGAACGGCGTCATCTACGACCGCCCCAGCAATCTCGGCGACTACGACGAGGCGCCGGTCCACAAGGTCATCATCACGCAGCCGTTCTCGATCGGCGTAACTGAGGTTACAATCGACCAGTTCCGGAGATTCCGGCCCGCTTTCACGGGCAACACTTATTACGCGCCGTACGCCTCCGGCGTGAGCTGGGACGATGCGGTGGCGTTCTGCCGCTGGCTTAGCCAAAAAGAGGGCAAGACCTACCGTCTGCCTACCGAGGCGGAGTGGGAGTACTCAGCGCGCGCCGGAACGCGAACGCCTTTTTCGAGCGGCAGCCAGCCCCCAGCCCCGGAGACGGCCAATGCCTGGGGCGTGAAGAGCATGCACACGGGCGTGGCGGAATGGGTGCTGGATTGGCATGGCATGTATCCGCGCGAGGCGCAGACGGACCCGGTGGGACCGGCGGCCGGCATTGCCCGCGTGGTCCGGGGCGGCGGGCTGGACTACAAAGCGTCGAAGACGGATGGCGGCAAGCACCTGCCGGCGGAGATGCCCTATTACGAGCGGTCGGCGAATCGCGCGTCGGTGGCTCCGGTGTTCGCCTCGCCGGACCACAACATCGGATTCCGCGTGGTTCAGGCGGAGATGCCGAAGACCGCGCCGCTGCCCTACGAGCCTCCGCTGATGCAGATGGCGGTGAAGCAGATGATTCCCGATTTGAAAGTGGGCCCCGACCCGGCGAAGCCGTATTACCGCGCGCGTCCGCTGTTTCCAAACCTGGGCGGCCGCACCATGCGCGAAGTGGGCTGGAAGATCGGGCTGAAGCCCGGGCTGGGCATCGCGTATCACAACTCGGCGGTGCAGATGTGCCCCAACGGCGACCTGCTGGCGGCTTACTACAACACCCCCAAGGAAGAGGACGATCCCGACCAGACTATCCTCACCATGCGGTTGCGTTACGGCACCGAGGATTGGGACATGCCGGAGCCCTGGCCGGATTTCGCGGATGCGGCAGACGCCGCGCCGGTCTTCTGGAACGATCACGGCAAGATGTGGTTCTTTTTCGGGTCGCCGCGCATGCTGGGCGGGCCGCCGTTCCAGTTCATGACGTCGATGGATAACGGCGCCACGTGGAGCGCGGTGGAGTTTCCCAAGCTGCAGGGTGAGGTGGGCAAGTTCACGCCGCAGCCCATCAACAGCGTGGTTCGCGATCGGGAGGGCACCATCTTTCTGCCGGTGGATGGCAGCGGCGGGCAATCGGTGCTGTTCGCGTCGAAGGACAACGGCAAAACGTGGTACGACACGGGCGGGCGGACGGCGGGGCGCCACACCACGCTGGTGCTGGGGAAGGATGGATNNATCGATGGCTTCATGCCGAAGGCGATCACACGCGATGGCGGCAGGACGTACGAGAAGTCGAAGACGCCATTCCAGCCTCTGGGCAGCGGGCAAAGGCCCAGTGTGATCCGGCTGGCATCGGGTCGGCTGTTCTTCGTGGCGGACCTGTTCGATAAGAAGAAACTCGGGCCGAAGGGTGCGGGCGCGTTCGTGGCGTTGAGCGACGACGATGGCGTCACCTGGCAGACGCGGCAGTTGCCGGGGCTGGTCACGGTGGGCTACACCACCGCGACGCAGGCGCCCAATGGCGTGATTCACGTGGTGACTTCGAAGAGCGATCCGGCGGTGCACATTGAATTGAACGAGGCGTGGGTGCTGCAGGGCGGCGGGGAATCGCCGGCGCCTCCCGGAATGCTCTCGGGGCCGCAGGTGTTTCATTATGCCAACGGCAAGAAACTGTGGGAAGTAACCTACGCGAACGGCCGCAAGACGGGGACGGAGACCTGGTGGACGCCAGGCGGCCGCAAGGCGTGGGAGAAGATTTACACCGCGGATGGCACGTGGGACTGGAAGATTTTCGATGGCGCGGGGCGTGTGACGGCGGAATCGAAGTGGAAGGGCAAGAACCTGGTGGACGTCAAATGAAGCAGGGGCCAGGGGCCGGGCGCCGGGGGCCGGGGATGGTGGCGCTTCGCGCGGTTTTGTTTTTTTACGTTCTGGGGGCGGCGTTCGCGGCGGAGCCGATGCTCTTTGTGTATTTCAAAGAGCCGGCGAATATGGGGATTTTCTTCGCTACCAGTAACGAAGGGTACCGTTGGCAGCCGCTCAATGGCGGCAAGCCTTGGCTTCCTATTGAGCATGCGGGCGAGTTGATGCGCGATCCTTTCTTAACACGGGGGCCGGACAAAGAGTTCCATTTGGTTTGGACTTGGGGATGGCGCGGGACGTCATTGGGCTATGCCCATTCACCGGACCTGGTGCACTGGTCGGAGCAGAAGGAGGTTCCGATCATGGCGAACATTCCCGGTGCGGAGAATACCTGGGCTCCGGAGATCTATTGGGACGGGGCGAAGTCGCAATGGATGCTCGTCTGGTCGAGCCGGGTGCCGGCACATGTGGGCAACCGGATCTATCAGGCGTGGACCGCGGACTTTAAGAATTTCAGCAAGCCGGAGCTGTTTTGGGACCCAGGGTATCCCGTGATCGATGCCACTATTCTGCAAACTCGTGGGCGGTACTACATGGTTTTCAAGGATGAAACCGTGGAGCCGGTGCACCGTTGGCTGAAGATTGCCGAGGCGGACAAGCTAGAGGGCCCGTATCGCAACGCCAGTGAGGCGTTCACGGAATCGTGGTCCGAAGGGCCTTCGGCGGCGCAGGTGGGCAACGACTACATTGTTTACTACGATCACTATCGCGATCCCCGGCGGTATGAGGCGGTGCGTTCGTCCGATTTAAAACATTGGACGCCGATCAACGACCAGGTGCAGTTTCCGGAAAACTGCAAGCATGGCAGCTTCCTGAAGATCAGCGAGGAGGAGCGCGATCGGCTCAGCGGTTTGCACGGTGCGCTGCCCGCGGTGATGGCGCAGAGCCTGCCGGACCTATATCACGACGAAAAGCATGGGGATCCGCCGTATCTCTCGGAAGCCGGCTGGCGGCCTCTGCTGAATGGGCGCGATCTGTCGGGCTGGCACGCCGATGGTGGTGTTGCCCACGAGTGGTTCAGCACCGCGAGCGTGGAATGGAAGCGCGTGTTTTCGCCGACTCATCTGACCGCGAAGACATCGGCCGGCGACCGGATCGTGAATGGCAAAGACGGCAAGACGGCGAACCTGGTGATGGACCAGAAGTTCGGCAGCTTCGAGTTGTACCTGGAGTTTCTGCTGGCCAAGGGATCGAACTCCGGAGTGTTTTTACATGGGCTGTATGAGATTCAGATCTTCGACAGCTTCGGTTATGACGGTCCCTTAACGGTGGGCGATTGCGGAGGGATTTACGAGCAGGTGGAAGGCGGGGGCGGGTCGCCGCCCGCGCGCAATGCAATGCCGCCAAGCCGCCCGGCGAGTGGCAGAGTCTGCGGATCTGGTTTCAGGGTCCGCAGTTCGATGGGGCGGGGAAGATGATGGCCAAGCCCAAGGTGATGCGGGTGATGTTGAATGAAGTCGCCGTGCAGGGCGAATTCACGCTGCCGGGGCCCACGCTGAGTCACATGAACATCGCGCCGGCGGCGAAGAATCCCATCATGCTGCAAGGCGATCACGGGCCGGTGGCTTTTCGGAACATTTATGTGAAGGAACTGGACTAGCGCTATGCAACGTAGAGATTTCTTAAAGACCGCGGCGGCCGCAGCGCCCTTCATCCAGAGCGCGCGGGCGGCAGGCGATCCGGTTCGCATCGGGCAAATCGGACTCGGTACGCGCGGCGCTTACGAACTGGAAATCTGCCTGCGGACCAAAGACGCCAAAGTGGTGGCCGTGTCGGACGTGTATCAGCCGCTGGTGGACAAGGCCGTGGGGGCGTCGAACGGCAGCATCGCGGGGTATCAGGACTTCCGGCGCATCCTCGACCGCAAGGATATCGACGCGGTGTTCGTCTCCGTTCCCGATCACTGGCACGCGCCGGCAACCATCATGGCATGCCAGGCGGGCAAAGACGTGTTCTGCGAAAAGCCGCTGAGCCACACCATCCACGAAGGCCAGATGATGGTGAAGGCGGCGCGCAAATACAATCGCATCGTGCAGACCGGCAGCCAGCAGCGCTCGGCGCCGCACTTCCAGAAGATTGTGGACCTGGTGCAGAAGGGGCACATCGGCAAGGTCACCATGATCGAATGCTGGAACGAAGAGAACGATACGCCGGAAGGCGCCGGCAATCCGCCGGATGGTCCGCCGCCCGATGGCCTCGATTGGGAGATGTACCTGGGACCAGCGCCCAGGGTGCCGTACAATCGCAACCGCTACATCTGGCACTATCGCTGGTTCTGGGATTACTCGGGCGGCATGATGACCGACTGGGGCGCGCATCACATGGACATTATTCAATGGGCTATGAAGGTGGATGGGCCCCTATCGGCCAGTGCGGCGGGCGGCCGCTTCTGCCTGAAGGACAACTGCCAGACGCCGGACACGCTGATGACTGTGTTCGACTACCCCGGCTTCATTGTGCGCTACAGCGTGCGGCAGGGGAATTCGCGGCGGCTGGAGGCGCGGCCCAACGGTGTCGCGTTTTATGGCACCAACGGCACGTTGATTGTGGATCGCGGCAGTTGGGAAGTGGTCCCGGAGAATGCCGCGCGCTTCCCCAACGATTATGACCGCGTGGAGGCGTGGTTGAAGGGCGGGAATGTGGCGTGGCCCGCGGGATTCGACCGGACTGTCAGGATCCCTGCTAAGCCGCGTTGCG
>OKRF01000446.1:17245-18198 GCA_900290315.1 Candidatus Sulfopaludibacter sp. SbA3 | reverse complement strand
TGTGGCGTGGCCCGCGGGATTCGACCGGACTGTCAGGATCCCTGCTAAGCCGCGTTGCGAGGCGATGCAGGAGACGGGTCTGCACATCGACCCCAGTTGCCAGGAGGCACACATTCAGAATTTCCTGGACTGCGTGCGGTCGCGCCAGAGGCCCATTGCCGATGTCGAAACGGGTTACCGTTCGGTATCGGCGTGCCACGTGGGGACCATCGCGTACCGTTTGGGGCGTGAGGTGCGATGGGATGCCAAAGCGGAGACGTTTCCGGGTGACGCCGAAGCGCAGGCGATGATGACCAAGAAGTATCGGGCTCCGTGGGTACTGCCGGCTGTATGAACGAACTCGACTGCCTGGTGATTGCCGACGATTTGACGGGCGCGTGCGACGCCGCGGTGCAGTTTGCGCGGCGGGGGTACTCGGCCAACGTGATGCTGGCGATGGATGCGCCGCCCGCGGGAGCGACGGTGATTGCGGTCAGTACAGAGAGCCGGAATCTACCGGAAGAAGAGGCGCCGGCGTTAATGCAGCAGGTGGCGGATTGGCTGCGGGCGCGAGTGGTGTTCAAGAAAATCGATTCGGTTTTGCGGGGAAATCCAGGGGCGGAGATAGCGGCGGCGATGCGGGCATTCGATTGCGAGGCCGCGGTGGCCACTCCGGCCTTTCCCGCGATGGGGCGAATTGTGAATGCGAGTAACGCCCGGGAGGTCTCGCGCTGCTTGCGTGCGGATGCGGTTGCATCGGCTGGTGCGGTGGGTTACGCGATATCCGGGGGCGCGCGCGTGGTTTCCGCCAGTGCTGCTCGCGATGAGGATCTCGATGAGATCGTACGGATGGGGATGGCGAGCGGAAAGCGGATTCTTTGGGCGGGATCGGGCGGACTAGCGGGGGCTTTGGCGCGGCGGATGCAACCGCTTGCTGACGCGCGCGGCTCGGATCCGAGCCACGACCGTAAGGG
>OKRF01000446.1:0-17237 GCA_900290315.1 Candidatus Sulfopaludibacter sp. SbA3 | reverse complement strand
CGCGCGCGGCTCGGATCCGAGCCACGACCGTAAGGGAGTGGTGTTCGTAATCGGGTCGGATCATCCGGTCACATTGGAGCAAGTCGCGAAACTGCGAGAGGCGCGGCCCGAGAGCCTCATCTCGCCTTTCGACTCGATTCCGGACGCCGGCGCGTTAGTGCTCTCGGGCGGCGATACCGCTGCGGCAGTCTGTCGCCTCATTGGCGCCCGGCGAATCGATTTGTGCGACGAAATCCTGCCCGGCATTCCTTGGGGCATTCTGCGATGCGGCCGCTTCGATGGCGTGCCGGTAGTGACGAAATCGGGCGGATTCGGAGCACCGGACGCGCTGATCCGCGTGGCGGAGTTCTTCTCATGAGCGGGTTGCCCACCATCGCACTGACTATGGGCGACCCCGCCGGGGTCGGGCCGGAGATCGTGCGCAAAGCCGTGGCCGACGCCGAACTCGCGGCCCTGGCGCACTGGGTGGTGATTGGCGATGCCCGCGTGCTGGACGGAGCCTTGCAGAATGCCACGCTCCACGACGTCCGCGCGTTGGCTGGAGTCGACGACTTCGCCTTCGGCAAACTGGACGCCCGTTGCGGCGCGGCGGGCGTGGAGTACGTCCGGATCGCCACCGAAATGTGCCTGCGCGGCGAGGCGGATGCCATGGTCACAGCCCCGCTGAACAAAGAAGCAGTGACGCTCTCGGGACGCCCGTTTTCGGGCCACACGGAGTACATCGCGGAACTTTGCGGCGCTACCGAATCGCGCATGCTGCTGGCCAGCGAGCGGCTGGCTACGGTGCACGTCACTACCCACGTGCCGCTGCGTGCAGCCTGCTCGTTGAGCACGGAGCGAATCGTCCGCACGATACAACTGGGCAACGAGGCGATGCAACTTCTCGGCTTCGCGCGGCCGCGCATCGCGGTCTGTGGGCTGAATCCGCACGCTGGCGAGCATGGACTTTTCGGCGAAGAAGACGGGTGTTTCATCGCTCCCGCGGTGGCCGTCGCACGCGCCAAGGGAATCGACTGCAGCGGACCGCACGCCGGCGACACCGTATTTCTGCAGGCGTCGCGTGGGGCCTACGACCTGGTGGTGGCCATGTATCACGATCAGGGCCACATTCCCATGAAGCTGCTGGATTTCGAAGGCACGGTCAACATTTCGCTGGGCATTCCGATTATTCGCACCTCGGTAGACCACGGGACGGCCTTCGATATCGCGGGCAGAAATCTGGCCGACCCGCGGAGCATGAAGCAGGCCATGCGCATGGCGGCGCGCATGGCGAACAGCCGGAGGCGCGGGGCGAAATAGCATGGCAACCGTTCGCTGGATCGACGTGGTGGTGATTGTGGCGTACATGGCGGCGCTGCTCTCGCTGGGGCTGCGTTTCTCGCGCCGCCAGACGTCCACCGAGCGATACTTCGTGGCCAAGCGATCCATTCCCGGTTGGGCCACCGGCATGTCGCTGCTGGCCACTCTGATCAGCAGCGTGACGTTCATCGCCTACCCGGGGTCGGCCTACGCCGGCGATTGGTCCAACCTAGTTCCGGGCCTGATGGTGGTGCCCGTGCTAGCCGTGGCCGCCCTGGTGGTGATCCCGTTCTTCCGCCACACCGTGCGCACCAGTGCGTACGAATATTTCGGCCGGCGGTTCGGATACCCGGCGCGCGTCTACGGGTCCATCGCCTACGCGCTCGGGCATTTTTCGAAGATGGGCTTCGTGTTTTACCTGCTGGCGCTCACAGTGAGCAGCATGACCGGCTGGAAGACGGATTCGGTCATCATCCTGGTGGGCATCGTGACGGTGGCGTACACCTTGGCCGGTGGCATCGAGGCGGTGATTTGGGCGGATGTGATTCAGGGCTTCGCATTGTGGCTGGGAATCGCCATCTGCGTCGGCTACCTATTGCTCCTGCCGGCGGAGGGGCCGGGGGCCGTAATGGCGCACGCGTGGCACAGCGGCAAAATCAGCCTGGGAAGCATGGCGCCGGATTTCACCAAGCCCACCGTGCTGGTGCTGGCCATTTACGGGTTCTTCTATTACCTGCAGCGGTACACCGCAGACCAGACGGTAGTGCAGCGATACCTGGTGGCTCACACGGATCGCGCGGCTCTGCGCGGCATCGCCCTGGGATCGCTGCTCTGCATTCCGGTGTGGACCCTGTTCATGCTGATCGGCACCCTGTGCTGGGAGTTCTACCGGTCAGCACCGCCCGCGATGAAGGCGGATCAGGTATTTCCCTACTTCATCACCACCCACGTTCCGCCCGGCCTCGCGGGGCTGTTCCTGGCGGCCCTGTTCGGGGCGGCGATGGCGAATCTGTCATCCGACTTCAACAGCCTGGCCGCCATCGCCGTGGAGGATTATTACCGCGTACTTCGTCCGGCATCCAGCGAGCGGCGGCGATTGGTGGTGGCCAAAGCGGTGGTGGCGGCGTGCGGTGCGCTGTGCATCGTGATCGCTACCGTTCTGGCGCACACCAACGGTACGGCATTGGGCCTGTGGTACACGGTCTCGGCGATTGTGGCGGGAGGATTGGCGGGGCTCTTTCTGCTGGCGTTTCTGGTGGCGCGGGCCGGGGCAACGGCGGCGTACATGGGAATCGGCGCCAGCCTGGTGTTCACCACGTGGGCCACGCTCACGCTGGATGGCGGCAGGCTGTGGGACATGGGAAGGTTCAACTTCCCGCTGCACAACTACATGATCGGAGTGATTGGGCACCTGGTACTGGTAGGCATCGGTTCGGTGGCCTGCTTCTTCTTCCCCAATCGCAATCTAGAGGCTAGAGAAATGACCCTTTGGGGCTGGTTACGCCAATCGGGTGTAAACGTTTGCGTCCCAGTGGAATAAAGAGGTCCCGTTAACGCTATATGTTTGTTGTTATATCAAACAATAACTTGTCGGATGTAGTGAGTCGGGTTATTATGGCGCTAACTGTTCAGGGTTAGTCGGTGCTCCCGGAAGAGCACGGAGGTCGACATGAAGAGGTTGATGTTCCTGCTGCCTGTGATCGCAGCGATTCTATCCGCGCAGGAATTCCGCGGTACTTTGATGGGCAGAGTGACCGATCCGGCGGGGCTGGGTGTGCCGAACGCCAATATCACGGTCATTAAAACGGATTCGAATACGGTTTCCAAGACCGTCTCGGGTCCAGATGGCAACTACACCATGCCGTTTCTGGTCCCCGGCATATATCAAGTGACGGCGGAAGTGGCCGGCTTCAAGAAGTACGTCCACAGCGGCATCGAAATCGGGACCAACGAGCGCATCGCCGAAGATATCCGGCTGGAAGTGGGTAACACCACCGACTCAGTTACAGTGACGGCGGAGGCTCCGCTGGTGAATGCCGTGAGCGCATCGGCCGGACAGGTGATCACCACGCGCGAAGTGGAAAATCTGCCCATGAACGGCAACACTCCGCTGGCGCTGGCGCGCAATGCGCTGGGGGTGATTCCCAAGCAGAAACACCTGCTCAACGAAGTCAAGCCCTACGACGTTTCGAGCGCGGTGGACATCTCGCTGGGCGGCGCCAATTCCGGATCCAACGAGTACCTGCTGGATGGCGTGCCGAACATGAGCAGCGCCGCCCGCGCCGGCGGATTCAGCCCCTCGATGGACGCCGTGGACGAGGTGAAAGTGGAACTGTACCAGGCGGACGCCGCGTATGGCGATACGCTGGGCGGCACCGTCAATATCACCACCAAGAGCGGTAACAACCAGTTTCACGGATCGCTCTACGAGTTCAATCAGACCTCGGCGCTGGCAGCCAACCAGTTCTTTTTGAATGCCGCCGGACAGAAGCAAGCAGTGACGCGCAGCAACCAGTACGGCGGCACTATCGGCGGTCCGGTTCGAATCCCCAAGGTGTTCAACGGCAAGGATAAGGTCTTCTTCTTCCTGGCATATGAAGGCTTCAAAGACTCCAGTCCGAGTGTCAGCACCTCGGCCGTTCCCACCGCGGCGGAGCGCGCCGGCGATTTTTCGGGGTTGCTCGCCCTGGGATCCAGCTATCAGCTTTACGATCCGCAATCCGGCGTGCTGAGTGGCACCAACATCACGCGGCAGCCGCTGCCCGGGAACATTATCCCGGCCAATCGTCTGGACAGCATCGCCAAGGCCTATTTGCAGTATTTCCCGCTGCCCAACCNNAACAATTTCGCCTCCTGGGTGGGGCGCACGGATCTCAACCTGGGGTCGAACAACAAGCTGTTCTTCACCATGCACGAGAGCTCCTACACGAATGCGCAGGCCGACATCTTCCGCAATCTGGCCAGCGGCCAGTTCAGCGGGCTCGACCTGTGGGGCGGAGTGGTGGACGATGTGCACATGTTCTCGCCGACTCTCGTGGTGGATACCCGGGTCGGCATCACCCGCAGCTACTCGAGCAGCTTTATCAAAAGCGCGGGATTCGACCCCACCACGCTGGGTTTCCCCAGCTACATGGCTAGCTATTCGCTGGACAGAGCCATGCCGCGTGTTTCGTTCTCCGACAGTAACTATGCGGGCGCCAGCACTTCTCCCGGATCCATCTCGCCGTTCCTTTCGGCGCAATGGTTGACGGGGGTCACCAAGGTGATGGGCCGGCACACTCTGAAGGCCGGCTTCGATTTCCGGCGTTACGATGCCAACAGCCTGAGTCCCGGATACTCGGCCGGCACATTCACATTCGGCACCAACTGGATCACCGCCGGAACCGGTAAGACCGCCCCTCCGTTTGGCGGTTCGATGGCAGACTTCATGATGGGGCTGCCCACCGCGGGTCAGTTCGACGTGAATACAGGCTATGCCTACCGCAGCTATCTGTTCGGCTGGTATCTGCAGGACGATTTCCGCGTGAGTTCCACGCTGACCATCAACGCCGGAATTCGTTTCGAACATGAAACGCCGATTGCGGAGCGGTACAACCGGATCGTCAACGGCTTCAATCCCACAGCGGTGAACTCCGTGGCGCAGGCAGCCGCGGCGGCCTACGCCAAGAATCCCGTCGCGCAACTCCCGGTGGGCGCGTTCGACGCGCTGGGCGGGCTGACGTTCGCTTCGCCATCGGACCGTTCGGGTTATTCGTTGCCCGCATTCTTCCCCAGTCCGCGTCTGGGTCTTTCCTGGTCACCGGAGAAGTTGCACAGCAAGACGGTATTCCGCGCGGGCTTCGGATTGTTCAACAACAGCATTGGCGCCTACCTGACCGGTCCCACTTCGGGATTCAGCCAGACCACCACGCTGAATCCCACCAACAACAGCTACCTGACGCCATACGCCACGTTCAGCAATCCTTACCCGGCGGGCATCCTTACACCGGTGGGTTCGGCGCTGGGTGTGAACACCAACTTGGGGAACTCCATCAGTTTCTATACCTCAGACATCACCAATCCATACAGCGTGCGTTGGAATTTCGACGTGCAGCAGCAGATTGGAAAAGACATGATGCTGCAGGTGGGGTACGTGGGCAATAAACAGGTACACGGCACGGTGAGCAACGCCATTTCCTCCACGCCGCTGCTGCCGTTCCTGAGCCGCTCGCCGTTCCGCGACCAGGCCACCATCAACGCGCTGGCCGCGGTGGTGCCCAATCCTCTCGCCAACCTGCTGCCCGCGGGTTCCACGAACGGCGGCTCCACCATTTCGGTGGCGACTTTGCTGCAGGCGTTTCCGGAATTCACCGGTGTCACGCAAAGCAACAGCAATCCCGGATGGGGGACGTTCAACGAGCTCAGCGTGATGTTCCAGAAGCGTTTCTCCCACGGCGTGCAGGCCACGGTGAACTATCAGCACTCGCGCCAGCTCAGTTCGTTCCAGAACAACGCCGGCGACTACAAATTTCAATATGGACCCACCAGCGGCGACTACCCGGATCACTTCGTGATCACCGGCAGCTATGAGATGCCGTTTGGCCGCGGCAAAAAGTTCCTGGGCACGGCGGGCAAGCCGGTGGACCTGGTGGTGGGCGGCTGGGTGCTCAACAGCATCTACACCTGGGAGAGCGGCGGAGCGCTTTCCTGGGGCAACGTAATTTATCTGGGTGGCCCGCTGAACATGCAGCCGCGCAACCTGGCGCAGGCGTTCGATGTGACCCGCTTCGATCGGGTCTCCGCCGATCAGCTCAGCCAGAACTACCGCACCTTCCCGCAGATGTTTCAGAACCTGCGCTCCGACGCAGCCAACAACGTGGATCTGTCGATGCTGAAGAATTTCCACATTACGGAGCGCATGAACGCCCAGTTCCGATTTGAAGCATTCAACGCGTTCAACCGAACGGAATTCGCCGCGCCGAACGTAAGTCCGACCTCTTCGTCATTCGGCACCATCACCGGTCAGGCCAACACTTCGCGGCAGATTCAGATGGGTTTGAAGTTGAAGTTCTAGCACAGAAAAACTCACCGCGGAGACGCGGAGGCGCGGAGGAAGACGCAGAGAAAGAATGACAAGGGCAATCATAGGCCGAATTTCAACGACAGGCCCAAGATCTCTGTCTTCTCCGCGTTTTCCTCCGCGCCTCCGCGCCTCCGCGGTCAGAAGGATTTTGATTCCAGAAAGGTCATGTACATGAAAATTCACATATTGTTCGCTTCCGCGCTTCTGCTGGGAAGCGCGCTATTCGCGCAGGAATACCGCGGCACCTTTAGCGGCAACGTCACCGATGCGCAGGGCGCTTCCATCCCGAACGCCAAGATCGTCATCACCGAGACCCGCACGGGCACCAAGAGCAATACCGTCTCCGGACCCACGGGAAAGTACACGGTTCCGTTCCTGTCTCTGGGGACCTATGACATTGAGGCGGAGGCCGCGGGCTTCAAGAAGTTCCAGCAGAAGGGACTGACCCTGAGCGCGGGAGAGAATCCCGTGATCGACATCAAACTGGAAGTCGGAGCTCTGAGCGAGGAAGTGACAGTCACCGCCGAAGCGCCCGTGATGATCACGTCGAGTCCATCGCTGGGTCAGGTCATCACCGGCGCCGAAGTCGAGGACGTCCCGGTCAACGGCCGTACCCCGGGGATGCTGGGCAACCTGGCGATGGGCGTGATCTCCACTTTCGAGCCAGGTCCAGTCCGCCCGTTCGACAACAGCGCGGTTAACGACATCACCATTGGAGGCGCGCCCGCTGTACATAACGAGATGCTGCTGAACGGCGCCCCCAATGCCGGCCAGGCCAACCAGATGGCCTACAGCCCCATGCAGGACGCGGTAACCGAAGTGCGCGTGGCCGCCTTCGACATGGACGCCGCCAACGGCCACGCCATGGGCGGCAGCGTTAACGTCATCACCAAGAGCGGCACCAACGGTCTGCACGGCTCCGCCTACATCTACAACCAGACGTCCGCGGTGGACGCCAACACGTTCTTCAACAACCGAAGCGGCGTCAAACGCCCGCAGTATCACCAGAATCAGTACGGCATCACGGCCGGCGGACCGGTGCTCGTGCCGAAGATTTTCAACGGCAAGAACCGCGTCTTCTGGTTCTTCGGCTGGGAAGGCATGCGCGATTCCGACCCCGCCGACTCGCCGGTGGAGACCGGCAGCCCGGAAGACTTCACCTCGGTGCCGACGGCAGCCGAACGGACCGGCGATTTCTCCGCGCTGGCCAAGCTCCCAACCAACCCGGCCATCATCTACGACCCGAATACGGGAGTGCTCTCGGGAACGCTGGTTACACGAACTCCGTTCCCGGGCAATATCATTCCCAGCAATCGCATCAGCCCGATCGCGCAGGCGTACATGAACTACTTCCCGGCAGCCAACGGCCCCGGCCTCTCTAACGGAAGCGGACAGAACAACTACATTGTCACTGCCGTGGATAGCGATGGCTACGACAACGAACTGGGCCGCATGGATATCAGCATCAGCGACCGCAATCGCCTCTCTATCGATGCCCGCCACAGCAATCGCGCGCAGAACAAGGGCCCCTACTTCGGCAACCAGGCCACCGGCAACTACCTCTATCGCATCAACCAGGGCACCACGATCGAGGATATCGCCACCATTTCGCCCACACTGGTGTCCGACTTCCGCTTCAATTGGACGCGCTACTTCGAGAACCACGCGTCGCCGTCCGACGGCATCGACCCCACGTCTTTGGGATTCCCGTCCTATATCGATGCCACCTCCGAATTCAAAATGCTGCCGTACATCACCTTCCTGAGCACCAGCGTCGCTGCCGGCGCACGCGCCACCTTTGAGCCCTTGGGTTACAACGGTGACGGCACCAACGTGAACGACATCTTCCAGATCTACGAACAGATAGTGAAAATCCACGGCAACCACACCATCAAGATGGGCGTGGACGCCCGGCAATACCGCTGGAGCGCATACACCTTCAATAATCCCTCGGGCACCTATGCCTTCTCCGGGACCTGGGTAAACAGTGCCATACCGGTTAACGGAGTTCTGACAGCGGGCACCAATGTCTTCGGGCAGGACCTCGCCGAGTTCATGCTCGGCATTCCCAGCGGCGGCAGTTTGGATCTGAATACACAGACCACGGTACAGGCCAATTTCCTGGGGCTGTACCTCAATGACGATTGGCGTGTAAAGAACAATCTGACATTGAATCTGGGGATTCGCTTCGACCACGATTATCCTGAAAGAGAACGATGGAACCGCACGGTAAACGGGTTCGACCCGAACGCCAACAACGGCCTCAACGTAGCCGCTGCCGCCGCTTATGCCGCCAACCCGCAGCCGCAATGGCCTGCCGCCAACTTCCACCCGACGGGCGGGCTCACTTTCGCGTCCTCCAGCAGCCCGGATATCTATAGCACCAAGTCCCACATCTTCAGCCCGCGCGTCGGATTCGCCTGGACGCCGCACCTGTTCGACGATAAGACCGTGATCCGCGGCGGCGTCGGCGTACTGGTGGATCCCGTCCAACTTCCCACGCCGATTTCCCCGGGCTTCAGTCAGAATACGCCCATTCCCACAGAGACATCGCTGTTGCCCCCGCCCCCCTCCACGCTCGCCAACCCGTTCCCGACTGGCTTCCTCCAACCGTCCGGTTCTTCGAAAGGCGCCGCGACGTCCCTGGGCACGGCCATCAGCTTCATCGACCCCAACCTGGTCAACCCCTACAACATCCGCTGGGAACTCAGCCTCCAGCGGCAGTTGCCGGGCGCCCTAGTGTTGGAAGTGGCCTATATCGGCAGCCACAGCGTGCACGAGGCCATCAGCACCAACCTCAATTACATCCCACGCCAGTTCATGAGCACCTCGCTGGGCCGCGATAACACCGTCATCACCGAACTGACCGGCACCCTGCCGACAAATTCCAACCCGTTCAAGGGCCTGATCCCCTCCGTTTCCGCTTTGAACGGATCCACCACCACCCTGCAAAGCCTGGTGGTTCCGTTCCCGCAGTTCTCGGTCAACGGCATCACGGAGCTCAACAACCCGGCGGGCTCCGGCTATTACGAGAGCTTGAACGTGCGCCTGCAAAAGCGGTACGGGCACGGTCTGATTCTCATCAACAACTTCATCTGGAACCGGATGGAAGACCGCCTGGCTTATCTGAATCCGTCCGACCCCCAGCCGGAGAAGCGCCTTTCTTCGGATTCCCGCCCGCTCCGTGAGGTCATGACCGCGACATATGAACTGCCGATCGGCCACGGTAAGAAACTCAACCTGCAAAATCGCTGGGTGGATACCCTGATCGGCGGCTGGAAGACCAGCGGTGTGCTTACCTTGCAATCGGGACCGCTCCTCACCTGGGGCAACTACATCTACTATGGCGGGCCGCTCCACTTGAACGCCCATCAACCCAATNNGACCTTCGACCTGCAGTACAACAATCTGCGCCGCGACCCCGTTAAGCAGGTCGATACTTCTCTCGACAAGAACTTCCGGTTCGGAGAGAAGCGCTACCTGCAAGTCCGCTTCGAGGCGTTCAACCTCACCAATCATGTGACGTTCGGCGGACCGAACACGGCGCCGACCAACGCGGCATTCGGGACTATCGGCTCCCAGGCCAATACACCGCGCCGCCTGGAGACCGCGCTCCGCTTAGTCTGGTAGATGTTTTGTAGAGTATAGGCCTCCAGGCCTGCCGGGAATCGGTAGCACCGACGAGCTTGTCGCCGGTGAGGGATGGACGTAGAATGATACCGCCGGCGGCAAGACCGCCGGCGCTACCAAATCGACCGGTCTCGACACGCCTGGAGGCGATCACAGACATGAGACTCCTCAGATACGCTCCGTTGTGTTTTTGTGTGATCACTGCCGTTGCCCAGACATCCTCCACCGTGGTGGATGATGTCTTTGCCAACGGAAACAGTCAACTGCAGGATCTGGCCCACAATTCCCTATGGCTGTACAACGGAAGGACGAATAATACCCGCACCGATAAGGTGGGATCGGTGACCTTCGATCTCACCCCGGCGGGCACCTCGTCCGACGCGTATTGGGCGTTTTTCACCCAGGCCGGGTCGCCGATCATCCTCGGAGTGGGAGGTCAACTCTCGGTCTCCGTCACCTTTTCACTGACGGGTTTCGCGAACAACGGACAGGATGTGCGCTGGGGCGTGCTGGATTCGCAGGGCACACGCAATACGGGCAATCTCTCGGGCGGGCAGAACGATGCCACCTTCGTAGGTGACACAGGCTACGCGCTGGATTACTTCGCCAGCGGCACCGGCAGCCCGTTCGTCATTGCGCGGCGAACTACCCTGACCAGTGCAAACGTCTTCAACAGCTTTGGCGACTTCTCGCCCATCACAGGCACGGGCGCAACGGCGCGCCAGGCGCTGGCGAATAGCACGCCATACACGCTCGTATATACCATCCAGAGACTCACAGCCACCGATACCCAAATTTCCACCGCGGTCACTGGCGGTGCGCTATCCGGTCTGAACTACACGGCGACGGAGACCAGTCCCACGCCCAATGTCTCCTTCGACTATTTCACGTTTCGCGTGGGCGGCACAAATTTCACGAACGGCATCGCGTTCACCGAGTTGCTGGTGAAATACACTCCTGCGCCACCGGTAATCACCAGTCAACCGCAGCCCAACAGCCTGACCCTGCAGGTAGGCAGCGACATCACCATGGCGGTGGGCGCCAGCGGAGCGGGCCTTTCCTACCAATGGCAGAAGGATGGTCAGCCGTTGGCTGGCAACGCGTCGACTCTCACGCCGGTTCTGGCCTTGACGAAAGTGCAGCACAGCGATGCCGGCTCATACACGGCAGTCGTGACGAATGCCGGGGGCAGTGCCACCAGCAACCCAGTGACGCTGGCGATCAGCGATACCCCGGTTCCACCGCCGCCAGTCATTATATTTCAGCCGGCCAATACCACTGTGACTCTCGGGAAGCCCAGCAGCATCCAGGTGACCGCCTACGGCAACAACCTCTTCTATCAGTGGTTCAAGAACGGGGCACTGCTTCCTGGAGAGACCGGACTCATCATCTCGTTTCATAGCGCCCAGATCAGCGACGCCGCTACTTACAGCGTGGTAGTCAGCAATTCAAGCGGCAGTGTCACCAGCGCCAATGCCAGTCTGCTGGTCACCTCGCCTATGACGCCGCTGGGCTTCCGTCCGTACAATTTGCAGAGCGGCCTGTGCAGCGATACGCCGCTCTACATCGCCTTCGACCAGGCGCCACAGGTGGGCAAGACCGGTCAAGTGCGCGTGTATAACTCCAAGGGCACGGTGGTGGACACCATCGATATGAGCGCCAGCCCGCAGACCAGGAGCATAGGCGGATCGCCCTTCGTGTACTATCCGATCATCGCCACGGGAAACGTCGCAGCCATTTATCTCCATCAACAGCTTCCTTATAACGACACTTACTCAGTGGCGATGGATCCGGGGGTGCTGCTGGATCCGGCGGGTGCGCCCTTTNNATGGATCCGGGGGTGCTGCTGGATCCGGCGGGTGCGCCCTTTGCCGGCTTCACCGACCCCGCCTACTGGAAGTTCACCATCAAGAGCGGCGGACCGGCAGCGGGCTCTAGCGCGCTCACCGTGGCGTTCGACGGCGGCGATTTCTGCACCGTTCAGGGCGCCATCGATTTCGCGCCGGCGAATAACACGAATCCAGTGGTCATCACCGTCAAGCAGGGCACTTATACCGAAATCAATTATGTGTCCTCTAACAAGCCGTTCATTACTATTCACGGCGAAGACCGCTATGGCACCGTGTTGCAATACTCCAACAACAACGTGCTGAACAACGGCAACTCGCGCGCCCAGTTCGGCGTGGATGCCAGCGATTTCACCCTGGAAAACATCTCCCTGCACAATACCACGCCCCACGGAGGCTCGCAGGCGGAATCTTTCCGCGGCAACAATAACCGCATTCTGTTGAACCGCGTGAACCTTTCCAGCTATCAGGACACGTTGATGTTACAGGGCGCCGCACTGGTGACCGACAGTTACATTGAAGGTGATGTCGATTTCATGTGGGGCAACGGGGCCGTGTTCCTGCAGTATACGGAACTCAAAGCGCTCACTTCCAGCGGGTACTATACGCAGATCCGCAACGGGCAGGGGCAGAACGGTTACGTGTTCCTGAACTGCACACTGAGCGCCGCCAACGGAGTCACCGGCTCTTACCTGGCTCGAATCGACCCCACGGTCTTTCCGTACAGCCAGGTGATCTACATCAAGAGCCTGATGGGTCCGCAGATCATTCCCGCCGGCTGGCTGCTCAACAATGCGACCACCGCGCCCAACGTGCAGTTCTGGGAGTATCAGAGTTACAACCTGGCCGGCACCGCTTTCCTGGACGTAAGCCAGCGCGCGCCGTTTTCGAGGCAACTCTCGGCGCCTGAGGCGGCGCAGTGGAGCGATCCGGGGTTCGTGCTGGGCGGGTGGGTGCCATACACCGTGAATATCACGACGAGTACCGTTGCGGTAGGCGGTTCGGTCACAATCGATTACAGCGCCGCCTCCGGCCACAACACCAAGGACACCATCGGGCTATTCCTGGTGGGCGACCCGAATTCCAACGTGCTCTCTCCGCGAAGCATCGGGAGCACCACCACGGGGCAAATAGGCATCACCGTTCCCGCTCGTGCCGGGCAGTACGAGGTCCGCTACATTCTGAGCGACGGCGTGACCGTGGCGGCGAAGAGCAACGTGCTGACCGTACAATAATGAGGCTGGCTTTCTGGGCTCTTGGGGCCGCAGCCTTACTTTCCGCGCAGGACACCCGGCAGGTGGCCGAGCCGGCGTTTCCGCCGGTGTGCGCCAGGCTGGCGGCGCAATTGTCCGCGAACGCAACTGGTATGTCGCTCCCATCGGAAACTGTCACCGACACGGCGGCAATTCAAAGCGCACTGAACGCATGCCCCGCCGGCGACGCGGTGGAGTTGGCCCCGGCCGGTCCATTCAACGCGTTCCTGATGGCGCCCATCGCGCTCCCCAAAGGGGTGACGCTGCTCGTGGATGCCGGTGTCACGGTCTTCGCGTCGCGTAATCCGCGCGACTACGATTCCTCACCGGCTCAGACCTGCGGGACTCTCACCACGGCCGGAGGAGGTTGCGTGCCGCTGATCACCGCGAACCGGGCCGATGGCGCGGGAGTGATGGGTTATGGAACGATTGACGGACGCGGCGAACTCCCCATGATGCCCGGCGGCATGCCCGCATCGAGCAGTTGGTGGGACCTGGCCAACCAGGCCAACGTCTCCGGTTCCACGGTCACGCAGAATTGCCCGCGCATGCTGCAGATCAGCAACACCAACAGCTTCACTCTGTACAAGATCACGCTCAAGAACTCGCCCAACTTTCACGTATCGATGGGCGCTTCGTCGAACGTCACGGTGTGGGGCATCAAGATTGTGACTCCCTACGACGCCCGCAACACCGACGGCGTCGATCCCGGATATTCCAACAACGTCACCATTACAAACTCGTACATCAGCGACGGGGACGACAATGTCGCGGTGGATGGGAACAGTCCGCCGGGCGCCACCAATATCAGTGTGGTGGGGAATCACTTTGGAGACGGGCACGGCGCCTCCATCGGCAGCTACACACTGGCCGGAGTCAGCAACATCCTATTCGACCACCTCTCCTTCGCAGGCACCAGCGCCAACAGCAACGCTGCGGGCGTCCGCATCAAGAGCGACGTCAGCCGCGGAGGACTGGTACAGAACGTCACCTACAGCAACCTCTGCATGCAGAACATTCGCGCAGCCATCGTGCTGGATCCGTTTTACACGGCCGGGGCGACCGGCAACCTGATCCCGCACTATGCCAACATCACGCTGCAGAATGTGCACGCGACTACTGAGGGCACGGTCAAGATTGAAGGGCACGACTCAAATGTCCCTACCACGATCACTCTAGACAACGTGCAGATGGATAACATCAAAAGCTCAGATATTACGCAGGAATATGTGAGTTATCAGCTTGGACCCGATCCCGTGAATTTCGCCTCCATGCTGAGCGGAACGGGAGTTACCGTGCAGAACAATGTGAGCACTTCCAATCCGCCCTATTCCTGCCCAGCCGCGCTGTTTGCGCCAATCGCGGGCGAGTTGATTCCAGGTCCCTCATCTTTGCAAAACGGGCACACGTTGACGGTGCAGTCACAGATCTTCACTACCAAAGCGGTGCCTTACCAGACGTATCTCACGAGCCTGAAGAGCAATCCCAACGCGACTCTTTCTATCGCTGCGCCCACCGGAACGGTCACGGTGTATGATGGCGCCACTGCCGTTGCTACTGCGTCACTAAGCGGCAGCCCCCTGGTGAGCATTCCGCTGGGTACATTGTCTCCTGGCGGCCATACCCTCACGGCGGTCTATTCGGGCGACGCGACTTATCCCGGATTTACATTTGGGAGCTACAAAGTCGGCGTCTGTAACCTCAGGCGCGTGGGGCATCCCGCGGCGCTCCGTTCCTGTGTTTGGTAACGCCGGCGGTCTTGCCGCCGGTGTCTTTCGGAGTCCATGCGAACCGGCGGCAAGATCGCCGGCGTTACTGCGCTAACTTAAAGGCAAAGAGCGTGTCTCCAGCTCCAGCAATCAGATACTGGTTATTTTGCAGCATATAAGTGGAGGGTCCGTTGCTAACCATGGTGCCGGCGCGGAAATGCCATAGGATGCGCCCGTCCGCGGGATCGAAAGCAATCAGGTTGCCGGACGGATCGCCCGTGAAAAGGAGACGGCCGGCGGTAGTCAGAATGCCCGGAAAGGCATTGCCGAAGCCGCCGCTCGCGTACTGGTGCTTCCAGGCGATGTCGCCGGTCTTGTAATCGATAGCCAGCAGAATGGGCTCGGATAGGCCCGCGCCACCGCCGCCGCCGTAACCTTGTGGCTCTGGATCGTCGTCGGTCAGGTAAGTGACGCTATATCCCTGCTTGGCGTTGACATAGAACATGCCGGTCTGCGGATTGAAGCTGGGTGGAGGCCAGTTGGTGCCGCCGCCGCCCGGCGTGTTGATCAGGGAGCCATCCACCTTGGGCTCCTTGGCGGGATCGGGAATGGGTTGCCCCTTGGCGTCCACTCCTTTCATCCAATTCACCCCGATGTATCCTTTTGTGACCAAGCTTTCTCCGGTGACGCGATCCAGAAGCGTGAAGATGCCGTTGCGCGCGGCCTGCGCCAGCATCTTGCGCGGCTTGCCGTTGAAGGCGCCATCGAACAGCACGGGCGTTTCCACGTTGTCCCAATCGTGCGTGTCGTGGGGCGAAGGTTGGTGGTACCACACCAGCTTACCGGTGTCGGCATTCAAGGCCACGATGGAAGCGGTCCACAGGTTCGCCCCCTTGCGGCCCTGTCCGGCGAACACGGGATTGGGATTGCCGGTGCCCCAATAGATCAGGTTCAACTCGGGATCGTAAGTGCCCGGCATCCAGGTCATACCGCCGCCATGCTCCATGGCCTGCGGGTTAGGCCAAGTCTCGGCGCCTGGTTCGCCCTTGCGGGGCGTGGTGTTCCAGCGCCACTGCACGTCTCCGGTTTCCGGATCGCGGGATTCCAGAAATCCCGGAACATCCATGGCATCGCCACCTACTCCCACCATCACATGATTCTTCACCACCAGCGGACTCATGGTACAGAAGTATTGCTGCTTTTCGTCGGCAACCTTCTTGCGCCACCGCTCCTTGCCATCCTTGGCGTTGAGGGAGAGGAACCAGCAGTCGGGAGTCATGAAGTAGAGCCAATCGCCATACATCCCGAGTCCGCGATTGCCCACCAGGTGGCCGCCCTTATCCTGCCAGACGTAGTGCCACAACTCCTCGCCGGTGCGCGCGTCCAGCGCCCAGACGTGGTCCGGAATCGTGAAATAGAGAACGCCGTTGACCATCAGCGGTGTAGATTTGATGACCGGGTTGCCGACGCCCCGCTGCGGACCCACATTGTTGATGCGATAGAACCAGGCCAGTGTGAGGCTCCCCATATTGGAGGAGTTGATCTGGGCCAGCGGGCTGAACCGGCGGCCAGAGTAATCGCCGTTGTATGTGGGCCAGGAGTTGGTCGGCGGCGCCTCCTGTCCGGACAAAAGCAGCACCAGGACCGCCGGCAACAGCAGGTACCGCCTCATTTCAGAGTCACCAGGTATGCCGTAAGGTTATGCATGTCGGCGTCGGTATATTTGTCGAGCAGGCGGCGATGCCCTACGAGGCGGTCCTCGAGCTCCACTTTGACGCTCTCGCGCCGCCAGGAGTGGTAGTTCCCTGCAGAATCCGTGATGGAGATATCGAAGTCATCCATTCTCCTGACGGTGCCGGTGATGGATTGGCCGCCGGGAACGGTGACGGTCACCTTCTGGCGAACTCCACCACGTCCGCCGGCGGGCCAGACAAAGCGATTCTGCAACTGATCGGGCTCGTATCGGCTGCCGATGTGCGCCAGGTCTCCGGTGACGGAGTGGCAGGGCTTGCAGCCTCCCACGCCGTTAAAATAAGCCTCGCCGGCGCTGGCGTTGCCCGTCACCACATTGAGGCGCTTGTAAGTGCCGCGATTGGCCACTAGCTCCACTTGCAAGTGAAGATACTGCGAGATGTCGGCGAGTTCCGGCGCCGTGAAGTTCGGGAATCCGGGCATTCCTTTATCGGGGAAGCCTTTGGCGATGGCGGGTCCGACCAGTTCGCCCTTTTCGTCGTGAAGCACCAGGGTAGAGCGGACCAGGTTGGGACCGGAGGCGCCGCGCGCCTTCTCACCGTGGCAGAAGGCGCAATTCGGGGCAAAGAGTTTTTCGCCGCGAGCCGCCGCGGCAACATCGGGCGGAGGTCCGAGTCCCAGGAAATCGCGGGTGCTGCCGCGTCCCCCGCGTCCGCCGCCGCGGCCGGCAGGCGGCATATCGTCC
>OKRF01000343.1:7898-20997 GCA_900290315.1 Candidatus Sulfopaludibacter sp. SbA3 | reverse complement strand
ACGCCGGCGGTCTTGCCGCCGGTGCGGCGAGCGAAGCGCGCCGTTGCACAGCCCCGGCCCCTGACCCCCGGCCCCTGGCCCCTGTTTTTCGACCCTGTCTTCCTCGGGCTATGTAGGCATTTTCGAGAGAGCCAACAGATTTCCCAAAAGCGGCGAAATCAATCGCCTGCCACCGCTTTGCGGCGCATACTTGGCTCACCTCTTGGCCTCGAAGTTCAACTTGACTACGTCCGCGATCCCGATCTCCGCACGATCAGGCAACTCTACCTCCGCACCCTTCGTCAGCCGCCGGCCGTTGACCCACGTCCCGTTGCGGCTTCGATCCACGATCGTGAAACGGCCCGTGGCCCCATCGCGCTGCAGGCGTGCATGCTCGCGCGAGATTTCATCGCTGGTGTAGAGCGGCAGATCCACCCAAAGATCCTCACCGCCGCGCCCTATGCTGACCTCGCCCTGCGTCACGAAGTAGGTCTGCCGGCCGGAATCGTCCTCGTACCGGATCTCGGCAAATACCTTGGCGGGCGCTCCGCGCGTGATTTGCCGGTCGCGCGCCACTCTCGCCGCCGTCACTGAAGGCTCGCGCTCGATCAGCGTTGTCTTGACGCCGCGATAACCAGGCTGCGCCACATCGTTCAGTTCAGAGTGGATTTCCACGTCGCCTGGCGGGACCGCGCCTTCCGCGTCGGCAAACAATTCGATCCACCAATCGTTCTGTGCGATTCGATACTGTTTGCACTTCCTGCGGAAGAGCGAGTTCTTGCCGTTCCAGTCGGCCATGCGCGCAGTCAGTGCGCGCCGTGAATCTTCTTTGATCAGATCCCCGACGCCCTGCAAGCGTGCGTAATCGTCCGGGTGGAGGTAAACGCTGAAGATACACGGGAGTAGGATGCTGTAAGCCATCTCCAGCCGTCCTAGTTCCATGTTGCGGACCAACTCATCGATGATGGTCTGGCCGCTGATTCGCGTCTGAGGTAGTTTGATAGACACTTACCCTCCGTGAGACGCGGAACACAATCATAGACGAAGAGTTGTCCGGAGGGTTACACTTTCCTGCGCTTCATGAAGAATTCGCAACATTAAAACTTCGTTCATTCCAGTAGAGGAAAGGGAACGAACTTCGCCGTGCAGGCGTTCTTCGTTCCTTTGCCCGGAGTGCCCTCGACGCGAACGTCCTCGCCGGCGATCTCCAAATTGAACGGGCCGGGACCCACCTTTACCTCGGCATGGTGAGCGGAGACACGGAAGTTCGCCGGTGTGTCAAATAGCACGTTGTCGAAGATCACGCTCAAAGGATGTTCCGAATCCAGACCTTCCAGCACGACCCTGCCATCGCCTTCGATGCTCACGTTGCGCAGCGTGATGTCACGAAATTGCGGAATCAGATCTTGCGGCGCGTTCGCGGTAGGCACATACGCCGAAAAGGCAGTTTCCATGACCACGGGATTCCGCGTGTCGCGAAGGCACACGTCCTCATACGTCACGCCGTGTACCAGGCCCCCGCGCGTCTTGTCCGACTTGATGTGCAGCCCGTTGTCGGCGCCATCCATCGAAAGATCGGAAACCAGGATGTCGCTGGCGCCGCCATTGGTCTCGCTGCCAATCGACATGCCTTGCCCGCTATAGAAGTGGTTATGCACTATGCTGATGTGCGTAGTGGGTGCGCCTGTTCCCGCCTTGATGGCTACCTGGTCGTCGCCGTTGTGGATGTAACAGTGGGTGATGGTCACGTTGGTCGAGTTACCCGGATTGATGCCGTCGGTGTTGCGCGCCCGCTGCGGGCACCAGATCTTGACTCCCCACGCGGTGAACCCGTTGCCATTGCTGTAACTCACATGGAACATCGGCGAATTCATGAGGGTAATTCGATACAGCACGAAGTTATCGCAATGGCGCAACTGGATCAGCCGCGGATTGTTCTGGCTGCCGCCCTTGCGCGCCTCGTCGGCGAGGTTCCACCACGTGAAGTGCTGTCCCAGGATGGTCTCACCGCCACGCCCATCGATGACGCCGTCGCCCATCACGCCCGAATCGGCAACGTTGTCGCCATTGATCAGTGCGCGGCAGCCGCCTCCGCGCGGCGTAATGGTGCCGCACACGCCGGGCGTCCGATCGTAATCGCGCGCGTCCCTGGAGCCGTAGAGATACGCGCCGCGCTCCACCACCAGCACCACGCCCTTGCGCAGATCCAGCGGTCCAGTAAGAAAAGCGTCCCGGCGCACGGCGGCACGCCGCAGCACCACGGCGTGGCCCGGCACACACTGGTCCAAGGCAGCCTGGATGCGCACGGTATCCGGCTTACTCTCGTCGTCCGGCGCAATCGACCCGCCGGCGCGTCCGATATTTGCCACCAGTACTGCACACACGGGCGGAATGGAAGGCTCGGTCACCTTGCGGGAATCCTGCGCCAAGGCTGTGGCGGCCAGGGCCAAGACGATTCGTAAGTACCGGACGATCATCACACACCATTATTGCCCGCCGCGCCATCGAAGGGCGAAGTCAAGTGGTGTTAGGCCGGTGGCGCGGCGTTCTTAATCACCAGTCGTTACCGGGCGATTGCCCCAACGAAGCGCCGTCAGTCTACATCGTGGGGTCCGTGCCAAACCACTGCCGCCCAACTCTTCGACCCCATAAAGTGGAAATTCGCCGCGACGGCACGCTGGGCAAAGTCGTGGGCGGGATCCGCATCACACCGGGGCCTTCCACGCCCCATTAGATCCAGAACCCGCTCTGCGTGACCGCTCGGGAGAATCAGAACCAAAGCCGTAGCGAGAACTGCAAGTGGCGTTCGGTCGATGCGGCGGCGCCGGTAATGACTCCGAAGTTGCCGTTTCCTCCGAAGGCTTTGGAATCGCCAATACTGGCATCCGGGTTGTTCAGGATCGGGAAGTTGCCGATATTGATGGCTTCCCCGCGAAACTGGAGGTGAAACATTTCCGACAGTCTGAAATCCTTGAAGATCGAGAAATCCAGCGTCTTCGTGGGTGGGCCGGTGAGCGTCTGCAGGCCAACGTTGCCGCCAGTCGCGATGCCGAGAGCCTGATTCGAGTAGGCGATGGTGTAACTGCTGGTGTCGAACCACTCGTTGGGAGTGCGTCCGCCGGGAGGCGCCGCATTGCCGCTTCCGCTGAAGGCGGAAACGTAATCCGGCATGCACTTGCTCCACACTCCGTGGCAACTGGCGCCCGACATGGTGAAGGCGTCTCCGGTTCTCATGGTGAGGATGCCATTGAGTTGCCAGCCGCCCATCAACAGGTCAGCAGTGTGGCTCATTCCGCCACCAAAATGTTGACCCCTGCCCACCGGCAACTCATAGATGAAGCCGTTGGTAAAGCTATGCCGGATGTCCCAGGACGCGCTGGAATAGGATGCCGTAAAGTTGGTCTGGTTCAGGATCGACGTATCGCCGCTCAGCGGTGTGTTGCCGTCCGCCAGCGCGTGACTCCAGACATAGGATGCCAGGAATTGCAGGCCGTGGCTGAACCGCTTTTCCACCTTCACCGAACCGGCGGCGTAGTTGCCGACGCCGAAAGACGAAGTCATGGAAAGGCCGTTGCCGACAGACTGGCAGGTGGAGCAGGCCGGCTGAATTTCCTGCAGATTCGCCGAACTGATCGACGTATTGAAGGTGCCAAGATTGGGGTAGGGATCGGAATTCCAGAGAATCAACTGGTGCGCCTGATGGTTGCCTTCATAGCCTACTTCGATGGACATATTGCCCGGCAGTTCGCGCTGCACGATGAAATTCCACTTATGCACGAGCGGAGTTCGGAAATCCGGCTGCACGCCGCGCATTGAAACCCCGGCGTTGAGTGTGAACGGACTGAGCGGATATCCACCCGCGAAGCCTCCCGGCATGAAATCGCAGTTGAAGCACTGAGGCTGGCTGATGCCGACAAAGCTGCTGTTGCCCTGATAGCGCGACAAGTTCACCGTTTCATTGAACGGCACACCTTCACCGCGGTTCGGGCTACCGCCCTGATTCTCTTCACCGCCGTAGAACATGCCGTAGCCGACGCGAATCACCGTCTTGTCGCCGAGTCTGTAGGCGATGCCGACGCGCGGTCCGAAATCGAGCTTATCCCAGGGAACCAGGTAGTTCGAAACGTGGCAACGGTCCACCGTCACAGTCGGAAACAGAGTCGAGAAGTTCGGAGGCAGAGGCGCGTTGCAATTGCCGCCCTGCGGGATGTAGAGAGTGTTGTTTTGCAAATTGTAATTGGCCTGCCGGCCCCATTGCTCGCCGATCGGCGAAAACAGTTCGTAACGGACTCCCAGATTCAGGGTGAGGCGTGAATTGATCTTCCAGACGTCCTGCGCGTAACCGGCGAAGGCAACTTTCTGCGAGGACACAAAATTCGTGGTCGAAATGGCGCCGCTGTCCACCACGCCAAGCAAAGCCGAAGCCATCGAATCGCCGGTCAGGCCGCTCACGCTGGTTCCATTGGACGCGTTGTTGCCCGACGGGAACGCAGTCTCATTGTTGCTGAACCCGAGGTTTCCGTGAGGATCGGGAACCTGGAAGAATGGGAACTTCACGGAACGGAATTCGAAGCCGAATTTATAGGAGTGCGCGCCCTTACTGATGGCCACGTTCTGGATCAGGTCCCAGACGTTGTTGAATTCCTTGGTAGGAACCCAGTCGGTGGCGCCCACAGTCGGATAGCCGTTCCCGAAGCCGATTTGCGGCAGTCCGCCATTGTTCGCAGTAGCGGTCGTGGGGTCGTAGCCGCCAATCCCGAACTGCGTGAACAGATCGGTGCTCGGGTTGGCTCCGATGCGCGACGTCACCAGACGAGTGAAGCCGATGCGGCTTTCCGTCAGCAGGCTGGGGCTCCAGACCCGGGTATAACTGATCTGCGCGTTGCGGCTGAGGTCGATTTCGCCGGCGCCGTTGAAGCCGGTGTCGTCCAGAGCGCTGGGCAGAGGAGCGCCGTCTGTCTTGGAAGTATTCGACCAGCTCAAAGATCCGAAGAGGCTGTCCTTATCGCTGAGACGATAGTCGACGCGTCCATCACCCTGATCGGTAGTCAGGCCTCCGATCGTGTTGTAATAAAAATCGTTGGTCGGCGCGTTGCCGGTAATGACCGGCTGATTGGGATTAGGATAGAGCTGCATGATCTTCGACCACGCGGGATCCATTCTGCTGGTGGGAATGATGTTCCCGGGGAACGCTGTGCGCGATACCGGAATCTGAATACCTGCGGAATTCGTCTGGTAAGTAGTCGAAAGCGGATCGTAGATCATCCCCTTCTGGATTGCGATCGGCTGCCCGTTGACGTCAGTCCCGCTATAGGTAGCGCCCAGCAGGCTGGAGAAATCACCCTTCTTCATGGCCGCTGTTGGAACGGTGGTGTACGCCGAATAGCCGAGGTTAGGATAAGACCCGCCGGAATCGCCGATGCGCGTGCCCTGGTAATCGCCGAACATAAAGAGCTTGTTCTTCCTGATGGGGCCGCCGGCCGTGGCGCCGAACTGGTTTTGCCGGAACGGTCCTTTGGGTTGGCCGGCGCGATCGTTGCTCCAGGTATTGGCGTCCAGATCACGGTTCTGCAGGTATTCGAACAGGGTGCCGTGGAGCGAATTTGTGCCGCTCTTGAGTGTCACGTCGATGACACCGCCAGCCGCGCGGCCATATTCCGCTGTGTATCCGTTGGTCTGCCGCCAGCCGCGCGGCCATATTCCGCTGTGTATCCGTTGGTCTGAATGTTGACTTCCTGCACGGCGTCGATCGCCGGCCCGATCGCATACGAGGTTTGATTCAGGAAATCAATGGTGTTGATGTTGTTGTCCACTCCGTTCAGCAGGAAGTTGTTCTGACCGTTCGAACGAACGCCGTTAGCCGAAAAGCCCCCGTTGGCGGCGTCGCGTGCACCCGGTTCGTTCGGCAACACACCCGGAGTGAGCCGGGCAAGATAGGCTAAATTGCGGGTCCCACCCAAGGGAAGGTCGGTGACCGCCTTGGAGTCCAACGCCGCGCCCACCTGAGTGGTTTCGGTTTGCAGGAGAGGAGCGGACGCAGCCACCTCGACCGTCTGGAGACTATCGCCCACGGTGAGTGTGATGTTGACTCCGGTGCGTTCACCGGCTGACAGCAGCACGCCCTTTTGCTCCGAGACCTTGAATCCGGGTGCAGACACACTGACGGTGTAGATGGATGGTTTCAACGCGGGGCGGACAAATTCACCCAGGCTGTTGGTCAGGAGCGAATACACTTGACCAGTGGCGTCCTCGGTGATGGTTACTTTCGCAGTGGCTACCACACCGCCGGAGGGGTCGGTAATTGTACCGGCAAGCGTTGCCAGATCGCGTTGCGCAAACAGTGCGCTCCCACAAGAAAAGACGAACAGGGCAATTCGAAGCCCTGTGAGGCTGCGGTGCATATCCCCTCCTGAACTGCCACTTGGCAGACGGAACTTGCTGGATACTATCACTAACAATTTGGGGAATCAATAGTTTTTACGGGTAAAGACCGGAAAAATTACCGGCCTTCGCGCCCGCTGCCGTTATGAAACAATATACCGGGGAGATATGAATTCTGGAAGCGTGGCTGTCCTGTTACTGGGCCTGCCAGTCTTATGGGCGCAAACAAATCGCGGCCTAAGTCCGATGGATGGGTATGTAGATGCCAGGATCTGCGCTACCTGCCATAACGAACTCGCGGTGAACTATGCTCGCACCGGAATGGGCCGCTCGTTCTTTAGGCCCCAGGCCGCCAACACGATCGAGGGCTACGCGAATACTCCCGAATACTACCATGCCCTTTCCGATAGCCACTACGCCATGACCGTGCGGAACGGCCAGTTATTCCAGCGCCGGTGGCAACTGGATGGCGGCGGCAATGAGATCAACGTCGAAGAAGTGAGGATTGATTATGTGATGGGTTCGGGAAACCACGCGCGATCCTATCTGCACCGCACGGAGCGCGGCATGCTGATTGAGTTACCGCTCGGCTGGTACCCTGACAAAGGCGGGGAATGGGGCATGGTGCCCGGGTCCGACACGCAACATCCGCAGACTCGCAGATTTATCTCTTATAAGTGCATGTTTTGCCATAATGGATACCCGGACACTCCGGCAGCCAATGAGACTCCCGGCAGCGACCCCGTGTTCCTGGGCGAACTGCCCGGCGGGATTGATTGCCAAAGGTGCCACGGTCCGGGAGGCGAGCATGTGCGGTCCTCCGGACGGGCGGGAATTGTCAATCCGGCCAAACTGAGTCCCGAGCGGCGGATGGAGGTGTGCATGCAATGCCACCTGGAAACTACCAGCGGGCGCATCCCGGCCGTGCTGCAGCGATTCGACCGGGGCACGTTCTCCTATATTGCCGGGCAGCCTCTGGCGGATTTCGTGTTGATGTTCGACCATGCGCCCGGCAGCGGGCACGAAGGCAAATTTGAGGCGGTAAGCTCGGTGTACCGCTTGCGCCAATCCCGCTGTTTCCTGGAAAGCGGCGGGAAACTGGAATGCGCCACCTGTCACGATCCACACCGCATTCCGCGCGGCCAGGAGGCGGTGACGCATTATTCCCGGGTTTGTTCGCAGTGCCACGCGACGTCCCATCCTGCCGGTGTGACCGCCACAGCGGCGGATTGCATTACCTGTCATATGCCGAAGCGCCGGGCCGAGGACGCTCCGCATGTCATCATGACCGATCACCTGATACAGCGTCGCGCGCAGTCCGATGCACTCGCTGAGTTCGCGGAGCGTCCCGCGGAAGAGTATCACGGAGAGGTAGTGCCCTACTACCCATGTTCGCGGAGCGTCCCGCGGAAGAGTATCACGGAGAGGTAGTGCCCTACTACCCATCTCCTTTGCCCGAGACTCCGCGAAACACCTTGTATCGCGCGGTGGCGCAGGTGGGACTGGGCAACAACGTGGCATCCGGACTGCCGGAACTGGAAGGGCTGATCGACGCAATGAAACCGCGGGAAGAGGAGTTTTACATAGTGCTCGGCGACGGATGGAAGAGCAAGGGAAACTCAGCCGAGTCCGCGGCCGCATACCGCCGGGCTTTACAAATGAAACCGGATTCGGTGCGGGCGATGCGCGCTCTGGCCGCAGTCGACCCGCCCAACGCCGAACAGATTCTCGCGCGCGCGGTTCAGGTTGCGCCCAACGATGCGGAATCGTGGTTTCGATACGGCGTAGTGACTTCCTCGGCGGAACGGATTCAGAAAGCCATCGCGCTCGATCCGTGGCTGCCGGATCAATCTCGCCGGCTGGCCGAAGTGAGCCATTCGAAATCCGCGCTGCAGGATGCCCTGCGGACCGATCCGTTCGACGACGCGGCGTGGGATCTGGGCGGCCGGATTCTCGCGGAAGCGGGCGAACTCCAGGCCGCATTTTTCGATTTTGAACGCGCCATCAAGTTGCGTCCCGAAGGCGGATACATGTACGATTACGCCTTGGCCCTGGCGCGTGCCAGCCGCTTCCTCGACGCGCAACAGCAGGCCGAAAGAGCCGTGCGCGCGGACGCAGGCCTGGTGGAGGCGCATGAGTTGCTAGGCGGCCTGCACGCACGGAAGAACGAACTGCCCGGCGCGGTCCGTGAATACACAGCGGCGCTGGCGCTGCGGCCCGATCTGTCGCGCATTCAATTGCGGCTGGGAACGGTGCTTGCGGCCGCGGGCGATAAGGATGGCGCCGCCGCCCACTTGCGCGAGGCGGCCAAGGGAAGCGATGCCGCGGTAGCCCGGCAGGCAGCGCAGGCGCTGCGGGACATGGGAATCCGCTAGCTATGCGGCTCTTCATTCTCCTGGTGATGCTGGCCGCGGCCGCGGAGGCTCCCACGGTTCGCTTCATCGATATCGCCGCGCCAGCGGGTCTCACCGTTCCCAACACTTTCGGCGGCAAGGACAAGAAGGATTCCATCCTGGAAAGCACGGGCACCGGCGCCGCGATCTTCGATTTCGACGGCGATGGAGCCGAAGATATCTTCATTGGCAACGGGCCGCCGTCGCGTTCGGAGCTCTATAAGAACGACGGGACCGGACACTTCACCGAGGTCGGCAGGCAGGCGGGTCTGACGCGTACCGGTTGGGCGCAGGCGGCATGCGTGGGCGATATCGACAACGACGGCCATCCCGATCTTTTCGTGACTTACTACGGCCATAACAGCCTCTACCGGAATCTGGGCAATGGCAAGTTCCAGGACGTCACCGAGCGCGCCGGACTGCCCGTGACAGGCACGCGATGGGGATCCGGCTGCGCTTTGATCGACTACGACCGCGACGGTCTGCTCGACATCTTCGTCGCCAACTACGTGGATCTCGATCCCGCGAATGTTCCAAAACCCGGCAGCGGCCGGAGTTGTGAATGGAAAGGCATGGCCGTGTGGTGCGGGCCGCACGGTCTGCCGGCCGGTCACAATGCGCTCTACCACAACAATGGAGACGGAACGTTCACCGATGTTTCGGCGAAGGCCGGCATTCTCGCGCCCGGCAGTTGCTATGGGCTGGGAGCGGTCACCGCGGATTTCGATAACGATGGCTGGCCGGACATCTATGTGGCCTGCGACCAGACGCCGAGCCTGCTGTATCGCAACAAGCACGATGGGACCTTTGAGGAGCGCGGCGATGCGGCAGGCGTCGCCTACAATGCCGGCCTACAATGCCGATGGCCAGTTGCAGGCCGGCATGGGAATCGCGGTGGCGGACTACGATGGCAACGGCTTTCTGGATATCGCCAAGACCAATTTCTCGGGCGACCGGCCATCGCTATACCGGAGTGAAGATGGCAAGTTCTTTGAGGACGTCTCGGCCACGGCCGGTCTCGGCCGCCATCAGTTTCTTGGCTGGGGCATTGCGTTTCTCGATGTGGACGAAGACGGATGGCCCGATCTGGTGATGGCGAACGGGCACGTTTATCCGGAAATCGACCGGTCGCCCTTAGGTGAAACCTATCGCCAGAAAACGCTGCTCTACCGCAACCTGGGAAACGGACGGTTCGCCGATATCACCGAATCCGCGGGTCCTGGATTCGCGCCGCGCCGGCCGTCACGCGGGCTGGCCACCGGCGATCTCGATGGCGACGGCCGCCCGGAAATCGTGATCGTCAACATGAACGAGAGTCCCACCCTGCTGAAAAACTTCGGGGCGCGGCAGAATGCCATCGCCATCTCGTTGACGGGGACGCGATCGAACCGCAGCGCCATTGGCGCGCGTTGCACCGTGGAAGCGGCGGGCCGCAAGCAGATTGCGGAGGTGGTGAGCGGCGGCAGCTACTTTTCGCAGAATTCCTTCACCCTTTATTTCGGCCTCGGAAAATCACAGAAGGTGGATCGCATTGAAGTGCGCTGGCCGGCGGGACAGAGCCAGACCTGGTCGAACGTGGCAGCGAATCGGACACTACGGCTGACCGAAGGGAGCGAGACGGTCAGCAGTAAGGCTTGGGTGAAGTAGGGACTAATATACTCACCGTTCCCGGATCGCGATAACTCGATCCNNGGTCCACCGTCACCGCTCCGCCCAGTCCGAAGTGTAGCCGCAGATCGTTCTGCGAGAGATAACTTCCGCCGCTTCGCACTTCCGCCGTCTGCCTCAGCCCTCCTGCTGTGACCTTCACCTTTGCGCCGATCGCGCTGCGGTTGGATTTCACGCCTTCCAGTTTCAGTTCGATCCAATGATTGGCCGACTTTCGCGCCAGCCGCAGCAGCGAGGGGGCTTCATTCTGATTGTTCACCAGCGCTTCTACCGCTCCGTCGTTATTGTAGTCCGCGAAGGCCAGGCCGCGCGAAGAATGCCTCTCCACGATGCCAGGGCCGGACAATTCCGAAATATCGACAAACCTGCCATGATCGTTGCGATAGAGAATCGCCCGTTCCCGGTTNNCACCAGAAGCAAATCGGGCCAGCCATCGTTGTCGAAATCGAAGAACCCGCATCCCCAGCCGACGAACCGTGTATTCCGGCCCATACCGGCGTCGACACTGACATCCTGAAACTCTCCCTTCCCCAGGTTGCGATACAGCGTTGCCAACTCATCGGAAAAATTGGTCCGGAAGATCGAAGGGATGCCTTCGTGCAGATAGTCCGCCGCGGCCGCACCCATGCCGGACAGCGCCTTGCCGTTGTCGTCGAGCGCCGCGCCGCGCATCAGAGCCTCGTCCGCAAACTTCCCGTTCCCTTGATTGATGTAAAGAATCGAAGGAGTTTGATCGCTCGCCACGTAAATGTCGGTCAATCCGTCGCCATTGAAATCGCCCGTGAGGACACCCAGCGAGTAATTGCCATCGGGCTTCGCAATGCTGCTTTCCACCGAGACGTCGCGGAAAACTCCGCCTTCGTTGCGATAAAGAATATTACGGTCGAACGGAAGCCCGCGCGGACCGCAATTGACGGCGATGCCGCGATAGAAGCAATACGGGTTCGCGCCCGGCTTCGGCGTGGAGTCGAAATCGAACTTCAGGTAAGTGGCCACAAACAGGTCGAGCTTCCCGTCGTTGTCGTAATCGATGAACGCGCAGCCGGTGTTATAACGCACGCGATCCTGAGTAAGATGAACCTGAGCCGTGACATCCTCGAAACGCCGCCCGCCTACGTTGCGATACAGCGCATTCTGCCCCCAGTAAGTGACGAATAGGTCGGTATAGCCGTCGTTATCGTAGTCGCCGACACAGACGCCCTGGGCCCAACCCTGCCGGGTGAATCCCAGGGATTCGGAAACGTCGCGGAATTTTCCGCCGCCCTCGTTGTGGTACATGCGGCTGGGCGAACCGGGTCCCGAGGCGATGAAAATGTCGGCCAGGCCGTCGTTGTCGTAATCCAGAAACGCCACGCCACTGCCGGTCGTCTCGATGATGAACTGCTTCCTGGCGCTGCCGCCATTCGGAATCGGCGCGGTCAATCCGGCCTGCTGGGCCACGTTGCGGAACTCCGGATTTTGCGCCGCGGCGATTCCCACGCAAACGCACGCGAGAGCTCTTCTCACTTCTTATCGCCCAACCGCTTCAGAAAGTCGGTAAACTCGCCTTCCGGAGGCTTCTGCAGTTTGTCGAGTTCGGCCTTTTCCTTTTCTGCGTCGGCCTGCCGGCCGGCATTGCGATAGGCCATCATGAGGTTGTAATGGGCCGTCTCATTGCGCGGCTGAAGCTTCACGGCGCGTTCCAGCAGCGCGATGGCGTCGGCATATCGCTTCGCGTCCAATCGCAGCTTCGCGACGGCGATCAGAGCTTCGGGAAAATCGCTCCGCAGTTCCGCCGCCCGTTCGAAATGCGCCGCCGCTTCCGGTTTCTTTTGCTCGGCGGCGAGAATCTGCGCCACCTGATACTCAGCAACGGCATCGGAAGGGTTCAACAATAGTTCCGCTTCGAATTCCCTGCGGGCCTGAGCGAGCGCGGCCGGGTCGTGCGATTGCTGCAGCAGCGCGCGTCCTAACCGATAGTGCAGATCGATCGCTTTCGGATTCTTCTCGATGGCCTTCCGGTATTCGGCGACGGCTTCGGTGTACTTGCCCTGGGTTTCGAACACTTCCGCTGAAAGCTGGTCCACACGGTATGAAGACGGCGCTTTCTGATACATCCGATAGATGGCGTCGTTCCAGGCCTTCATGTGGTAATTGGCCGATACGTAGAGAACGTCCGCATCCCCGGGAAACAGTCTTTCCAACTGAGCGACAATCGCGCCGGCTTGGGCGAAGCGTTTGGCGGTGAGGTGGCATTGGGCCTGGCGGTGAGGTGGCATTGGGCCAGGGCAAGCCCGGCCAGACGCCGATTTTCGCCGCTGGCAAATCCTTTCGACAATTCGGGCAGTGCCGATTCGCACTCGCCGGTCGCGGCCTTGATCAACGCCAGGAATAGCCGCGCTTGTGGATCGCCGGATGCCCGTTCCAGGTTCCCACGCGCCGCTTTGTAGTCTCCCCGATGAAAGGCTGCGATGCCATCCGCCACGGGGTTGTTCTGAGCGAGCAGTAGCGCGGTGGCGCAGGGTACCAGCAGCCCGGTGCGGTAGGCTTTAGCCCGCCAACTAATGCCCGGCATCGTCTGTCATCAGCCCCAGGTTGCCGAAGCGCCCCCGGTCGGTTGCATCGAAATAGCGGAAGCTCAACACCGGCGGCAATCCCGGTGCAATCAGCTTCGGGGGCGACAGTCGTTCCGATGGCGG
>OKRF01000343.1:598-7888 GCA_900290315.1 Candidatus Sulfopaludibacter sp. SbA3 | reverse complement strand
GCTTCGGGGGCGACAGTCGTTCCGATGGCGGCTCGCTCGCGCCCACGACGCGTCCCGATAACGCAATTGCCTGAATCAGCAGAGCGATGACTGGCGTCATCTGGCCCCCAGTTCCGCCAGCGCTTTCGCCGCGGTGGCGTTTCCCGGCTTTCGCTCCAGCAATTCGTCCAGCACGGCGCGAGCCTTCTCCCGTTCGCCCATCATAACGTAAATCCGGCCCAGGTTCAGATACAGTTCTGCGTCATCCGGATTCGTTTTGATGCCGTAACGGAAAGCGGCAATGGCATCCTCGGGCTGACCCATTTTCGCGTAAAGCACGCCCAGGTTGTTGATCGCGCCGGGGTGATCCTTCTGCGCTTCAATGGCCTGCTGGAACCAACGCCGCGCGCCCGCCAGATCGCTCGCACCCGCCGCCAGCAATCCCAGTTGATTCATCGCATCGGCGCATTTCGCATCCAGTTCCAGGGCGCGCTGGAACATGCGCTGCGCATTCGCCTGGTCGTCCTGCCTGGCGTAAGCTTCACCCGCCCCGACAAACGCCGGCGGATAGTCCTTCTTGAGGTCGATCGCTCTCTGGAACGAGGCCAGCGCGTCCCGGTTCCGGCCGAGTCCCAATTGAATGCGGGCCATTGCCTGCAAGGCCTTCCAATTGTCCGGACGCACGCGCAACGTTTCGGCAAGATAAGGCAGCGCGCGCTCGGGATATCCCGCCCAGTAAAAGGCCGCGCCGAGCTTGAAATAGTTTCGCCGCGGAGTTCGATAGTGTTTACCCGCGAAAGGAAGCGCCAGCGCTCCACTCTGTCCCATCCGCGCCAGGTCGCCGCGCATTTCGTCCGCAGGCGGAATGTCCGCGTAGACCTTGCGAGCCCTGCTTTCCCCATCCACCAGCAGCACCAGGGGCAACGAAAGCTCCTTGCGATATTCGAAAAGATATCGCCGGAACAGCGAATACGAAGCCGCCACTTCGTCCTTCTCGCTCTTCACATCGACCGTAATGACCGGCAGGCCCACCGGCATTTTCGGATGCTCGCCGGCATACAGCACCACAAATCCGGCCGCGCCTGCCGCGGTCCGGCGGTCCGGCGTGGGCCCCGGTTCCAAAAGCCAGCTATTGCCAAACTCCGGGTCGTTTTTCCCGCGCAGCGAGGACGCGGGCAGCAACCTCCGCGCGCGAAACGGCAAGCGCGCCTGCTCGCCTGCACCTTCCACGATGCTGTAAACGTAGCCCGGTTCCAGGCCCCTCATCTCCTGCGTCGCGCCCGAAGGCCACGTGATCCTCACGTGAGCCGTGGCCTGTCCCGCCAGCCCGAAATGCAGCTTCTTGGAATGCTGCGACAGAAATCCGCTGCCCGCGCTCAGAAACTGCGCCTGGCCATTCACCTCGACCCGCGCGCCAATGGCATCGCGGTTCGACTTCGTGCCGCGCAAAGAGATTGCGATAGCCGGCCGCACGCCCGCGCAATCGTTCTGCATGGCGCGGATCTGCGGACCCAGCCGGTTTTTCAGCACCAGATCCGGAATACCGTCGCCGTCGAAGTCGGTGACCGCGAAGGCACGCGTGTCGTCAGCGAAATCGAGCCCACTCACCCCGGAAGCATCCACATACGAGCCATTCTGCTTTGCGTAGAAGACGTTCGGTTCGCGGCCATTCCAGCTATAGTCCTCGCGAATGAGTTGATTTAGCGCGCTCCATCCGTTCTCGTAATCGGCCGCCGCCCGCTGCTTCTCCGGACTCTTCGCCACCACCTGCCGCCAGAAAAAACTGTTCAAGTCGTTGCGCGAGGGATTGGTCACCATGCCGGCGCCGATCAGAATCTCGGGCGCGCCATCCATGTCCCAATCGAATCCCCCGGAACTCCATGCCCAGCGGCCCATCTCGACTCCTTCGAGAGCGCTCGTCTCCTCGAAGGTGCCGTCCCCCTGGTTGCGATACAGGCAGTTGCCTTTGGTGTGACGACGGAACGCTTCCGTGTCTTGCGCTGCCGGCTGGAACGCCGGGTCGCGAACCACGCGCTGCCCCGCCGCGGTCCACATGTCCGAGACGTAAAGGTCGGGCAGTCCGTCCCCGTTGCAATCGAACCACGCGGCGCTCATGCCGGGACCCGCGCCGGCCAACCCGGCCTTCGCGGCCTCATCGTGGAACTGGCCTCCGCGATTGCGATACAGGTTGCCGCGGCCGAAATCGTTTGCCACGTACAGATCGGGCCAGCCGTCGCCATCGAAATCGCACCATGCGGGCGCGAAGCTGAACCGGTCGTTGTTCTCGTTCATGCCGGTTTCGGCAGTTACGTCTTCGAACCGCAAACCGCCCGGCGTGCCGGCATTCCGGAAGAGGAAATTGGGCGGGCCGTTGCGCGCGTCCTGGTACGGCGCGGGGTATTGAAACTGGTCCTCGCTCTGAAAGTAGATGTAGCAGCAGAGATACAGATCCAGGCGGCCATCGCGATCGTAATCCGCCGCTGCCATTCCCGTGAACGAACCCTGCGGCGTGGTTTTGAAGGCGAAGGCGTCGCGCTGCTCCACGAACGTGCCGTCGCCGCGATTCATAAAGAACAGCGGACCCGAAGAGCGCAGCACCACAGCATCCTGGCGCCCCGAGTTGCCGAAGTCGGCAAACAAGGCACACGTAGTTTCGTCCAGCACGCCCAACCCCGAGCGCTCCGTAATATCCTCGGCGGTTCCGTCGGCGCGAATCCTGTACAGCCGATTCGGCAGGCCGCCCGGCTGGCATACATAGATCTCGTCCGCGCCATCGTTGTCGATGTCCGCAACCGCGATACCCTGATTGCCGTAAACATCGATGCCGCATGCCGAATCCAGCCGCGCCCGCCAATACGGATTTCCCGGAATGAGCTGTTCGCGGAACGACCCCACGCCGCCAAACACATGACCAGTCACGTCCCGAAAGTACGGCTTCGGCGATGCCACGGAGCGGCCGCTCACCACCTGGAAATCCGGCAATTGCCAAACCCCGGTGTGATACTCCGAGTCCGTCTTGATTTCGTAACGCACGTGGTCCGCGGAGAGGGCATAGAACCGCGCGGCGCGCACCTCACCGCGGCGCGTCATCCATGCGGCGAGTCCGGGAGGCGCCGATTCCGTGCCGGCGAAAACTCGCTCCAGGCGTGCCTCCAGTTCTATCGCGTCCTTTTCCCCTGGAAACTCGTCGCTGCCGGGATCGACATAGCGCAGCACCGCGTCGTAGGGATTCGGCTGGGCGTAATGCACCGGGAATGGCGTGGCGGCGGAGCCCTTCGATGGCAGCAACCCGGCAGCGCTCACCGCCGCCATAAACTCACGCCGCGTCATCGAATCGCTTCCTGCGCCTTCACCAGTTGCGCATGTTTTTCCCGCTCCGCCTGTGCGGCTGCGTGCTTGCCGATACGATCGTAATCACGCGCCAAACGGTAATGCGCGGAAGCGTCCGACGGCGCGAGTTCCGACGCCCGCGCGAATTCCGCGGCGGCATCCGCGAACCGTTGCAGCCGGTCCAACACCGTCCCCATTTCAAAGTGCGCCGATGCATCGCCAGCGTCGATCGCGATCGATTTTTCGAGCAGGTGCAGCGCCTTCTCCACGTCGAGCGACTGCGCGTCCAGGGCTTTAGCATGTAGCAGGTAAGCCGCCGCGCTGGCGGGATGCGTCGTTTCATATTCGGCAAACCGCTGCGTCACCTGCGGGAGACGGCTCGGAATCTGGTCCAGAATCCTGCCCAGGAAGCCGTACGGCTGTTCCGTCTCCGGCGCAATTCCGATGGTGCGCAGAAAGGCATCCGCAGCCTCGTCGAATCGCCGCAGCCCGTAATAGGCCACCCCCAATGCCAGTTCCAGTTGAGCGTCCCCGGGCAACCGCACCGAGCCTTCCTTGAAAATCGCCAGTGCTTCGGCGAACTTCTGTTGTTCCAGAAGCGGCCGGCCAGCTTCGAAATATAGCGCGCCGGCGCGTTCGCGCGCCGCGCGATTCTCCGGCGCCTTGGCGGAGTACTTCGCCTGCGCCTGCGCGGCTTTCAGGGTCTGATTCGTCTCCGAATAATAGATCGCAAGGCTCTGCAGTACCACGGCATCCTCCGGCGCGAATGCCGCCGCTTTGCCCGCGGCATCTTCAGCATCGCCGTTCCTGTGCAATCGCCAATACGTCTGGGAAAGAGCGACCCAGACGCGGCCATCGCGCGGCGCGAGCTTGTTCGCCGCTGCCAGATTGCTTTCCGCCGCCGCCAGGTCGCCGCGCTGCAGAGCGATCAAACCCGCTCGCAAGGAGTCCTCCAACGTAGTAGAAGCCGCGAGAAGCAATACCAATGCGAGAAGCACAGATTCGGTCTCATCTTATCCCCGCACCCGCCGCTCACGCAATCCGCGCGATCAACTCCGCCAGTTCGATCGGACTGTCCGACTGTTTTCCCCGCTCCATCCCCGGTGCGATGGCCACCGCTTCGCCGTGATCCTCAAACCACGCCAGGAATGCCGACTTCTCTTCCCCCGCCAGACGCTGCTGATTGAGCCAGCCATAGTACGCGCCCATATCGGCATCGATCAGCGACCCCGCAGGATCGAGTTCCGGCGGGCGTTGCCGTTCCGCCAGAAGTTCGTTCATTTGCTGCTCGCGCTGCCGCGGCGCGAAGCGAGTCACCAGTGTCAGGGGCTGGGCGCGGCGAAGACCTGGGTGCCCGACCCTTCCGTCAGCAGGCTGAGTTGAAACCGGTTGAGCACCTCATCCGCGCCCGCATCGAGACCGGCATCTTCGGGCTTCATCCGCGCCAGCATGGTGCGGAACGCCTCCGGGTCGAAGACCGCTGCCTCGTACGTTTTCTGCATGCGGCTCTGGATGGCCGCCCGCGGCGCGGAGAGTGCCTGGTACGAGATGCGCGTCACGCTTTCCGGGACGGCGAGCGCGGCGCCGCCATCGATATACCAGTGGCCGTACGGAACCGAATGCGCTTTTGCCCGGGCGGCGGCGGCAGCCAGCAGTGCCTGCACACCCCCGGTATGTTTGACCTGCGGGAAGTACATACCCTGCGGCCGGAGCTTTCGAAACAGGCGGTAGTCGTTCCTCGCCACTCCCTGCCCGATGATTGCGATGCCCAGGCGATGCGTGGGGAGCGCCGGATCGGGAGCCGACGCCGTGACCTTCCGCACGTAATCCACCGCCGCGGCGCGGAAGATTTCGATCTGGTGCGTGGTCCAAAGGTGCGCCGAGAGCTGCTCGGAGAAAATGGCCGGCGCGTTCACCCAATCGGTCTGTTCCAGTTCGCGCGGCAGCCTGAGTTGCGCGAAGGCGGCCATAGCTGCTTGCAGCGCACTGGCAGGCAGGGCTTGCAGATACGTGAACTGGCGGCCCAGGTCCGCGCGCTCGGACGGGAATTTCCAGTCATAGACGATCAGTTCGCGCAGCAACAGCGGAAGGAACGCTAGCGGAAAACGCTGCAGCAGCGCGATCTGCTTGGTTGCCAGTTGACGCGCTTGCGGCGGATATCCGGCGAAACTAGCTGGCGTCAATTGATTCGGGAGCATGGCTCAGGCCACCTCTGCGATGGGTTTACCCGTGGAGAAGCGTGAGTCGAATCCGAAATACGCGCCCAGCGTGGGGATGAGGTCGGTGGATTCCACTCGACGATCGGCCACCACGTTCTGTTTCACCTCCGGACCGAGAACCATCATCCACGTGGTGCGCGAAATGGGATCGCCGGTGCGATGGTGCTGAAATCCGTTCCCGCCGGAATCGATGTCGGAGTCGCGGCCGAAATCCGGCAGGATGAACATGGTGGTTTTGTTGGCGTATTCGGGATCCTTCTGGATGGCCTGCCACAGTTCGGCGCACAGGCGGTCGGAGCGTTTGATGCCGTCCAGGTAGAGAGAAAAAGTGCCGGAGTGGGCGATGTCGATGTCGTGCAGCGTGATCCAGAGTAGGCTCGGCGAGAGTTGCCGCATGAGCTGCTTTGCGATATACACCGAGAGTTCGTCGGGGCTGGCCAGATTGCGCGCGTGGCCGGCGAAATCGTCAACGGAGACCTTAAGCACTTCGGCCATCTGGTCCAGTTCGATCTGGCCGCCGGCCAGCGAAGGCGCGTAGAGCGGCGTCTCGTAGTTGTCGCGAAGCAGATGTTGATAGCGGGCACCATCGCTTGCGGACGAAAGCGCGGCGGCCAGCAGACGCTTCGGAAGGATGACGCCGGCCCCTAGCCCGCGGCCGTACAGCCTGTGGCCGCTCTCTCCGATACGCGCGAATCCATTGCTGGGCGCCACCACCCAGGCGTCTGTCGCGGGACGCTTTAGGTCCTTCCGGTAGTACTCGAAGACGGTTGGGTTGTTCGGTGAAACGGCGGCGAAGTTGTTGAAGGTCTCATAGACGCCGGTGACAATGCTGGCTGTCGCTACGTAATGGCCGAGGATGCCCTGGTTGACCACGTTCGTCAGGAAAGTGGCTTGCGGCATCAGTTCGTGCAGCAGATGCGGGATGTTCTCCTGTCCATCGGGCATAAACGTTTCGTCATCGCGCGCGCCCCCGCCGAATGTCACCACCACGGCCTTACGATTCTTCGGCACCGGCATGCCGTGCAGAGCGGCTGGTCCGAAGAATGCCGCGGCCGTCCCGGCGCCGGTCGCCGCGCGCAGAAAACGCCGCCGGCTCAGGGCAATCGCCTGTGAGATTTCCTGTGGACTTCGGGCCTTCCAGTGAGCGAAGCGCATATACCGAACGGCCTATTTGGCCGCCCCAATCAGCTTCTCAATCTGTCCAAGCTGATCCTTAACCTGCGTCAGGTCCGGTGCATTCGGCGCGAGTTTCACAAATAACTCCAGCTCCGCGGCAGCCCCCGCGTAATCCTCCTTCTCGGCGAGCACGAGTCCCAGTAGATAGTCGGATCGCGGGTTGACGTGCCTCGGGTCAAGTTTCACGGCCGCGCGCGCGCTTTTTTCCGCCGCTTCGTAATTCTTAATGTTATAGTTCGCCACCGCATTCGCGTACCACGCCTGCGGAAAATCAACCGGGTCCAACGCCAGAGCGCGATCCAGATACTTCCCGGACTCCTGCCATTTCGCATCTTTCGCGGCGAGCAGGCCCAGTTCCAGGTACGGCGCCACCAGCTTGGGATCGCATTCCATAGCCTTCTTCAGAGCGGCGCGGGCCGGCTCAATCGATTGCTGCTCCAGACGCAGTTTACCAAGGCTCACCCACGCGTCGGCGAACCTGGGGTAGAGGGCCACCGCCTTTTCAAAGTCCTTGGCGGCATCGCCTGGTTTGTTCTTCAGTAGAGCCTGCAAGCCGTTTTGGTAAGCTTTCGTGGCTTCTTTGGGC
>OKRF01000343.1:0-588 GCA_900290315.1 Candidatus Sulfopaludibacter sp. SbA3 | reverse complement strand
CGCCGATTGAACAGGTTGACCGTGTCGGAGCCGTACCCCGCCAGGCTCGCCTTCAATTCACAATTCATCATGCGGCTGGCTAATGGATCGGTCGCCAGGACATTCGCTCCGCCGGCGGATTGAGAACTACCGAATCCACTGTGGGAAGAGGAGCCGGCGTCGGAAGCATCGCTGACCACCGTGTTGCGGTCTTCCCATCGAAAACTAAAGCGCCCTTTGGAATCGGTATACGCTACGGTCTTCGAGATACCGCTGCAAACTCTCTCGATGGCCACATTCGGTGCGGCGGCAGTGCCATCCTCCATGACGACATTCCCGGTAATATAGATGGACCGGGCGCTGTCCGGACCCTTCGCTCCGCCTCCGGAGCCCAAACTGGGATTTGCCTGGACGCTAGTCTGTCCGCCGCTGCCGGTGGTCGGCGTCGTTCCACCCATGCCCCCGCTACCGCTTACCTGGGCCGCCGCATGCATGGCGGTAATCGCTCCGAGGAGAAGAAACATGCCTGCATTCTTCATTTCCGCACCCTCTCGGTAACTTAGCTTCTCGCAATTATGTCATAGATCCCCTCATTACGGCTCCCGCCTG
>OKRF01000340.1:3383-10723 GCA_900290315.1 Candidatus Sulfopaludibacter sp. SbA3 | reverse complement strand
TTTTGGCGAATCTTCGTGCCTGGCTCGAATTTGCCCCTTCGCGAAATCCCGACGCGTTCCCCCATTTTCATACCCATCGTTGCCCGCGAGCGGGCCCCCCAACAGGCTCGAATTTGCCCCATTACGATATCCCGACCCCTCGCCCCATTTTCATCCCGCCGGGTGAGCCATCGCCTCGAAAGCCGACTCTCACCGAATTAGACCAATCGTCTGCCCTACGCGGCGAGCCACACGCTATAATCCGGTTTCCAATGCCATCCGCACTGCGGACAGGCGGCCGCAGCGCCGCTGAACTCCTCGCGGCCATTGAGGCTTTCCTCAGCAACGCCAAACAGCCCGCCCTGCTCGAACCCGGTGAAGAGCTCATGCCCCTCTCGGCGGAGAATTTCCACCTGGAACCGCGGGGTGAGCGGCTGACGTTGCAAGCGTGGGACCGCACGCGCAACCTCACGCGGCGCGTCACCGGAATCACCGAAACCAGCACGGCGCGCCTGGAACTTGTGGTGGAAAGGTTCGCCCGGCGCGAGGGCCGCCTGTTCCTGCTGGACCTGGCGCGCCGCAGCGGAGCGGAGTTGGGACGGCGCAGCACCCGGCTGGTGTTTCGCGAGCGCTTCCGCCTGTTCCTGCACCGCCAGTTTCCCGAGTGGAATCTGGCCGACCTCAGCACCGAGCCCAACCTGGAATTCAGCCTTTCGCCGGCCTTCCCGCGCGCCTTTCTGCGCCACGGGCAGCATGGCTGGGCGGCCATCGCCTGCCCTCCCGATGCGGACGCGGGCGCGATCCTCTCCTTCGGGCTCATCTGGCTGGCCTACCTGCGTACCCGCGAACGGCGCGTGACTGTGGAGGGGCTGGCGCTGTATCTGCCCGACGGGCACGCACGGTCGACCGCTCTACGGCTTTTGTGCCTGGACCCGGCGGTGGCGCGCTACGAGCTGTTCAGCTACTCGGAACAGGACTACGTGGTGCGCATCGACCCGCACGATCACGGCAATGTGGATTCGCGCCTGGAGCACTGCCGGCGGCCCGCTCCGAACATTGTCGAAACCTTCCAGGGCATCGTCTCTCTGCCCGGGGTGGAGCAGATTCGGCGGCACGACGGACGCACCAGCCTGCGCGTCCGCGGGATCGAGTTCGCTGAGTTGGCCGGCAGCGAGTTGCTGTTCGGCATGCGCGAGCGGCGGCCGGCCAGCGAATACCACCTGGCCGAAATCGCGCACCTGGCCGAAGAGCTCGATCGCGCGCGCTCGCCGGATGCAGATCGCGAAAACGCTTTGTACCGGCAATATCCCGAAGCCTGGCTGGAATCGCAGGCCCGCGCGGGGATCGAAGCCCTGGACGCTTCCCTGGCGAGCGACCCGATCTACGGCCAGGTGCCCGCCTTTGTGGGCGGCGAGCGCGGCATCATGGACCTACTGGCGGTGGATCGTGCCGGCAGGCTGGCCGTGTTGGAGCTGAAGGCCTCCGCCGATCTGCACCTGCCCATGCAGGCGCTGGATTACTGGATTCGCGTGAAGTGGCACCTGGACCGCGGAGAGTTCACCGCCGCGGGATATTTTCCCGGTATGGAACTGCGCAGCCAACCGCCGCGGTTGCTGCTGGTCTCTCCCTCGCTGGAGTTTCACCCCTCCTCGGAAACTCTGCTCTCGTTCCTTTCACCCGAAATCGAAGTGGAGCGAATCGGCCTGGCGATGGATTGGCGGCGAAACTTGCAGGTGGTGTTCCGGCTGCGCGGCGCGGAACGGCCCAGATAGAAAAGCTCTTGACAACCACTGCGGCCTCGCTTAATATGTCGTCATGCGACAGGTTGCTGTGCGACGTGACGAGCCCGATAATGAGCCGCTGACTGAAGCCGTTTTTCTCATCCTGCTGAGCCTGGCCCAACATCCCCTTCATGGGTACGCCCTGGTAAAAGATGTCGAAGAGCTGAGCGGCGGCCGGGTCCGGTTAAGCACCGGCACCCTGTACGGAGCGCTGAAGCGGCTGCTCGAACATTCGTGGATCGAGCCCTTTGAACAGGAAGACACCTCCCGGGAAAAGCAGGCGTACCAACTGACAGCCGTAGGACGCCGGCAGTTGCAGGCGGAATTGGGCCGGATTAAACAATTGGCGCGGGCGGCAACTGCTCGCCTCAGAACCAGGGAGGCATAGATAGGGCATGACGAGGCGCATCTTCAGTTTCATCCTTCTGTTGTATCCGGCGGACTACCGCAAACAGTTCGCCGCGGAGATGCTCGCGGTTTTCGATCAGGCCGCCGAAGAGTGCTGGACCCGGCGCAGAGGCTCTTATGGAGCCTTTCTCGCCTGTGAACTGACCGGGCTATTGGCGGGAGCCGCGGCGGAGTGCAGCTTTCTGCCTTTGTTATTGTGGCGAACCTGCGGCGCATTTGTGGCGCTCCAGAGTCAGATNNCTGGTGTTCACCGCTGTGTTGGCGCTCGCTGTTTTGTGGCTTCGAAGGAGGGAACATGCGCTGGGCTAACGCCGCCATCCCATCGTTGATTGTCTCTCTCCTCATTCCGGCGGCCGCTCGTAGTGCGGACGGCGACGCCGTGAAGACCATCACTGTAATGTACTCCACAACTCTATCCGCCCTGCACGTGGTGAAGACCAGGGACGAGCTGCTGCGGATCGTGAACGCAATCGACGCCCCCGAGTGGGTGAGCAATCTGCCGTCGGGCGAAACTCTGACTCGGGCCGAGGCAGTGAGCTCACTGGAACCATTGCTGGCGGTTCCCCCGGAGAATCGTCCGGTTGTGAAGCAGCACTTCGTGTACCTCAGGGAAACCGGATGGAACGTCCTGGTGCTTTATTGGGTATACCGCCAGAGCGAGCATCAGTTGGTCGGTTCGCTGGTCCGCGATACATGGGTCAGGACGGCGGAAAGCTGGCGGCGGATCCGCCATGAAAAGTTCTTCCCGGACCGCCCGCTCTCGGAAGACGGACGGCCTCTCATCTTACCGCCTGACTTCAAAGGTAACTGAGCCACCAGTAACTTCTTCGCCCCTTCAGGCGCGCGTACCAGAGGCACAGCGGGTAAAGCATCAGCACTACGGCGATCCACAGAACATAGACTGCACCCAGCGAGTGCGTTCTTCCAAGAGCGGCGCCGAGCACGTGGGCGAGATAGAAGTGCACCAGAAAGTAGAACAGCGGCACCCGTCCGAAGACGATCAAAGGATTCGTTTCCGCGAAAGAGACGCCATCCAGCCAGGCCAGCACGAGAATTGCGGGACCCAGGGTCATCAGCAGAAAATCCAGCGACGGTGGGTACTTGGTGCATCTCAGGAAGGAAAGCACCGTGGCGGACCAGCGAAGGGGATCACCATAAATGTTGATGCCGCGGATGACCAGGAACGTCAGGGTCAAACCGAGCCCGATCCGGTTCAGCCACCGGCGGCGTTCGTGGACAGGCAGCGTCATCACGTGGCCGAAGCAGAATCCGGACGCCATTACGGCCACCCACGGAATCACCGGATAACCAATCCGGACAGAGACGCCGCCCACGCGGAAAACTCCGGGCTGATGCAAGAAATTCCAAACCCCGGCGGCGGCGCCGAATCGCGACGCCTGAATGGGATCGGCCAGATTGTGCAGGGCGATGATCGCAATGCTGCCGGCGGCCAGAACGCGCACCGGCAGACGCACTGCCAGTGCCAGCACAATCATCGACCAGCCCAGTGCCCACAGCACCGTGACGATCACCGGATCGGCAGTCAGGCTGAAGAACATGCCGAAGCGCAGCACTGTCAGCTCCAGCACGATCAACCAGAGGCCGCGCTTCCAAAGAAAACTCGCCAGTTGGCCGGTGGTGCGCCCGCGCCGCAGCCAGAAGAAGGCCGACACTCCGGCGGTGAACATGAAGACCGGTGCGCAGAAGTGCGTGATCCAACGGGTGAAGAAGAGCGCCGTGGTGGTACGGGTCAGGTCCTCCGGCGAAAAGGACAGGGCGTCGGCATGGTAGAAATCGCGGACGTGATCCAGGGCCATCAGGATCATCACCATTCCGCGCAGCGCGTCCACGGAAGACACGCGTGATTTCGATTGTCCGGGCGCCAAACTCGCTTTATTATCGCGGAAAACGGCCCATCAGTTTGCGGCAGAATCCATGCGCCCGGTGGAAAAAGGCGGTGTCCGAAAAAAACATGAACGGACATTCCCCGGCAATCACCTGGATGCCGTTCAGTTGGCAGGCCACCACGGCGCGCGGGCTCACTGCGCCCGTTCCCCCCGCCCGGTACATCCACACCTGTCGCACACCGGCCTGGATGCACTGGTCGGCGATATCGTCGGAGACTTCCGGCCGCGTCAGTAGCAGGGCGCCTTCGACGGGCGGCGATATGTCCCGCACACTGGCAAAGCAAGGCACGTCGTCAATCGCAGAGACGCCGGGATTCACCGGGACCACGTCGTAGCCGCGGCGGCGGAACTCGGCAAAGAGGGTGCGGGTGAAGTCCTTGGGATTGCGCGATACTCCGATCGCGGCGAAGCGTTTCCGTTGCAGAAACGTTTCGATCTCGTGAAGAGCCGGACGGGGTGCAATCATAACGTCACGCTGTGCGTTGTCCACAAAAGCAGCAAAAAACACCTACTCCGGGAATCTGCTGTCCACAATGCGGACAGAACCTCACCGGGCCGGAGTGGCCGCGGTTGCTCAGGCCCCGGACGATCAGGACGATAACCAGTACCGGCAATGCCAAAAACATCAGCAATCCGATAAGAATCACTTGGGGTCCACCGAGTCCCAGGATGCCCAACGCCAAGGTATTCATGCCGTACCTATAGCACACGGACGCCCCAGGAGGAAGCCTGGAAGCCTGCGCTACTTCACTAACGGCGTCACAACGAAGCTTTTGATTTCGACGTAGCTGTGGTCCCCTTGAACAATGAAAGGCCCGGGCTCGCCTTCGTCCGCGTTGTTGGCGATCGCGGTGAGCCCTTCCACCTCCACCTTGTCGAGCACCTTCGTCCCGTTGTGCACCACGGTGAGTTGCCGCCCCACCAGGCGGATGTCGTAACTTTGCCATTCCCCTGCGGGCTTGCTGGCATTCACCGAAGGCGCCACGCGGCTGTACAGTGCGGCCGCGCCGTGCGTCCCCGCGGGCTTACCGTAATCCTCAAGGATCTGAATCTCATAGCGGCCGCGGAGGCCGATTCCGCTGTTGGAACGCTCGATGATGCGGAAGTCCACGTGGAGCTTGAAATTCCAGAACTTCTGCTCGGAGATGATATCGGTGGTGGGCGGGGCGTTGCGCATGATGCCATCCTTCACACTCCACTTCATCTCCACGCCGGGGTTGAGCGCTTTCCATCCGGAGATGTCCTTGCCGTTGAAGAGCTCGATGGGCTTGCCCTCTTTCCAGGAACCGTCGTCCTTCTCGGTAATCACCGGCGCGCGGACGCCGGTCCACTTCACGAGCGAGGTGGGTTGGCCTTCCGATTGAGAGGTTCCCTCCAGTTTGGCCCCCACCATGCGAGCGTGAAAAATACGTTTGCGGCCGTTCCCACTCGGGGCGATAGTGAAGATCAGCTCCTCGTTCAGCACATCGATGGTCGTGATCTTATTCATATCGCCGCCGAAGGCGCTGACGAATTTTCCGGATGCGGCGGGCTTTTCCGGATGCGGCGGGCGTCCCCACACCGGCGAGTTCCACCCACCAGGCGCGCATCTGAGAGCCGGATGTCGTCGTGATGTCCCATCGGCCGTTAAAATCCGTAACGGCGGAGAAGGCTGGCGAAACTGCCAGCACCAGAAGTCCCAATAGAAAACGCATAGACGATACCGCCGTTCAATCTATCACGATTTTCACTTGTCGAAGGCCAGGGCCATAGCACCCGCCAAGATCAGGAGCACTCCCACACCTTTCCCCCAGGTCATGCGCTCTCCCAGAAACACCACCGCGATGGGTATGACGAAAACCACACTCAGCTTGTCCAGGGGAGCGACGCGCGACGCCTCACCGGTCTGCAGGGCGCGAAAGTAGCAGAGCCACGAAGAGCCTGTAGCGATGCCAGACAACGTCAGAAAAAGCCACGTCCTGGGAGTGAAGGCTTGGAATGCACCCGGCTGGCGCGTGATCCATACCAGAAGCCAGGTAAAGATCACCACCACACTGGTCCGCACCGCGGTCGCCAGGTTGGCATCCACGTGGGCCACCCCTATCTTGGCGAGAATCGCCGTGAGAGCCGCGAAAACAGCGGAGAGTAGCGCCCAGGCAATCCAGGTCATCAGGCCCCCAACGTACCATGGCCGCCAGACTGGCGGCAAAGACCGCCGGCGCTACCACCGCCAGGGTTACCTTGTTGATTCGATCAGGGCCACAATCTCCTGAACTGCGGAATCGGGGAGGGCCGGGCGGGAGAGGATTTCGCACAGGGCGGTGAGGTCGAGTGTGCGGGCGAGGTCGCGCCAGTTTTCCGGCAGGCAGCCTCCGGCGGAGAGATACGAATCCGAGAGGTGAGGCTCCAGGCTGGGGCAGCCCGGGCGTTCGTAACGCAGCGCGTGGCCAAGATCGTGGAGCGGACATCCGGAGAAAGCGAATTCCCAGTCCAGGACGGCCGCGACTTCCCAGTGACCGTGCGGCCGGTGCATGACCAGGTTGGGCGAGCTGAAATCCGAGTGGACCAGGCTGCATTCGGCATCCAGCGCGGCCAGTTGGGGAGCGCGCGCCCAGGCAAAATCGCAGATGCGGGAGATACTGGCGGCAGGCAGGCGGAGAGCAGCGAGCGGCGTGGCGAGAAACTGCTCGATCATACGCGGCGCACAATCGGGACCTTCCACGGGACCGGGACCAACCTGGAGTCCGGGACCGATGAGGCCGGGATGGGAAAACCGGAACGAGGCGATTTGTGCGAGCACGGCGCCCATTGCGTGGCCGCATTCGGCGATCTCGCGGGCGTCGCGGCGCCTCTTGATCTCGCGGTAGGTCTCGCCGCGGACCCAGCGCATGAGCGCGCAGGGACCGTCTCCGGACTCGCCGTCCGGCTCCGCGAAGACAATCTCAGGAACAGCCACCCGCGGGGCGAGCAGGCGGTGGAGGTCCACTTCCTTGCGGCAGGCGGACGGATCGTGAGTGTAGATCCGCAGCGCGAATTCGTCGTCGAGACCTTCCACGGCGACGCGGTAAATCGCATTGAGAGCCCCGCCGGAAGCAGGCTGGCACCGGTCGAGAGCCTGGCCAGGCAGTGCGCGGGCGAGAATGCGAGCGGCCCGGTTGTCGTCCGCGGATGGGGTCATCTATGATGAGCTTATCTCTTTGCGCCGATGACTTTGGAACCCGAGGACCCACCCGGCAGATTCTGGGGAAACCCCTGTTCCACCTGTTTCCCGACAATCCCCGAGATG
>OKRF01000340.1:0-3376 GCA_900290315.1 Candidatus Sulfopaludibacter sp. SbA3 | reverse complement strand
ATTCTGGGGAAACCCCTGTTCCACCTGTTTCCCGACAATCCCCGAGATGCGGCCGGATCTCTCCGCCGCAATGGCGCAACTCACCTCCCGAATCCGCTGGATCGTGGGCAGCGCCGCAGGCAGGTCGATTGAGGGGGATTGGAGTCTGCCTGGCGGGCAATTGTTGTGCACCGGCGTTCGCACACGCGCCCGCATCGCCGATGCTACCGGCCTGGCGCTGGATGCGGACAGTGCAGCCAACGCCTGCGCACTCGCAAGCGCATGGTTCGACAATTCAGACGTCGAGTCCGCCAGAGTGGTTGTGACCGTTTCGGAGGAGATCCAGGCGGGCATCTTTGCGAACGGACACTTCGTCCGTGGGCGTAACGGCATGGCGGGCGATTATGGGCATGTCCCACTCGATCCCAATGGCCCCACGTGCGAGTGTGGTGGACGTGGGTGCTGGACCGTGTTCGCCTCGAATCGCGCGGCGCTACGATACCACGCACGGCGCGGCAAACATGCGCGCACCTTCCTGGATTTGCTCAACCTGCCCGATCAGGGCGATGCTCCCGCAGCCAAAACGCTGGAGACTATGGCGTACTGGCTGAGTGTCGGCCTTCGAGCGATCGTCGGGGGGATCGCTCCCGATTCCATCCTGGTGGTAGGCGAGTTGACGCGGGCGTGAGACCGGTTGACTCCGTCGATCATGGCGGGACTGGCGGCGCATCCGCTGGCGAAAGAACAAATTCCGTGCATCGTTCCTGTGCGGGATTTCGCAACGGCTCGCTTGCGTGGCGCCACAGCATTGGTGCAAGCGCGTTTCGCCGCGTGGCGTCTGGATCGCTAGTACAACGGCGCCTCACCCGGAGGCCTCGTCTTCCAGCGGCGGTGCAGCCACAGCCACTGGTCGGGATAGGCCCGGATCACCTCTTCGAGCCGGCTGTGCAGCGCCTGGGTGTCGCGCGCTGCGTCCCCGGTCATCGCCACCGGCGGATAGAAGCGCAGCACGTATCGACGCTCCTCTTCGCTCCAAAGGGCGAAGCCCGGAATCACCGCCGCCCCGCTGCGCGCCGCCAGTTTGGCGAATCCCGAGCCGGCGCAGGCCGGCACGCCGAAGAAGTCGACAAACACGCCGTTCTCCAGCGAAGCGTTCTGATCGATCAAAACCCCTACCGCTTCATTCGCCGCCAGTGCCTTCAGAATGGTGCGTGCGAAATCCTGCTTGGCAACGATGCGATTCCCCGTCAGGGCACGCCGCCTCTCCACCAACCCATCGATCCGCGGATTATCCAGCGGACGGACCAGCACATTCATGGGTCCGGTGAGCAGTCCGTGGGCAAATGCGCTCAGTTCCCAATTGCCCAGGTGCGCGGTGGCGAACAGCACCCCGCGTCCCTGTTGCATCGCCGCTTCGAAATGCTCGCCGCCTTCCCAGCGAATCCAGTGCGCCACATTCTCCGAACGGATGCGCGGAAATTTCGCGAACGTGACAACCATGCGCGCAATCGAGCGAAAGACGCCGTCAATGGTGCGCCGCCGCTCCTCCGCGCTCAAGGCGGGCAAAGCCATAGCGAGATTGCGGCCGGCTGTCCGCCGCAGTTTGGGCAGCGGCGNNACGGCGAGCGCCAGGCAATATTCCGCCCAGTTGCGAACTGTCGAGCGCTGTCGCACGAACCCGCATTGTACCGTGCGGTCCGCAGGATTCGGTCACAACGCGTTGCCCATCGCGCGAGTCAGTGGGCATGCCTCGCACGGTAGAGTTCCTCCGCTATGCGACGTTGCGAGGGACTGTCGCTCTGCATGGCGGTTTGCAGGCACACTTCGTGGGCCCACTCCGAAGCGGCTTGAGGCGCCTTGGGGAGAGAGGCGCAGAACCGATTGCAGGCAATCCCGGAGTTGACTCTCGCCGTCCGGGCTGCCCAGGTCGGCAAGGGCGTCATAGCAGGCCATCTGCACGCCGGTATCGGTATCGATTGCGGCGCAGGCTTGGAGAGCCGGGATGGCGCCATTGTCTCGGAGACGCCCGAGCGCCCACGCGGCAGCAATGCGCGTGTCGCGATGGGTCGCGTCCAGAGTCGCGATCAGTGCGGGAACCGGACGGCTGTCTTGCGAGAATCCGAGGAGACGCGCAACGTCCCGCTTCTCAAAGACAGTAAAGAGAGGGTTCGAGAGGTCGTCGATGGCAACCGCTTCGGTTCTTGGGTCGAGACGCCAGCTTCCCGCGCGGCGCCATGCGAGAACGATGTAGGCGCCTTTGCGAGTGGATGGGTCGGGGCGTCGCGCCATTTGCTGCAGCAGGTCGATAGCGGCTCTGGTGTTCAACGCGCTCAGCAGGTCGAACATTTGAAATCCATGCTGGGGACTGTGCTCCCATCGCGCGGCGCCCGCGCGAATGAGTTCGTCGGCACGCGGGTTGGCAATGGCCCAAGGTCCGCGTAGGCCCGTACCTGTGCTCCCGCAGAGAGTCGGGCGGCCTCCCCGCGCAGTACGGCTTCGGCAGCCCGCTTCCGTTCCGGCTGGTGATCCAGGAGTATCCGGTAAAAGGGCGGGCTGCTGGTCTCGCTGCCGTCACCGGAACCGGTGAGCACGCCCTGATCGAAGCCGGTGGCGAGCGCCGCTGCGAAGGCCGTGAGGGTCGCAGTCTCGCGCTGCGCGCCTTCAAAGAACCAATCGACGGGGGCCTTGGCGGCGGGGCTCCTTGGACAGACCACCGGGTAGTTGGCATGATCGAGTGCCGACTGGAACAGGGGAAGTCGTAGGGGCCGTTCTCGAACTTCTGGGTCTCGTCCGCGGAGGCCAGCGCTTCTTCGATCGGCTGAAAATGGTAGTCCCCGAACAGGGCCGTGTCGCAGGCCATTCCGTTATGCCAGGTGTAGAGAACGTAAACCTCTTCGGGAAACGCGACGCCTCGCTGCGCGGTCAATCGCTGCAGGGCCACTCGAGTGCACGGCGGTTTGAGCGCGGCGGCGAGTTCCAGTCTCTGGGAACCCAGCCATGTTTCCATTTGCCGCAGTGAGCCCTTCAGCGGAGCGGGATCGAAGGGCACTTGTGCGGTCCCGGGCCTGGACAACCCCAGGACGTACAGAAGAGCCTTGAGCGGCACGGGGAGATCGTTGACTAGCCGATCCAGTACTCGCAGCAACGATTATATTACATAGCGCCGCGCTTTGCGCGAGTGTAGCTACGCGTGTTTGTGCAAATGCGGGCGGTAGACGACGAGGCCGCCGATGCCCCAAACCATCAACAGGATGAACGCGAAGCCGAACAGCAGATCCATCGCGACGCCCTTGAACTCTACCGGCGTCGGGATGAAGCCCAAAACCAGCGCCGTGGCGATGGCCAGACCGTGCCAATACCACGGCAGCGACCCGTAACGAAGCAGCAGCCAAAGCGG
>OKRF01000439.1 GCA_900290315.1 Candidatus Sulfopaludibacter sp. SbA3 | reverse complement strand
GGTTGATCTGATCCTCGGTGGCCCGATGGTCGCCTGGCAGACCGCTCGCTTCCGCCTCACTATGCGGACGGTGCGCGGCCTCTTCCATCACCTGTCGCAGCGCGTCTTCCAACGATGCAGCCAGCGGCTCCACGTCCAGCCGGTGCAAGAGGCGGCAGTACTCCCGGGGAGAGACAGTCTCCAGAAATGCGCCATCTCCCTTGGCGCATGCCGCGATCCGGATCGGCAGAAAGGCCGCAAACCGGATGTCCGCGCGCAGCAGCGGAGCATACAGGGTGGAGAGGCAGAGGGTGAAGGAGATGGCGTCCGCTTCGCCGATGCCGTGTTCGGGTTTGAGCAACTGGCCGACATGAGTGACGGCCACGAGGCTGCCGCCGTGCCGTTCGGCAGCCATGCGCAATCCGAATTCGATTTGATGCAGTCTTTGCGTGGTGTGAATCTGAATCATATGGTTCACCTCATGGCGTGCGCGAATCGCAGGGATTCGGCAACGCTCCGGGCAACGTCCGTGGTGGATGCGGTGCCGCCCAGATCGTATGTCCGGACGGCGCCCTCTGCCACCACGGCAGCCACGGCATTTTCGATGTGGCGGGCAATTTCCGCTTCGCCGAGCCACTCCACCATCATTTTGGCTGCGAGTATGGCGGCGAGCGGGTTGACTTTTTTCTGACCGGCGTATTTGGGAGCCGAGCCGTGTGTGGGCTCGAAGACGGCGTATTTCTGGCCGATATTGCCGCTGTAGCCGAATCCCAGGCCGCCGACCAATTGGGAGCAGAGGTCCGACAGGATATCGCCGAACAGGTTGGTCGTGACGATGACGTCGTAATGGAACGGGTTCTTGAGCAGCCACATGCACATGGCATCCACGTTGGCGGTGTCGAACTGGATCTGCGGATAGCGGGCCGCCACCTCCCTGCGAACTGGATCTGCGGATAGCGGGCCGCCACCTCCCTGGCAGCCTCCAGAAACACGCCGCACGTGGCGCGCAGCACGTTGGCTTTGTGGACTGCCGTGACTTTCCGGCGGCCGTGTTTCACGGCGAACTGGAAGGCCGCTTCCACGATGCGCCGCGATGCTTCGGGGGTGATGCTGCGGATGGAAATGGCGGCATCGCTTGGGATGGTTTGCATGGCCGGAATGGCCAGCATCTCTTCCGGAATCCGGGGAAACTCCACGCCGATGTACATGCCTTCGGTGTTTTCCCGAAAGATCACCAGGTCGATATTCTCGCGGTAGTTCAGCGGATTTCCAGGGAAGGCGCGGCAGGGGCGGAGACACACGTAAAGGTCGAGCAACTGCCGCATGCGGACAATGGGGCTGCGGTAGGTGAGCCCCTGCGCCTGAAACTGCGGCGCCAATTCGCGCGCCGCCTCCCCGGCAGGCTTCGAGGTGATCGCTCCGAAGAAGGCGCAATCCGTACGGCGCAGGAGATCGAGCGTGCGCGGAGGCAGCGCATCGCCCTCAGCCCGCCAGAACTCCCAGCCGATATCGCCGGGAAGATAATCGGCCTGAAAGCCCGAGGCGTCGAGCACCAGGCGGGCGGCGTCGCACACCTCTTCGCCGATGCCATCGCCCTGCAACCAGGCTACACGGTAATGAGACATGGATTCCCCCTTGGCTTGAGATACTTGCGTTTCAGATACGGGACCAGCCCGCCCGCGGCCAGCAACTCGGCGGCGCGCGGGTCCAGCGGGGCCGACGGAAACACGCGGTCTTGCGTCAGGTTGTGAATCTCTCCGGCCACCAGGTCGATTTCCAGTTCGTCGCCGGCGAAGCCGCCCGCGGCGGCTTCCGGCGATACCACTGCGGGCAATCCCAGGTTGATGGCGTTGCGAAAGAAGATGCGCGCGAAAGAGACGGCAATCACCGCCCCCGCCCCGGCGAACTTCAGAGCGGCAGCGGCTTGCTCCCGGCTGGAACCGCACCCGAAATTCTTGCCGGCCACGATCAGGTCGCCCGGTTGGATTTCCGCCCGAATCTCCGGGTAAGTCAGTTCGAAGAGATGCTCGGCCGTCTTTTCGCGGTCGGTGATGTTCAGGTATCGGCCGGGATAGATGATGTCGGTATCGATATTGTCCCCAAGAAGGGCGCGGACCCGGCCGCGGAGCTTCAAACTTCCATCAGGCATGGTTCACTCTCCTTTACGATGGTGCCGGGGTGTGCCAGTTTCCCCGCGATGGCCGAAGCGGCGACCACCGCCGGGCTGGCCAGATAGACGAACGAATCCTTGCTGCCCATGCGGCCGTGGAAATTGCGGTTAGTGGAAGAGACGCAGTTTTCACCAGCGGCCAGAATGCCCTGATGCACTCCCACGCACGGCCCGCATCCCGGTGGCGCGATGATAGCTCCGGCCGCCACCAGAGTTTCCAGGTAGCCCAACCGCATGGCATCGCGATAGACTTGCTGGGAGGCTGGAATCACGATGAGGCGGGTGCGCGGGTGGATGGCGCGCCCATCCAGAATGCGCGCCGCCACCTCCAGATCTTCCAGGCGGCCGTTGGTGCAGGAGCCGAGCACGGCCTGATGTACCGGCACCTCCCCGAGGGCGGAAAGCGGTTGCACGCGATCCACCGCATGCGGGCAGGCGATTTGCGGCTCCCACAGATCTTCGCAGGCATCCAGTGGAATGACGCGCTCGTAGCGGGCGTCCGCATCCGGTGCGATGGCTTCCAGCGTGCCGGTGACTCGGGGCCGCAGATACTCGAGCAGCGTTTCATCCACGGGCGTGGACGCCACTTTGGCGCCCATTTCCATGGCGAGGTTGGCCAGCACCATGCGAGAGGCCACGCTCATGCGCCGGATGGCCGGGCCATCGAATTCCACCGCGCGGTAGTCGGCGCCGGCGGCGCCGAGCATGCCGATGAGATGGAGGATCAGATCCTTGGCGGAAATCCAGGGGCGGAATTCGCCCTCCACTTCGACGCGTAGCGTGGAGGGGACCTTGAACCACAGGCTGCCCTCCGTCCAGACGCCGGCCATTTCAGTGGCGCCGATGCCTGTGGCGAAAGCACCAAAGGCTCCGTGTGTGGTGGTGTGCGAGTCCGTGCCCACAATCACCATCCCGGGCCGCACGTGGCCTTGTTCAGGCAGCACCTGGTGACAGATGCCGCCGCGGCCGACATCGTAAAAGTGCCGGATGCCTTGCGCGGCCACGAACTCGCGCACGGCCTGATGCGTGGTGGCGGTCTTTTCGGATTCGGCCGGAATGCGGTGATCGAAAACGATGACGATCTTCGATGGATCCCAGACGCGCTGCACCCCGATTTCGAGGAAGCTCTTGCGTACCAGGTCGGCATTTTCGTGGCTCAAAGCGAGGTCCACGGCGGCGACTACGATCTGGTCCGGAACCACCCGTTCGCAACCGGAAGCGCGGGCGAGAATCTTTTCGGCTAGTGTCATACCCATAACGGTTCCTCCGATTACAGACCCGCCGGCACCGCGAGCGACAGGTACTCGT
>OKRF01000336.1:3107-14128 GCA_900290315.1 Candidatus Sulfopaludibacter sp. SbA3 | reverse complement strand
ACACAAGCGCGCGACAATTACGGCTACCGCCTGTTGCACACGTTTGCAATAGGGGAATTTCACCGACGAAGGTAGTACTTCCATGCGCCAACTGCTTGTGACGCTGCTCGCCGTCCTGCTCTCCGCCCTGCCCCTCGCATCGCAAACTGACACCAGTTCCCTCGAGGGCCGGGTAACCGACCCGCAAGGCGGGGCGGTTGCCGGCGCTCAAATCCAACTGACCAACCAGGCGACCGGCGCTGTGCGCAAAGTCTTGTCCGGTGCCAGCGGGAACTACATCTTCACGCTCATCCCGCCCGGCCGCTACGATGTGGAAGCAGGGGCTGCCGGATTCAGAACGTCCCGCGATACAGGGCTGCAGATCGACGTCGCCGCTCCCGCGCGCCTCGATATCGTCTTCGAAGTGGGAGCTGTTACGGAGCGTGTGGAGGTGACGTCGGCGGTCTCGCTGCTCAATACCGAGACGGCCGCTCAGGGTACCATCATCGGCGAGGAGAAGATCCAATCGCTGCCGCTGAACGGACGCCAGTTTATAGACTTGGCGCTGCTCTCCCCGAATGTGACGATCGGGGGCAGTTCGGTGCAGCAGAACAAAGTCCGGCTGAACCAGGACGGGGGCTTCTCGGCGTCGGGAAACCGTACCAACAACAATGGGTATATGCTCGACGGCATCAGTAATCTGGATTTGGATTACATGTCGCTGAGTCTCACGCCGATCCTCGATACGCTAGCCGAATTTCAGGTGCAGACGGGCCAGCAGACGGCAGAATACGGCCACGCGGGAGGCGCCCAGATCAACGTAGTCACCAAGTCGGGCGGCAACGAGTGGCATGGCGGCGGATGGGAGTTCGTACGCAACCGGGTGTTCGACTCGCGCCCCTTCAATCTCTTCTCGGCTCTGCCAAAATTTCAGCGGAATCAGTTCGGCGGCACGGTGGGTGGCCCCGTCCGGCAGAACAAGCTCTTCGTTTTCGCTGGATACGAACGCCTTTCGCTGCGCCAGGCGGCGGCCGGGCTGACCACCGTCACGGTCCCCACGCCGCTCGAACGGCAGGGCAACTTCACGGCGTCGAAAACGCAGATTTACGATGCCCTGGCCACGCCGCGCACGCCTTTTCCCGGCGATACAATTCCCCAATCGCGCCTCAATCCGTTGGCGGTGATCGCCATCAACGCCGTTCCCGCGGCAGACGTTCCCAGCACAAGCAATAAGTACATCAACAGCGATGAAGTCCTGAGCCAGGATTCTCACAACTACTCCGTGCGCTTCGACTATGTCGCGACATCCGCCATCACCATGTTTGGCCGCTATTCGGCCACGCGTGAAAACGATTCCAGCCCCGGCTTGGTCCCGGGACGCGCAGCGATTGGAGTGACGCTGCCGCAGAACGCGGCCTATGGCTTGACCTGGGTGCTGAGTCCGCGGTCGGTGAATGAACTGCGCGCCGGGGTGAATCGCATGAACTATTCGTCTGGCGTTCCGGAACCGCTCTTCAACCTGAACGGCGCGGAATCCCCTTTGCCATACTTCAAGCTCACCAGCTATGCGGATATGGGCGGAGCTGGCGGGGGCAACAGCTTGGTTCGCGATAATACCTACCAGGTGTACGACAATTGGTCTTACCAGATTGGGCGGCACATGATCAAAGCCGGCGCGGAATTCATGTTCCTGGAATATGTTCCGATCACCTCGCCGAATGCCTTCGGCACGTATCAGTTTTCTTCCGGACAAAGTGCGCTGTCGTCGGCTACCGACGGCACTGGCTCCGTGCTGGCCAGCTTCCTGCTGGGATACTCGTCGACGGCGAGCCGCTCGCTCGGCGGAGGCCGCATGGACGGACATCAACCGAATGTCGCGGCGTACATCCAGGATCAGTTCCGGCTGAGCAATACGCTCACCGTCAACCTGGGACTGCGCTACGAAATCGCTCCGCCGCTTTATGACACGCGGGGGCAGACGATGGGGCTGGATTTCTCGAAGGTGCCGTCTGCGCAGGCAATTTTCGCGAGCGGCCAGACTGGAATTTACGAACCAACCTTCTTCATCTGCGGCCAGACGGGATACCCGAAGGGTTGCGCATACACGGACAAGAACAATTTCGCGCCGCGCTTCGGTCTGGCGTGGCAGGCTGCGCCCACAACCGTGTTCCGCATGGGCGCCGGAATCTACTACAGCCTCACCGATTTCAGCTCCATCTCGCGGCTCACCAATTCGCTGCCCGCAAACATCGCGCAGACGCTGACCAATTCCACGTTCGCGGCCACATATCAGGGTTACGGCGCCAGCGTTTTCCCTCCGAATGTGGCCGTTGGACCCTCCTTGAGCGCGAACCTCTACTCGCTGGATCTGCACCAGCGGACCAGCTATGCGATCCAACTGTCGTCGTCGGTTCAGCACCAGATCGGGAAGAGCGGCGTTTTGGAAATGGGCTACCTGGGGACGTTGGGGCTGAAGCTGCAGCAGAACGTGCAGGTATCCAACTCGCTTCCAGGTTCTACCGCCGTGGCCGGACGCCGGCCATATGTTGGCGCCATTTTCACGCCAGGAACGGTCTTCCCTTACTACATCAACGTGCAGGGGACCAGTGTGGGAACGGGCACGATGGCGCTGCTGCCCAACACCGCGCAGTCCAATTACCACTCGCTCTATTTGCGGGGCGAGCGGCGTTTTTCGGGTGGCATCTCTTACCTGAGCTCTTTCACGTTCTCCAAAGCGATCACTAATGCGCCTCAGTTCCGCAATGCCGGCGGCGCCACGGGATCGGAGAACTCACCTCCGCAGAACAGCTATGACCTGAGTGCGGAGCGGGGCCTGGCGGCATTTAACGCCAAATTCCGATGGGTGAATTCCGCGGTATACGACCTTCCGTTCGGGGCTGGCAGAGCGATGCTAAAGCAGGGCTTTCTATCGCAGGTGCTCGGTGGCTGGCAGGTGGCGGGAATCATGTCTCTGCAGACGGGCTTTCCCTTCACTATCAACATTACAGGCGATTCGGCCGGGATAGGAGGAGGCAGCGGAGGTATTCTGATCCGCGGCAATCCGGTGCCGGGTCAGAGCGCCGAGCTGTCCGCGGATAGGAGGAGCACGGCGGAATGGTTCAATACGGCTGCCTTCGTAGCGCCTCCGGCCTACCAGTTCGGCTTGCTGGGACGCAACACCGTGGTGGGCCCGGGAATCTTCAACATCGATACCACGCTCAGCCGGCACATTCGGATCCGCGAGCGGCTCGGGCTGGAGATCCGCGCCGAGGCTTTCAACCTGTTCAATACGCCAAACTACAACCAGATCGGGCGAATTATCAATGCTTCCGATTATGGCCAGGTAGACAGCCAACTGCCTCCGCGCCAGTTGCAGTTCGGAGCTAAGGTTACCTTTTAACATGTGCAGACTCGTTCTTCTTCTCGCCGCCGCCGCGCTGCTGCCGGCGCAAACCCTTCGGATATACGCCATCGATGTGGAAGGCGGCAAATCGACCCTCTATGTCTCACCATCCGGCGAATCGATGCTGATCGACACCGGCTATGCCGGCAATAACAATCGCGACGCCAACCGCATCGTGGCTGCGGCTGCTTCGGCAGGCGTCAAGCGTATCGACTACCTGGTGATCACTCACTATCACGGCGATCACGCGGGCGGCGTGCCGCAATTGGCCGCCAAGATGCCAATCGGAAAAATCTTCGACCATGGCGATAGCTTCGAACAAACCAACGAAAAAACGCAGGCGGTCTTCACGCCGTTTTCTGCCATTCGGGCGAAATATCCGCATCAGACAGTGCATCCCGGCGACACGATCCCTATCACGGGCCTTCGCGTCGATGTGGTTGCGGGCGCGGGTGAGGCAATCAAGGCGCCGCTGCCTGGCGCCGGGCAGGCGAATCCGCTCTGTGCGAGTTACGAGGCGCTGAAACCGGACCCTGGAGAGAATGCCCACTCGCTAGCCATGATCATCACGCTCGGCAGCCTGCGGATCGCGGATCTCGGAGACCTCTACTGGAACCAGGAACACGAACTGGTGTGCCCGGTGAATAAACTGGGAACGGTAGATTTGTATATGACGACTCACCATGGCACGGCGACCTCCGGATCCCCGCAGATCGTGCATGCCCTTCATCCGCGTGTCGCCATCATGAATAACGGCGCCGATAAAGGTGGTTCGGTTAAAGCCTGGTCGACGATCGAAGCGTCCCCGGGCCTGGTAGATCTCTGGCAGCTTCACTTTTCGAACGAAGGCGGCAAGGATCACAATGTGCCGGAAAAGTTCATCGCCAACCCTTCCGCGGAAAACGACGGAGGCTTTGCGATTGAGGTCACGGCGCAGTCGGATGGTGGTTTCACTGTATGCAACGGCCGCAACCGCTTCGAGAAAGCGTACCGCAAGTAGACCGGCATGAGAATCGCGATCCTACTGCTGCTCGCCGCGAGCGTAGCACACGCTCAGCCGCCAAAGCTCGCGTACGTCGTGATTCTGAGTCGCCATGGCGTTCGCTCGCCCACGTCGCCTCCGGCCCAACTGCGCCAGTACGCGGCCGATCCGTGGCCCGAGTGGAGTGCCGCTCCGGGCGAGCTTACCGAACATGGCCGGAAGGCGATGACGGTTCTGGGCGCCTGGTATCGGGCTTGGCTGGCGCATGATGCTCTGCTTCCGGCAGACGGCTGCGATCAATCCGACACGGTCCATGTGCGAGCTGACGTGGGGCAGCGCACCTACGAATCGGGCCGTGCCTTCGCCCACGGTCTTTTTCCCGGTTGCCCTCCGGAAGTGCAAGTGGTCAGCGGTAATGCCGATCCTCTGTTCCATCCCGTGGCCGCGGGCGCTGCGCACGGCGAGGGCGCGTTGGCAGTGGCCGCGGTTTCCGGGCGCATTGGTGCGAATCCGGCAGCGCTCGCCGGTGTGTATCGGCATGCCTTCGAGACTCTAGACGAGGTATTGGGAAAGCACGGGTTGACCAGTTTGCCGGCCTCCCTGAGACCTACCGAGGATGGCCTGGCGGATATCCGCGGGCCGCTGCGTACCGGTTCCACACTGGCCGAGAATCTCCTTCTGGAATACGCCGAGGGCATGACAGGCAAGGGTCTGGGCTGGGGACGGCTCGATCCAGGCAGCCTGAACGACATCATGGTGATCCACACCGCATACGCGGATCTCGCTCGCAGAACACCTTATCTGGCGAGCGTGCAGGGGTCCAATCTCCTGTGGCATATTCTGCGCTCCATGGAGCAGGCAGCGGCCGGGAAACAAGTTGTCGGAGCACTCGGCAAACCCGGCGACCGCCTGCTCATTCTGGCGGGTCACGATACCAACATTTCTCACGTCTCCGGTCTTTTGAATCTCTCCTGGCTCATTCCTGGGTATCAACGCGATGACACGCCGCCGGGCGGTTCGCTAGTGTTCCGTCTGTGGCGGGACCCGGGGAGCAAGGCATTTTCCGTCGACGTCCTCTACATCGCGCAAACCCTCGATCAACTCAGGTCCTCTTCCCCGCTCAGTTTGACTTCACCGCCAGGCGTGGCAAACGTTTTCATGCCGGGCTGTCGGCCTACCGAAGCGCTTCCGCATTGCAGGTGGGAGGCCTTCCGCCGCGTTCTTTTGGAGGCTATCGACCTGAAACATGCGCTGTAGCGGTTCCAGGAAGCGGACATCGTTCAAGTTGGGCAGAAAGTGATTTGGCGTGATGAAGCACACATCCTCGTCGTAATGTCCGCTAAACAGGTCCTCGAACGGACCGAATGGACGGATAAGATCGTATCGCCCGCTGAGCGCAGAACAAGGTGGGATGGCGCAGGGCGAGTTTCATTGCGTGGTACGCCCCGATGCTGCAGCCATGGGCGGCCAGCGAAGGGTCCCCGTTCTGCGAACCCAAAAAAGGACCGCCTCCTGGAGGATATAACTCTCGTACTGACGGTGCCGCTGGGCGCGCGCGAGTCCACCTACAAGAAGCTCCATGTCGCGGCCGAGACTGGGGCTGAACCACTTATGATACTCGCGCTTCACCTGCTTTAAGCGTAGAAAAAGTGTCTTCCAGGATTGCGATCACCCGGTGAAGATCTCGTTACGATATGGCTCCAGGAGTCGGCTCCAGAGACGGTAACCTTCCTGGCTTAGATGAAGCCCATCATCATGGAAGTATTCGAGGCGCGGCTTTCCTGCCGGGTCCAACATCGCGGGAAACACGTCGACGTAATATCCCATTGGGAAGGACTCGATCTCTCGATGGACTCGTTCGTTGACTCGACGGATGCGATCGAGGATCGCGTACCGCGCGGGACTCGGCTTGACGGATACAAAACCGAACGGGATGGCGCCCAGGGACGTCGCGACCTTGTTTGCCAGCGACCGAAACCAGCCCACAACCTCGTCCACACTGCGTCCGTCGCCCAAGTCGTTATCCCCCGCATACAGCAGCAGCGAGCGCGGATTAACGGGCAAAATCAGGCGTGCGAAGAAGTAGTCGCAGGCTTTCAGAGTGGATCCGCCGAATCCAAGGTTCAGCACGCGAGGGTCGAAGTCCTCGGCCAGCGTGTCCCACAGGCGCATGGAAGAACTTCCGTAGAACACAGGGGGGCGGCTTCCGTTGACGCGAGAGGCGCAGGAGCGTTCCAGAGCCTGCACTTCGGCCTCGTACCATTGCATCGTACCAGCGTAACCGATGCACAGCCGGCCCACGCGAGGATCGTCTGTCACCGGATTGATAGCGTCCTCTCATCGCCGTGAAAACCGGACCGGCTAGACTCATGGCTTCCTTATGAGACTCCGAGTAGTTCTCGCTCTAGCGGTGCTTTTGGCCGCTTCCTCTCTGATCGCCCAAAAAGTCAAGAACGATAAGGACCGCGATGAGGGCACCGAACGCGGCCAGACGTTGGCGCGGCGCCCAGCGGGTACCAAGGCGGCGGCGACAGCCACCCAGCCCATTTCGACCCCAACCGGCTTCTCTATCACCCCGACCGCCGCGCCGGGTTCAAGCTTTGCCGCCATGAATCCCAAGCTCCCGGGACTTCCCAACTACCTCGCCGGTCAGCCCATGACCACCGCCGTGAGCCCGGACGGGAAAACCCTCCTGGTCCTCACCAGCGGGTACAACCTTCTGAATGACTCGAACGGCAAGAATCTCCAGAGTGCCGGCAACGAATATGTCTTCATATACGATATTTCCACGGACAAACTGGTACAACTCGGAGTCGTCCCGATTCCCGCCGCCTACGCCGGAATCGCCTGGAATCCCAACGGCAAGGAGTTCTACATTTCCGGTGGAGCGGGGGATCTGGTCTTCGTTATCACGGCCGGTGCCGGCGGCTTTGGACTCGGAGGGACCATCTCGATGGGTCACCCCAACCCAACCGGCTTCGGCAGCGGTCTCGGCGTGGGGATGCCTTCGATTGTCGCCGGAATGGCCGTCAACGCGCGCGGCGATCGCCTGCTGGTTACGAACATGCTGAACGATTCGGTCACTCTGGTCGACATCCCCAATCGCAAGGTCTTGACCGAACTCGATCTCAGACCGGGGGCATCAGACACATCCAAGACCGGTGTCTGGGCTGTGATCAAGGGCAACGACAAGGCTTATGTATCGAGCCTCCGTGATCGCGAAATCGTGGTGCTGAGCCTCGCCAACGACAAGCCCGCCGTCACGAATCGGATTCCCGTGCAGGGCAATCCCAACAAGATGATTCTCGACAAATCGCAGAACCGGCTTCTGGCCACGGAAGACAATGCCGACGCGGTTGTCGTGGTCGATACCAACCTGGACATCGTCCTGGACACCATTCCCACTACCGCCCCTGACCCCAGCTACGTGGCCAATTCGAATTTCCTGAAGGGCAGCAATCCAAACGCCTTGGCCCTCTCACCCGACGAGAAAACATTGTATGTGACCAACGGCGGGACAAACTCGGTAGCCGTGATCTCGCTGAACACTTACGTGTGATCTCGCTGAACACTTACGTGAGTCCAAGCTATACATACGCGCTCATCCCCACAGGCTGGTATCCTGCCGCGGTAGCGGTGAGCGCGGATGGCTCGGCGCTCTTTGTTGCCAACGCCAAGAACGTGCCGGGGCCAAATCCACAAAACTGCAAGAGCATAATCGGCGTAGGCGCGGACAGCGACCCTGCCTGCAACGCGGCGAATCAGTACGTGTACAAGCTGGAAAAAGGCGGCATGTTGACTGTGCCCGCTCCCACGGACCGGTCCACGCTCGATGCCTTGACGGCGCAGGTAGCCCAAAACAACAACTTCACACCCTCCGCCAATCACGATCAGAACATAGCGATCATGGCGCAGGTGCGCGCCAAAATCCAGCACGTGATCTACATCGTAAAGGAGAACCGCACCTACGACCAGATCCTCGGCGATCTGCCCAAAGGCAATGGCGACCCGAGCATCGTGGTATTCGGCAACGCCTACACTCCCAACCAACATCAAATCGCAAGCCAGTTCGTCACGCTGGACAACTTTTATGATTCGGGTGAAGTCAGCGGGGTCGGCTGGAACTGGTCGACCGCCGGCCGCGCGACCGATTACGTCGAGAAGACTGTGCCGCCGTCATACGCCAACCGCTTCGGTCCCATCTTTTATGAGTACGAAGGAACCAATCGGAACATCAATCTCAGCGTGCCGGACCTGGCCAGCCGCCAGAAGCTGCTTCCCATTCCGCTGCTCAACGATCCCAATCTGCTGCCCGGCGTACGCGATGTCGCCGCACCCGACTCTTCTGAAGGCGCCGTCGGAGCAGGGTATCTGTGGGATGCCGCACTGCGCCACGGTTTGTCCATCCGCAACTACGGCTTCTATCTCGATCTCATCCGCTACCAACTTCCCAGTCCTTTTACGTCCGTCAACATTCAACCCAGCACGACGCCCTTCACTTCTGGAATAGTGCAGGCCATTCCGGCCAATGCTGCACTCGCGCCCTATACGGATCCATATTTCCGCGGCTTCGACAATGCCTGGCCGGACTTCTACCGCTATCAGGAATGGGCTCGCGAGTTTGATCAATACGTATCGGCGGCGAATCTGCCCGCTCTGTCCTTCGTGCGCTTCATGCATGACCACACTGGCAATTTCGATACCGCTCAGTTCGGTGTCAATACGCCGGAAATTCAAATCGCGGATAACGATTACGCGGTAGGCCTTCTACTGGAAAAGCTCTCCAAGAGCCCCTACGCGGCGAACACGCTGGTCTTCGTAATTGAAGACGATGCCCAGGATGGGCCGGACCACGTCGACGCACACCGCAGCATTGCATTCGTGGCCGGGCCGTACGTGAAGCAGGGCGCCCTGGTTTCTACGCGCTACAATACCGTGAACTTCGTGCGCACCATCAAAGACGTCCTCGGCATCCCGTATTTCGGCATCACCGACGGAACGGCAGAGCCTATGGCGGATCTGTTCGATATGCCCCAGACGTCCTGGACATACTCATCGCTCGTGCCCGCCATTCTGCGCACTACCCTTCCGTTACCCGCCAAGACCCAGAACAACAGTCTGCCTGATTCCAAAGGGAATCGCAGTGCCCGCAAGCCGCTCCACGACGCGAAATGGTGGGCCAGGAAAATGTCCGGCCAGGATTTCGATAAGGAAGACGACCTCGACACAGAAAGCTATAACCACGTTCTCTGGCAAGGCATCATGGGCAAGAAGCCATACCCGGAGATCCGCGGAGGCGCCGATCTCCGGGAGAACCGCGAGCAGCTACTCAAGAACCTGAGATAGCGGCTCACATGTTTCGCTCGCGCACCACCTCGATGATTGATTGCTTCTCCCTGTTGCCCCGCTGAGCCTCTCACGAGAAATATCGCGCGCTCGCCCGTCAAATATTTATTTCTCGTGAATGGTGGGTGAATTCTCGGCTACAAGCACGTAGGGTCGAACCACCCTCTGTTAGACTTCGGGTTTGAGCGGTATGAAACAGGCTGCAATCCTAATAGTCGAAGACGATTGCGAGATGGCGTTCGTGCTTCGCAAAGGCTTTGAGTTGGAGCAGCATTCTGTCACCGTCGCGAGCAATGGTGAAGAGGCCCTGCGCGTGGCGCGCCAAATGCGGTTCCATGCGATCGTACTCGACGTCATGCTGCCCGCGCTCGATGGCTATTCGGTGGCTGCCGCCTTGCGCGGCTCGGGTGATCGCACTCCTATTCTGATGCTCACGGCGCGGGATTCGGTGGAGGACATCGTCCGGGGCTTCGACAGCGGGGCCGAAGACTACCTCACCAAGCCTTTCTCTTTTCTCGAATTATCGGCTCGGGTCCGGTCTTTGATTCGCCGCGGCCAACCGCCGGTCACGCGTCTTCGGATTGCCGATCTCTCGCTCGATTGCGAGTCTCTNNTGTGCGCCGCCGCGATCTCATCGAATCCGTCTGGGGCGGAATGGCCGTGGGTAACAACAACATCGACGTCGCCATCAGCGCCTTGCGCTCGAAAGTGGATCGAGGCAGGTCCCTGCAGCTCATCCACACGGTGCGAGGATTCGGCTACCGGGTAGCGGAGCCCACGTGAAAATTCCGGTTCGGATCCGCCTCGCAATTGCATCCTGCGCGATATTTCTGGTGGTCATCGCGGCGCTGGAGGCAATCGCGTATGTAAGCGTGAGGGCGGCGATCCATACGATCGTCGATCATGAACTGGAAACCCGCCTCGCCGGTCTGGACGATCACCTGATGCGTCACCTCAATCGCATTCCGTGGCCGCAACTGAGCGCCTCCCTCAAAGTGCATCCAGCGTTCCAGCCGGAACTGCTGCGCATCGCCAACGCAACGGGCACACTGCTCGAAGGCCACGGCTTGCACGGCATCTCCATACCTCTGGCCACCAACGCTGTTTCCATCCACACGGCCGGCAGCGGCAACCGCACCCTGCGCGTACTGCGCGTGCGCCGCGCCATCGCCGGCGAAACTTACGACCTCACGCTGGCGACGGAGCTGTACTTCTCCGCCCAAATCCTGGGACGTCTCTGGCTGCTCATGATCCTCTCGATTCCGGGTGTGCTTCTGATCGCTGGAGGGGCGGGTTACTGGATGAGCGGTT
>OKRF01000336.1:0-3097 GCA_900290315.1 Candidatus Sulfopaludibacter sp. SbA3 | reverse complement strand
TGGGCGACCGCATTGCGGTCCCACCGACAGGAGATGAAATCCAGCAACTCGCCGAGACCATGAACGGTATGCTGGCCCGTATCGAAAGCAGCTTCCATCAGATGCGCGAGTTCGTCGCCAATGCTTCTCATGAGCTGCGCACGCCCATCGCCATCATCCGCGCCACCGCAGAAGTGGCCCTGCTCGAAGGCGAGCTGTCGCCGCGCTCTTCGAGCGAAGCGCTGCACCGCATTTTGAGGGAGGCTGAGCGGGACTCCGCGCTGCTGGAAGACATGCTCCGCATCGCGCGCATTGATTCCGCGGGGCCCATCGATCAGTCCCGTTGGCAGCCGGTCGACCTCGGCGCCAGCCTGGCGCTTGCCTGTTCCGATATCCGGCCGCTGGCCGAGTCCCGTCGACTCACTGTGCGCCTCTCGCCGTCTCGCAACCCCTGCCTCATTGAAGGGGACGAAGAACAACTACACCGCCTCTGGCTCATTCTGCTGGACAACGCCTGCAAATACACGCTCCCTGGTGGCGCGATTACCGCCGGCGTCATCGCCAAGGCTGACGGACAGTTCGCGGCTTTCGTGAAGGACAACGGCATCGGCATCGCGCCGGAACATCGCGACCGGATCTTCGAGCGCTTCTACCGCGTGGATAAGGCACGCAGCAGAAGCCTGGGAGGTTCCGGCCTGGGGCTTGCCATCGCGCACCATATCGTAAAGGCACATGACGCGGCGTTCCAGCTCGAAAGCGAACCGGGCAAAGGCTCGCGCTTCTCGATCGCCTTCCCGCGCGCCGCTTGCTCTACCACTCCCGCCATCCCCGCGGCGTCCACCACAATCTTCAGGTAACCCTCAGGTTCCTGTAATTCCGAATTAACACCCCATTGTTAGGCTGGTCGTTCATGAAGTGGGGCTTCCGAGAATTGCTGCGAGTCATGCATCTCTGGCTCGGCCTGCCGGCTGGATTGTTCATCGTCCTCATGGGAATTGGCTCGGCCTGCCGGCTGGATTGTTCATCGTCCTCATGGGAATCACGGGCGGCCTGGTCGCGTTGCGGCCGCAAATCGCCACGCTTCTCTCGCCGCCCGCTCCGCGCTCCGCCGGCTGCGGCACTCCGCCTGACTGGAACCGCGCGGCGCGCGAAATCACGGCCTACTCGCATTCCGAAATTAATCGCATTTATGGGCCTTCCGGTTCCGATACGCGCTGGCACTTCCGCGTGAAGACGAACCAACCGGCGATCTACCGGCACATCGTCTACGATGCCTGTGCGGCGAGGGTGCTCGGGGCGATCGATCTCGGTTGGATGGACTGGACGGTGGACCTTCACCACAATCTGCTGGCGGGCCGCAGCGGGCGCCGCTGGGCCGGATTCATCGGCATCGCGCTGCTCGTCAGCAGTTTGAGCGGTCTGCTGTTGTGGCTCGTGACCAAGCCAAGTCTTCTCACCGCGTTCCAGATCGCCCCACGCCTTTCGATGGCTTCTCCGCGCCAGATTCATCGCGCATTAGGGATCCTTGCGGGCTGCCTGCTGGCCGTCGAGGCTTTTACCGGCCTCTGGCTGTGCTTTCCCCAAACCATGCGCGGCGCGCTGTCCGCCGTTTCCACCGTTTCGCCGGATGTGCGGCCGGTCCGCAACGGCCAACCCTCTTCCCGGCGCGCCGGCCTCAATGAACTGATGGCGGCCGCTCAGTACGCCCTTCCTGGAGGCGTGGTGCGTGAAATTCGCCTCCCCGAAGGCAACGGCAGCGTCCAGGTGCGCATGTGGCTTCCGGGCGATTTCCGCTCTCTCGGCAACAATGTAGTCTTCCTCTCCAGCGGCAACGCCGATGTGCTTGCCGTGGATCGATACGCCGCACAACCAGTCCCCAATCGCCTGATTCAGTCGATGGCGGCACTGCACTACGACGAATGGGGTGGTCTCCCGGTCCGGGCGCTCTGTGCGGCGGCAGGACTGGTAACGCCGTTTCTCTTCGTCACCGGAACGCTCATCTGGTGGTATTCGCGAAGGCGGCGAACCACGCCCGCGGCCCGTTTTAAAGTAGTCGAGCCGGCCGCGGTTTCCACCAGGTAACGGTTTTGAAAGGTCGGGAATCTATGACAAAGCAGCCTCTGCGCATCATCTCCGCATTCTTGGCGTTCACCGCCGCCGCAACGGCCCAGGTCGATAAGGGCGCCGTTACCGGCACTCTGACCGACCCTTCCGGGGCCGCGGCCGCCGATGCCACAATCAAGGTCACTTACCGCGATACCGGGCTGACCCGATCGGTAGTCACAAACACCTCCGGCGCCTATCTGCTGGTAGGTCTGCCCGTCGGTCATGTGATCCTCGAGGGCGTCAAGAGCGGCCTCCGGCCGATTCGTACGGAATTCGATCTGGGCGTGGGCGAGACCAGAACACTCGACTTCGCGATGCAGCTCAGCTCGGTGGATACGACGGTGGACGTGGTTGCGGAGGCCGATCTGGAACGGACTTCCGCCGCCATTGACACCACTTTCGACAACACCCAAATCGCCCAACTGCCCATCAACGGCCGCAATTGGGGCGGCCTGATGGCACTGACCCCTGGCGCCGTAGACACTGGCGCGGGCAATGGCGGAAGCGTGCGCTTCTTTGGCCAGGGCGGCGATGACGTTAACTATCGTGTGGATGGCGTGGATGCAACCGCGGTGCGGAACCAGTCGGAAAGCAAGAGCCGTCTGATGATTTCCGAAGACGCTATCGCCGAGTTCCGCGTGAACTCGCAGCTCTACACGGCGGAGACGGGAGGCGCGACGAGCGCGCAGATCGAGATCGTGTCAAAGGGTGGCACGAATCAGTTAGATCGTGTCAAAGGGTGGCACGAATCAGTTTCATGGCGGCGCATTCGAATACCTTCGCAACAGCGCGCTCGATTCGCGCAGTCCGTTCGACGGAAAATCGATCCCTCCGTTCAAGATGAACCAGTTTGGCGCCACCGCCGGAGGACCGGTGGCCAAAAACAAGACCTTCTTCTTCCTTTCCTGGGAAGGCATCATTCAGCGTCAGTACCTTACCCAAATCGCGTTTGTGCCCACGCCGGCGTTTCGCGCGGCCGCCGTGGCGGGCGTACAGCCGTTGATCAATCTTT
>OKRF01000250.1:16178-21871 GCA_900290315.1 Candidatus Sulfopaludibacter sp. SbA3 | reverse complement strand
ATGCTCGTCCCCGTGCCGGGCTGCTGCCTGATGATCCGGCGTGAGGCCATTCTGGAGGCGGGCTGGTTTCCGGCATCGCCGGACCCGCGACAGGGCCTGCCACGGATGCTGGAGCTGATTCTGCATCTGCACGGAAGGGCGCGCACCGGCGGCGCGCCATTCCAGATGGCTCTGGTGGCTGAACCGGTCAGCTACGTTCCCGCGCCGAAAACCCGCGACGAATTGCACCACCAGATCGACTGCGACCAAAGCGCCCTGCGCGCCGCCCTGCGCCACCGGAAATCGATTGCCGCGGGGATGGGCGCCATCGGGTGGGGCCTCCACGCTCTGGTGTGCGGCCGCGTGGTGCGCCCTCTGTTGGAAACCGCCCTCTACGTCCTCACTGCGATTGGTATTGCCGCGGGCGTTGTCCCCATCAAAGCCGGTGTCTTGGTGCTTCTCTGTACGGTGGTTACCGGCATAGTGATCTCCATGGCCGCGGTAGTCTTGCGCGAGTTGGCTGCATTGCGCGGCAGCCAGCCGGATCAACTGGTACGTCTCTTTTGGGCCGCCTTTCCGGAAAACCTGGGCTACCGGCAGATGCGCAATTTGTGGCTGGTAAGCGGCTTCCTAAAAGGCAAACCCCGGTGACTCGGAGCCACCGGGGTTAGGGTCGAAAAACCGGTCGAGCGACGGTAACGCCGGCGATCTCGTCGCCGGTCGGCGAGGTGCAACCGGCGGCAAGACTGCCGGCGTTACCAACCACCCGTTTTTCATGAAGTTTCGCGGGCGGAACACCCAATCCTGACAGGGTCGAAAAACAGGGGCCGGGGGCCGGGGTTGTGTGCGGCTCGCTTCGCTTGCCGTACCGGCGACAAGATCGCCGGCGTTGCCCCGCCGGTTTTTCATCCCGTTTTGCGGGGCGGTCCGCCCCTNCGATCGCGGTCGAGTCGAACTTAGTCTCGGCGGCCTCCACCTTGGCGGGCGCCTCTACGGACAGCTTCCCCATCACCAGGGTGATCTTGGAAGTGTCCACAGTCAGGCGGTACTCGCCCGGCTGCAGTTCCGTGCCGTTAACAACGGCAGCCCGGCCCAGGGTGATTCGATAAGAATGAACTGACGGTACGGTGCCCGCAAACGCGACCGCGAGGGCCAAAATCGCGAACGCCAATACGAATTTTCTAAGCATAGGATCTCCTAAAAAGAGTTTAGCACCACTTTATCGTGGATGATATGGCCCTTGCGGAAAATCTTGCGGTCAATTCCGTTGAGCAGAACCTTCCCTGCCGACGGTTTCCACTCGCCGGAAAGCAATTTGAGCAGCGTGGATTTGCCGGCGCCATTGGGACCGAGCAAGCCCACGACCTCCCCGGGTTTCAACGAGAGCGATAACGGCTTCAAGAACTGCGAAGCGAGGCCGTGAGCCTCAAGCAAGATGACAGACGACACAAAACGATCGTCTGTCCCACTGACGAATCGTCAGGTGGCCGCCTGACATTCTGGCAGTTTCTGCCGTGCGTCCCGCAGCTGAATTTCAGATATTCCCGCATTTTTGTGTGTTTTTCCTTTTGGCTGTCTCCGTGCAATGGACAGGCTCCGGAAAAGGAGGCCTGCACGATGGAAATGTTGCTGATGGGTGCGTGTTTGAGCATGTTCGGATTGGCGGTGACTTGCCTGGCATTTGGCGCAGCCACCCGGCCCGAGCACTCCACGGCGGCTGCCGCTCCGGCCGCCGAATTGAAAAAGGAAATGGTGNNTCAACAGCCGATCGTCCCGATCGCGGCGCATGCGCGGGTTCCCCTGGAAGCGCTGCTACTGCAACTCGAAAGTCACGTGCGCCTGGAACAGGCGGCGGTGGAATCCTTCCTGCAAACGCCCACCTCGGCGCTGCTGCACAGCAGGACTGTATCCCCGCTGGTGAACTAATGGTGAAACCAATGCTAAAAGCAGATCTGTTGAACGGCCTGAACGAAGAGGATGCAGGGCGCGTCATGGCGCTGGCCAAACGCACCATCCTGACCAGCGGCGCAGAGCTGTTTCACTTGGGCGACTCGGCCGAAAGCATCTACCTGATCGCGCGGGGCCGCCTGCGCCTGACTCTTCCCATGCAGGTACGCGACCGGGAAGAGAACGTGCTGGTTGAGGAGCGCGTGCCCGGACAGACGGTGGGCTGGTCGGCGCTGATTCCGCCGTTCCGCTTCACCCTGACCGCGACCGCGCCGCTCGAAACCGAAGTGTTCGCGCTATCCCGCGACGCGCTGCACGCGCATTTCGCCGCCAATCCCCTGGCCGGATATGCCGTCTCCATGAACCTGGCTTCGGTGATTGGAGAGCGGCTGCAGTTGTTCCAGACGATGTGGGTGCGCGAGGTGCAGCGCATGGTGGAAGCGCGCTGCGCCTGAGAGAGCTTATGAGACGGATTGCAATGGCGATGCTGATGGTGGGGGCATTGGGCGCGGGCGACGGAGCGAAAGTCCAGCCGGCGCCCAAAGGACCGGAGGCTAAGGCGGCGGAGGAGCGGCTGGNNCGCACGCGGCGCACCCTGACCATGATGCACACCGAGATCGTCCTGAAGCACGACGAGACTCACCGTTGGTGCCTGGATTGTCACGATGCCACCAATCGCAACTTTCTGCACCTGGCGAGCGGGGAGCCCGTGCCTTTCGAGGAGTCTTACCGGGTGTGCGGCCAGTGTCACGGCGAGAAGCTGCGGGACTGGCGGGCCGGGGTGCACGGACGGCGTACCGGCAACTGGAACGGCACCAAGAGTTACCTGTTGTGCGCGCATTGCCACAATCCGCACCAGCCGCGGTTCCACGCGCTGGTGCCCAAGCCCGCACCAAAGCCGCCACAACGGCCAGGCAACTAGGAAGGGAACTGATGGATACGGACACTAAGAATCCTTCGCGGCGCCTGTTCACCATCGCCGCTGCATCGGCCGCCGCAAGCTGGGTGATGACCGCCTGCGGCCCCAAGCGCCTGTACGAAGCGCCCAAGGAGCGGCTTAAGCAAGTCATCGAAGAGATGGAACAGAAGTACACCAAGCAGCACGGAAAGAAAGTAACCGTGTCGGATGCCGGCCCGCTTCCGGGCGTACAGTTCGCCTACGCGCTGGATATCTCGCGCTGCATCGGTTGCCGCCGTTGCGTCTATGCGTGCGTGGAGGAGAACAACCAATCGCGCGATCCCCAGATCCAGTGGATTCGGGTCAACTCCATGGAGAAGGAGAAGGGCGTCGATTTCTCGCATGCGGATCCGTACTACAATCCCGCGGAGGTTCCCGAGGAGGGACACTTCTACGTGCCGGTGGGCTGCCAGCATTGCGAAAATTCGCCCTGCACCAAGGTCTGCCCGACCGGCGCCACCTGGACGGAACCGGACGGAATCGTGGTGATCGATTACGAGTGGTGCATCGGCTGCCGCTACTGTATGGCCGCCTGCCCCTACGGAGCGCGCCATTTCAATTGGAGCGAGCCCACTATCCCGGCTGCCGAGTTGAATCCAAACATGCACTACCTGGGCAACCGCCCGCGTATGAAGGGCGTGGTGGAAAAGTGCACCTTCTGCATCCAACGCACGCGCGCCGGGCGCTATCCGGCATGCGTCGAGGTGTGCCCGGTGGGAGCGCGCAAATTCGGCAATCTTCTGGATAAGGACAGCGAGATCCGCTACATCATCGAGCACAAACGCGTGCTGGTGCTCAAAGAGGAATTGAATACCGTACCGAGGTTCTTCTACTTTTATGCCACTTGAGACTTCTGTGAACAGCATCCGGCTCTTCAGCGGCTTCGCCCGCGGAAGCTTGCGGCTGATCACCCGCGGAAACCGGGCCTACGTGTTATGGCTGGCACTGCTGGGCGCGCTGATCGCGTCGGGAGCGCTGGCCTATGCCAATCAGGTGCGCAACGGGCTGGGCGTCACGGCCATGCGGGACCAGGTGAGTTGGGGCTTCTATATCGGCAATTTCACCTTCCTGGTGGGCGTGGCCGCGGCGGCGGTAATCCTGGTGATCCCGGCATACGTCTACGATTGGAAGCCGATCCGCGAGATCGTCATCTACGGAGAATTGCTGGCCATCAGCGCCATCCTCATGTGCCTGATGTTCGTGACCGTGGACATCGGCCGGCCCGACCGCTTTTGGCACCTGATTCCACCCTTCGGCCATCTCAATTTTCCGCGATCGATTCTGGCGTGGGACGTCCTGGTGCTGAATCTGTACTTCCTGGTCAACTTCCTGGTGGCCACACACATCCTGTATCGGGCATTTCATGGCCGTGCTTACAACAAGCGCATCGTGGTGCCGCTGGTGCTACTCTCGATTCCCATGGCGGTGGGGATTCACACCGTGACGGCGTTCCTCTACAACGGCCTGGCGGCCCGCCCGTACTGGAATTCGTCCATACTGGCGCCGCAGTTTCTGGCGTCGGCGTTCTGTTCCGGACCCGCGATTCTGCTGGTGGTGATGCAGATTCTGCGGCGGTTCACGCGTTTCGAAATCAAGGACCAGGCTATATGGAAGATCGCGGAATTAATGGCGTATGCCATGTTCCTCAACCTCTTTCTGCACGGGTCGGAGGCGTTCAAGGAGTTCTATTCCAACACCCAACACCTGCAATTCACGCGGTATTGGTACTGGGGATTGGGATCGCACCACACCCTGGTTCCGTACGCGTGGACCGCGGTGTTTCTGAACGTGCTGGCATTCGCTGTGTTCATCCTGCCAAAGGCGCGGCACAACTGGGTCCTGCTGAATATTGGCTGCCTGGCGACTTACGCCGGAGTCTATGTCGAAAAAGGGATGGGGCTGATCATTCCTGGCCTGACGCCGGATGCCTTGGGCGAGATCTACGAATACTACCCCACCATCACGGAACTGCGCGTGGCCGCCGGCATTTTCGCCATCGGCTTCCTGGTGTTCACCTTGATGCTGAAAGTGGCCGTGCCTATCTCGTTGGGCGAATTCATGGACAAGCGGGGCGCGCCTGTCACTCCGCCACCACCCGTTCTGGACGCCCATCTGTCCGTGCGAGCGTGACCTTGAGCCCGCGCACCTGAAGCCCCTTCACGTGGCGCGCCCACACGCCATAAGCGGGCAGCACCGGGCCGAACATGCGAATCTCTGGATACGCCGTTTCCACTTCCGGAATCTGCACCTGCGCATCCGCCTCGCTCCCGCCGCCAGGGAGCGAGAGGTCGACGTTCTCGATCGTCACATCTTCCACCAGGTGGCCGGGAACGCCGCTGATCATAACGCCGGTGCCTTCCACGTTGGCTTGGACGTTGGCGATCCTGACACTGGAAAGGGAACCGGGCTCGCGTTTGGCATCGCCGGAACGAAACGTTTTGAGGCGCGCGCCCAGCCGCAGAAACACCGCCACGCGGCCCGATTCCATAATGATGCCGTCCACCACCACGTCGCTGAGATGGGCGCCATCCACCGTCAGCAGCTTGATTCCGCCCAGGCCGGCGTACAGGATGCGGCAATGCTCCACCCGAATGGCCGAAACATCCCCGATGCTCTCCGTGCCGATCTTCAGTGCGGCGCAGTTGCTCTGCAAGGTGCAATCGCTGATGGACACGTCGCGGCACGGCTCAGGACTAGTGGTCTTCAGGCAGATGGCGTCGTCACCGGTATCGATATTGCAGTTGCGGAGCCGCACGTTCTGGCAGGAATCGATATCGAAACCATCGTTGTTGGATCCGGCGTGGCTGTT
>OKRF01000250.1:13342-16168 GCA_900290315.1 Candidatus Sulfopaludibacter sp. SbA3 | reverse complement strand
GGACGGTCCACGCCGCCGGAGATTCCAGCCGCACGCCGCTCATGGAAACGCCGCGGCAGCGCACAAAACGGGCCAGAAACGGCCGCTTATTACGGTCCTTGTTGACGGCCGCCAGCAGTTCCCTGCCTTGCCCATCGATCACGCCCGCGCCGGTAATCCCGATATTGACCGCGTCCACCGCGGCAATCAGGCAGTAGCCCATCGCCGAGCCGGTACCATCGGTAAAGCCGTCGACGTTGCGGTAGTCGCTGAAGTTCGTGCTACCGAGCAGGCGCGCGCCTTCTTCCAGGTGCAGGGTCACGTTGTTCTTCAGTACCAGGGTGCCGGTGAGGTATCTCCCCGCGGGCAGCACCACCACTCCTCCGCCCTGCCGGCTGCAGTCATCGATGGCGTTCTGAATGGCTGCCGCGTCTCGCACCGTGACCCGCTTCGGCTGGGCATACAGAAGGGCCGCCTGGCCGAGGAGCAATCTGCGGGTCATCATGTGGATATCATAATAGGACGACGGAGGGGACATCATGACGCGGCGAGAATTGGGACGGATGGCGGGCATCGGGCTGGCATCTCAGCTCCTGGGGCAGGAACAGGGACGGCAGATCGGATACTGCATGGTGGGGCTGGGCAGAATTTCCATGCAGCACTTCATACCTGCGCTGAAGACCACGAAGTATTCCAAGTTGACCGCTTTGGTGAGCGGCCATCGCGACAAAGCCGAAAAGATGGCGGCGCAATACGGCCTCTCCGTCAAGAACATCTACAGCTACGAAAACTACGAAGCCATCGCCGATAACAAAGAGATCGACGCCGTCTACATCGCGCTACCCAATAGCATGCATGCCGAGTACACCATCCGTGCCGCCAAAGCCGGGAAGCACGTACTCTCCGAGAAGCCTATGTCCACCAGCGTGGCCGATGCCGTGGCCATGGTCGACGCCTGCAAAAAGGCCAATAGGAAGCTCATGATTGCCTATCGCTGCCAACTGGAGCCGGCCAATTTGCGCGCCATCCAACTGATCCACGACGGCAAGCTGGGGAAGATCCAGGCGATTGAAAGCGCCAACGGGTTCAACATCGCGCGCAACGAATGGCGCTATACCCGCAAGTTGGGCGGCGGCGGACCGCTGATGGATGTCGGGATCTATTCGTTGAATGCCTGCCGGTTTCTGCTGGGCGAGGAACCCACGGAGATCCGCGCCAGCGCGGCGGTGATCGACCACGACGGCCGCTTCGACGAAGTGGAAGAGAATCTCAGCTTTACCTTGAAGTTCCCCTCCGGCGTGATTGCGAGTTGCAATACGACTTACGGGTGCAACATGCCGGGCTTCTATCGCGTGCACGGCTCGCGCGGCTGGATGCATCTGGAGCCCGCCTTCGGCTATCAGGGCATGCACCTGACAGGGCAGATTCAGGGCCAGCCAGCCATCGACGAACCCATTACTGAGCGTGATCCCGCCCATTTCGTGCGCGAGGCCGATCACTTTGCGGAGTGCATTCTGCAAAACAAAGAGCCGGCAGCACCCGGCGAAGAAGGCCTGCGGGACATGCGGCTCATCGAAGCGATCTACAAAAGCTGCGGCTTGAAGCTGGGAGTTGGGTAGGCCAGCAGCCTTGCCTGCGCGACAAAGGCACGCTGCCAGTTGGGATATGCTTTAGCTTGTCCTATTGGCCGCAAGGCCGGCGGAACTTATCTTGCAATCGAGCGGCTACCAAAATGTAGCCGGCCGTGCGGCCGGCTGGACAAGCTGAAGCTTATCCTACTAATCCTCGCGGGCTGGAAAGAATTTTACGTTCCACCCATCCACTTCCACAGTAGGCGTGCCCCTGCCGGCGTCCCTGGCCTGATACGTCGCGGTGATCTGCCGGCTCTCTCCCGGCAGCAGTGCAAAGTAGTTGTCTTCCCAGAGGACCGGCAGAATCTCTTCGCCATCCGAGGCCTTCTTCACCTTCAGATGCACGGCGAAGGCGATTGTCTTGGTGGGATTCGACAGCGTGACCGCGGTGGACTGCGGGGCGGTCTTCGCCGAGGCCTGCAGTTCGATCGCGGGCAGCGAATTCAGCGCGGAGAAATCGGCGAACGTCTTGGTCGGTGTGTGATACCACGTCGACTTGTCCCATTCCAGGGTTTCAGGCTTAGTGGACAACCAGTAGAAGTTGCGACTTACATTCTTGCCTGACGCATCCTCCAGCGTAAGATGCACAAAGTAAGTGGAACTGAGCCCGCCGATGTCAGGTAGCTCGAATACGCGGGTGCTGCTATCTTCGCCGGCATCCACCGTGGCGGCCTTGGAGAACTTCTCCTCCATGTCCAGGTTGTAAACCTTCGCCGTGACCCGCAGCCCAGCGAACTTCTTATAAAACGAGTTGACCACCACGATGCTGCGATCGTCGTAGCTGTACTGCACGTGCAGCGGCTCGTTCGCCTTCTTGGCTCCGAAGTAAGACCCGCCCGGCCGCAGATACCAATCGTAAAGGTGCCAGATGAGTCCGGGCCACGCGTTGTTCAGCATCCACTGGATGACGCCGGTGGCCGTGTACTTATTGCGTCCGAAGGCTTCGAACATGGCGCGGTGCCCTTCATACTCCATCACCTGCGCCTTTCGGGAATAATCCTCCAGGGAAGCGGTCTTGCCATAGCGGGCATTGAGCGCGTCGTTGAACACGTGAAGGTCTTTGAACTCGCCCCCGCCGGCATGATAATCCCACCAGGAATTGACAGGCCAGAGGCGCTCTTCCGGCAGCATTTTGCGCAGGCTCTCCACGGGCGGCGGTGCGGGACCGGGACTGGTCTCTGTATTGAAGCCGTGAGCCCCGCCGCGGGTCTTGTCC
>OKRF01000250.1:0-13332 GCA_900290315.1 Candidatus Sulfopaludibacter sp. SbA3 | reverse complement strand
ATATTGAAGCCGTGAGCCCCGCCGCGGGTCTTGTCCAGAGTCCAGTATGAGGGCGCCACGTACTCGTACGGACCGGTCATCTTCACGCCGGTCTCGCCTCCGAGCGCCGTCTTCTTAGCAGTAGCCGAAGAGTGGAACGGGTTGGGCCATTCCACTTCCTTGATCACATCCAGGTACAGCTTCTCGATCCTGGGCGGCGGCGGGTTGTCGCTGCCGTACATCCAATCGGCTAGCGACGGGTGCCGCTGCAGGGATTCGACCGCGATGGTTTCATCTTCCTTGTCCCACCCCTGCCACTGCTCCCAGTGGTCGCAGCAGCACCACCCCGCCAGCACCAGGATGCCGTAGCGGTCGCACTGTTCCAGAAAACGATCGTCTTCCAGCTTGCCTTCAAAACGCACGGCGTTGAGATTCATGTCGCGGACGTAGCGAAGTTCCGCGTCCTGATGCTCGGGCGTGGAGCGCAGCAGCATATCGAACGTGTACCCGGCGCCACGGATGAGGATGTTCCTGCCGTTCACGTGGAAGACTCGGTGCAACTGGGCGTCAACCTCGCTGGTCACCTCGCGGATGCCGAAATCGATGTGGCTGGTATCGGAGACTGCGCCGTTCACGGCGAACTCCAGGTCCAGTGGATACAGATTCTGCTCGCCCACCTGCGCGGGCCACCAGAGTCGCGGATGGTCCACAGTGAGTTGCGGAAACTGCTCCGGGGTAAATCGCACCACTCGTGTCTCATGCGGGGCGAGACGCACGGGCTGCGAGAATTCCACCGATTGGATCTTGCCTTTCAGCACGCCTTCTACAGGTTGTGACGCGGCGTTCTTCACCTCCGCTCGCACGATGAGGCGCGCCTGGCTGGCGGACGGGAGATTCAGATGCGTGGTCACCGAGGGGTAGCGGATGGCCACCGGACCGGTAGCGGCGATCCACACGTCGCGCCAGAGACCCATGTTCTTGTCGGGAGGCTGCGGATTCCAATCCACGAAGGTGATGGCCAGGTCGTGCGGCTGCGGCGGGAAGATTTCGATGGCCAGCGCGTTGCCTGCGCCGGGCTTCACCATGGCGCTCACATCGAATTCGAATTGCCGCCAGGCGCCTGCCGCGCGATCGGCCGTGGCCACGGGCTTGCCGTTTACCCAGATGTTGGCGCGAAAGTTGATGCCGTCGAAGCCCAGCCACACGGTCTTCCCGCGATACGCCTCCGGCGCCTGGAACTCGGTGCGGAACCACCACGAATGCCGGAACGGGCTGTCCGGCGGCATCGCGGTATTCGAAAAGTTGAACGAGACGGGGTAGGAAGTCCCCGCGATGCTGCGCAAATTCATGCCCGTGTAAGGGTCGGGATATACGTGCCCTTGCACCAGCGCGCTCAGTACCGTAGAAGGCATGGCAGCCTGATACCAGCCGCGCGTGGTGAACCCGGGCTGCGAAAGAGCCATGCCAGTCTCGTGCACATCGGCCGAAGACTGGATGGCCCAAGCTCTGCGCAAGAAGGTCTTCTCCGCGCCATGGGCATGGACGGACAGAAGGAGCAGAACTACCGGAGGCATCCTCATAAACCTGAGGATAGCAGCGGGAAGGTCCGTTAGAACGCGTAGGAGACTTGCATTCCAATCCGCGCGCGCGACTGTAGGTCCACTCCCGGCGCGATTTTGCCGGCAATTTGCGCCACCCCAAAATCGACGTTAAACTTGCACTCCGCCATGGGCACGACTCTCATGCAATAAGTGAAGGTCGTAGGAATCACAGCGGTCGGCAGTTGATCTGGATGCCTTGGTTGTTGCGCCACTTCCGATCCCAGGATGATGCTGCTGTGGGCCGGTCCCTTGAATACAAAACCCACCGCGCCGAACGCCCGGCCGACCATGGCTGGCGCGTTGCCGCCCATACCCCACAACTCGGCATTGGTAGCCCGATAGCCGCCGTTGAGGACAATCGGAATCCGCGACTGGGTGATCATCTTTGTGGCAACCACGTAGATGTCTCCGTTTTTTGTATCCTTATCTTGAATTGCTCCGCCCACATTGTGAACCTGGGTCCGCAACATGAAACCCATTGAGATGGCGGGCAGCCATTTCTGTTTTCCAGCGTTCTCCAAGACCAGGTTCGCCTTTCCATGAAGGATATTGAAGCCGTCATGCCAGAGGGGGCTGAAAGCGGCATCGCCCCCAAGAGTATGAAGAGCGCGCGTATAGCCGAACTCCAAGCGCTTAAATACTCCGGCCGTCAGCGACACTTCATGGAAATCCCCCAGGACCGTTCCTCCGTTCAGGTAGTGATAGGCCACAACCGGGAGGCCGACCCCATTTGCGGGGGATGGGGCCGTATAGGCCAGTGGGGTGACGAACACGCCGGTCTCGCCCTCCCATCCCAGACTCTGTGCGCTGGCAGGCGCAGTGAACCAAAGTGCCACGGCGAAGCCAATGATCAGCGGCCAACAGCCCTGCCCCAGTCCTCGGCGTATTCGTTTGACTCCGACATGAACTTGTGTGTGATTCATGATTACCTTCTTCGTTTTCTGTTGCCTAAACTCAATCGGCCCGACTCATTCTGGCCGCTCCGCTCTACTTAGCGGAACACCAGTATGGTTGAAGTTTGGTTGATGTGGCCGAGATAGGCTTCGCCATAGATGCTGAATCCGGCCGTCGGAATGTCGTCAAAGATGGCGCCGTACTGCTCGCATCGGTTCTTTTCGCGAAGCTGCAGGGTGCGTAGGATGCACTGAAAATCGATGATACCGGAGATAGGCACACCGGTAGCTTTTCGAGTCTCGATCGCCTGTCGGGTTTGGGCCACGATGTCTGTGGCCTCGAGCACCGCAAGCTCCATTCCCTGCTTGATTTGGCAGTAGAACTTAATGCCACGATCCTGTACGCCCAGCGGGCTGCGTACGAAAGGATCTGTGTCAACCATCAACCCCAACGGGTGCCTTATGAACAAAGCGGCAGCATCCTCCGGCGAGACGCCCAGAGACTGCGCATACGCCTCGAGAGCCGGCTTATGGTCGAACTCAGCCACCAGGCGCAGGGGTTCGTTGACCAGGGTCGCCATTAGAGTCTTACCGGTAGTCTAAAAACTCTGCGTCTTGACGACATCGAAGCCTCTTTTCAGCTCCAGAATCAACAGTAGCGCGGCGTTGGTGTAGGCCGCGCCACCCAGCATCACGTGTGTGCTCTGGAATTTCAGGTCGTCTCCGGCGGATCCACCGACGAAGATAATATCGATCAGGTCGCCAATTTTCTCGATCACGGCTTCCTCGGCGCCGCTCATGCCATCTATCAGAACAAGGCCCACGTACTTCTCCGTGTCCAGGGACGAGACCGGAGCATGCAACTGCTGCCCCAATTTGGACAATGCATCGGACACGCGCACACCGCGACTGAGATTCTCCACAACGGCGGCAGCGGTCTGTCCGGCTATTTCTTCATCCAGGAAAATGGCGGTTACCGAGTCGGTGATCATTTTGCCGCCTGCAATCTCACCCGCGGTCGAGCAGCCCGCCACGCAGGCGTCTGGAAAGGCCGCCCGCATCTGCATGCTGAGTTCAGCGGGGTCGTATTTGGATGACGCGAAGAATATTACAGCTCGCGGTTTGCAGTGGTTGCACTGCGCTCTCAGATCCGGCACGGTATCTGGAAGACATTTTGTGGAATAGGCTGTTGTGAAGGGCATTCCAGTTTCCCCGGCGCTTTAGACGGCCACACCCATCTCCAGGGCGATCGCTCTGACCTTGGCAATCACAGCAGGGTCGTCTGGCGAGGTGTCGTTGAAACGATCGGGGTTGATGCCTTTCAGAATGAATTTGGTCTTCGTCGTAATCGCAATGGTCGGGTTGCCCTTGGAGCGCTTTTCGGTGATCGCGTCGATCATGTGTCTGATGTTTCCGGCCATCCGGTTTTTCGCTCCCGCGCTGGAGTTATGTAAGGACGAGTCGAGGGTAATGCCACTTCCAGACGCTCATTTACCTTATCGGCACAAACGGAATTCTCTGGAATGGAATGGGCAGTGGAATCGGGAACAGCACAAGCCCGGGGAGACACCGGACAAGGTTGGACGTGCTAATGCCGCTTCTTCTCGAAGAACTTCTTCTGAATATCGGGCCAGAATTCAGACATCAGGTTGCCCATTACGTCGCCCGTCAGGCTGGTGCCCACGCGGCTTAGCATCACCGATCCGGTGCGGCTGGCGGCGGGGAAGCACCGATTCCCGCTGCCATGCCCAAAATATTCGAAGCGTTGAAGGCATCGCGGCCGGAATCCTGGCGCGTGATGAAGATGCGGCTCAGAGAGTAGAGCGCCCGGGGCACGAGGCGCGAAGGCGTGCCTCTGCGGAAATAGCGGGGGTCCTGGTGCAATAAGCAGGCGAACACGCCGGCGGCGAAGAAATTCTGCGTACCGAAATCGCCGATGGCGGCGCCCACTCTCTTGGCGTAAGCGGCACCACCTTCACCGTACCGGGGCGTTTCGTTACCGGCCTGCGACATGGCGGCGGCCAGCACAGCGCTGCCAATGTTGAAAGGATCCACCACTTCCTTCCAGGCGAGCTTCCACTTTTCGCCGGGAGTCATGGGCGCCACGAGGCGGTGAGAGTCCCTCACCGTCTGATAGTCGGGAATCACTTTGAGGATGCGCTCTTCGTTTAGGGGCACCACAACGGGAATCTCAGAGGCCGGTTCAGAGACTTCAAGCTGCGCGCGAAGACAGGCTGGCAGAGTCACCACCGCGACAAGAGTCGGGACGAGCCATTTCACGCTGCTGTTGGGACGATGCCGGGGGCCATCAAGTTACGAAACTCTTCCGGATAGCTCTAAATAGCTAGCGGGAAAAGCGGGGGCTGGGGCCGGTTTCGCAGGAGTCACAGACCAGCCACGCCACGACTGCGCCGGATTAAACGGGATGGGGCTCGGGCGCATCGCGAGTTCGACCGGCGGCAAGACCGCCGGCAGAAACGAATGCCGTCTGGCGAGATCCCCAGCGCCTGTCTCGCTCCATGGAACAATTGGTTTTCACGGATCTGGAGATGCGAATTCCGCGGGAATCCGCCGTCGCCGACCAAATCCGGTATTCCCAACCGTTGTATAGCAAGAGGGCTGTTTTGAAGCCACGTTATTCTTGCAGAATCGTCAAGGGTCCGTCTGTCTTCCTGGGGTTGACGACCATGGACGTCGCTGCTTCAGTCATGAACATGGGCGGTCCACTGGAGCGTTATTTTGCAGAGTATTACGAGTTGCTGTATCGGTTTCTGCGCTCCTGTGGCACCGGGGAAGGGACTGCCGAAGACATCGCGCAAATCGCTTTCTTGGGCCTCTGTCATCATTTGACGTGTGGCCGCCCGGAAGAGAATGTCCGTGCCTGACTTTTCCGGGTCGCCCACCGGCTGTGGGTCGATCGATGGCGCGAAAGTCAACGCGAAGCGCCCGCGCAAGACGGCAGCCAGGCTTCGATTACGATCAACAAGACATTTCCGTTCCTTCCTCCGGGGGAATGTTGGAGGAGTGGTGAAGATGAAAATGCACCTTACTTTCGTGACATTCGCCTTTGTTCTGGCGGGGCTGACACACGCCCAACAGATATCGACCGCGAGCCGGACCGAGGATCTGAACTACGTGGTCAATATAGTGGCGAAGGCCGATAAGTTCTTCTTCGCAACGCTCGATCCCACCCAGTTTCAACAGGCGGCCGCGGCGCTTACGGCGAAGGTCCCGACCGCGACGGACGCTGAATTCTATGTCGGCCTGGCGCAACTGGTAGCGATGGCCGGCGATATGCACACTCAAATTTTTCTGGGAACAGGCAACACGCCGTTCCTGCAATTTCCATTGGATCTCAGGTGGCTTGACGACGGTGTCTTCGTGGTCGGAGCCGGAAGCGCATACCTCAATACGCTCGGTACTCAAATTGTAGCGGTGGAGGGCATGCCGGTCAGTCAGGTGGTTCATCAGTTGGGGACGACCTTCGCGCACTCCAACGATCAATACCTTCACGTCGAGGCGGAGTCTTATCTAGCCTCCCAGGCGATCCTGCAAGCTCTTCACATCGCGCCCGACGCACCCACCACCGCGTTCACCTTTCAGACACTGACGGGAACCCAATTTACTTTGCAGCTTGCCCCGAGAGGCAGCGCTGGGATTGCCATGCTCGATCCGCCGCTCGCTCAGGGCCCGTGGCCGGATTATTTGAACTATGGGAACTACTATACCGGCGTCCTCTCCAATTCGTTCTTTTACTCCGCGCCCAACAAAATGCTGTACGCCAAGTACAACACTTGCGAGGATCTACCCGGCGCTCCGGTATCCGCCTTTGATGCGGGGGTACTGGCCGCACTGGACGCCAATCCCGTCGATACGCTCGTAATCGACTTCCGCGGCAATGGCGGAGGAGATGAATACCTTCTATTTCCGCTGGGATTAGGACTCTTCGAACGATTGCCGGCACTTGTGGCGAACCCGAATTTCCGGTTGTACCTGGCGATCGACAAAGGGACGTTTTCCTCCGGCATGTACGATCCGATGGCTTTCGTATCTGGCTTCCTGACAAATTATGAGAAACTCCCGCCGGCCGATACCAACGGCGTTTTTTTCGTAATAGGCGAACCCACCTCTGGCAAGCCGGTTGGTTACGGCGATACCGTCGCGTTCACGCTGCCCGGTTCCGGTGGCACCGGACAATACTCCACCGACGCTGTAAATCAGGACAATGGCGTGATTCCCAACCTTCCGTCGTTCAATCCGGATATCCCGATCAGCACGCGGTCCACGGATTGGTTCGCGCGTTTCGACCCGGTCATGGCGGCGATATTGGCGCGCTCCAGTGGCCCTCCGGCTCCGCCGTCCGGCACGGCGATCACGGTGAATGCCGCCAGCTTCCGCACCGATCAGGGAGTGGCGCCCGGTTCGTTCGCGGCTGTGTTCGGAGCTTTCGGACAGACGCCGGACCAGGTGCTCGTGGGAGGTGTCGCGGGCAAAATTGTGAGCGCGGCCGCAACGCAAGTGAACTTCATCGTACCGGCGTCGGCTGTGCCGGGCGCAACGCCGATCTCCGTTCTCGCCGGCGGCGCGCAATTGGCGAGCGGGCAGTTTACGGTCTCCGCGGCCGGCCCTGGAATATTCGTTTTGGACGGCACTAATCCGCAGCAGCCGGGCGCGGTGGAGAATCAGGATTCCACCGTGAACAGCACCGGTAATCGCGCCAAGGTTGGCTCGGCCATTCAGATTTTCGCAACCGGCTACGGCCCTCTGGATTCGAAAGGGAGCGCGCCAGTGCGGGTTTTCCTTGGCGATTTGTCCGCGCAAGTGCTGTACAGCGGGCCCGCGCCCGGACTTCCGGGGCTGTGGCAGATCAACGCGCTGATACCACAAGGCACGCCGACAGGTCAGTTACCGCTTTTCCTCAGCGCCGGCAACCTTACTAGCAATGGAGTCACGATCTGGATCCAATGAGTCACCAGTAATTCCGCAGAGAGGCAGACAAAGCTATAACGACTCCCTTTCCGGCATGACTCTTTGATTCGCTACTTCTCGCCGGTTTATCCCGACGCTATCCATGCTGAAGCCGGGCTGAAGCCCGCCCCACCGAAGCAAACAAGCGACTTGCCGGTGGTGGCGCTGGCGGTTTCGCCTGCGAACTGCATTTTTTCACAGCTTCCTGGCACGGGTTTGCGGCGCACAGTTCGAACGATGTTTGCAAACCCCGACTTGCGCCGGACCACCGCTGCCTGTTAGCGTGAAGCTTCAGGTTGTCTCCCCTCATGGCTTCTTCGGTTCTCAGCCGGGAAGAGGAACTTTACTGGCTGGCTCTCAAGTTGATCCCGGGTCTGGGTACCAGAACGTCGGGAAAGCTGCTGGATCGCTTTCGAACCCCGCAGGCGATTTTCCGTGCCTCCCGCACCGAACTGGAGGGCGCGGGACTGAACGGCGCGGTGGCGCAATCCATCGCCAGCGGCTGCTCGTTTGAAGAGGCCGCGGCACAGCAGGCTAAGATGCTGGAAACGGGCGCCGAGGTGGTGACGATCGGCGATCCGCGCTATCCGCCTTCGCTGCGGGAGATCTTCGACCCACCCACCCTGCTGTTCGTGCGGGGGCGGATAGAACTGCTGCAGTCGTTGATGTTGGGCGTGGTGGGGACGCGGCGTCCCACACCGTATGGCGTGGCGGTGGCGGAGCGATTGTCGGGCGACCTGGCGCATGCCGGGTTGACTATTGTCAGCGGCATGGCGCGCGGCGTGGATACGGCGGCGCATCGCGGTACGCTGGCGGCGGGGGGCGATACGGTAGCGGTTCTGGGCTGCGGTGTGGACGTGGTGTATCCCTCGGAAAATCGCAAGCTGGCGGGCGCGGGGGCTGATTGTTTCGGAGTTCCCCATGGGGGCGACGGCTTTCCCGCAGAATTTCCCCATCCGCAACCGGATCATCAGTGGCATGAGCGTGGGAGTGCTGGTAGTGGAGGGAGCGCAGTACAGCGGATCGGCCATCACTGCCAAGCTGGCGATGGACCAGGGCCGGGAAGTTTTCGCCGTCCCGGGGAACATCACTTCGAAATTAAGTTGGGGGCCTAACCTATTGATCAAGCAGGGAGCCAGGCTAGTCCAGGACTGGAACGACGTGATTGTCGAACTGCCGCCTGAATCCCGCCGGCATCTAATAGATAAGAGCCGAAAACGGCTGCTGGGCGATGGTGCAACTTCCGAGGGAGAGCAGGCATCCTTATCAGGTGAACCGGCCCCGGAACTGGGTGGTACTGCACGCCAGGCGCTGGCGGCGCTTCAGGTGGACATCGCCGTACATTTAGACGATCTACTTGAAAAGGTTGAAGATATCTCGCCATCGGAGCTTATCGCCGCACTCTTCGAATTGGAGATGCTGGGGCTGGTGAAACAACTCCCGGGCAAGAATTTTGTTAAAGTGTGGTAACGTCACTGGGTAATCAGCAATCATTCCGAAAGAAAATATGGCAAAAGCTCTGGTAATCGTGGAATCGCCTACAAAGGCGAAGACCATCAACAAATACCTGGGCAAGCAGTTCGTAGTTAAAGCTTCGCTCGGTCATATAAAGGATCTCCCCAAGAAGGACCTGGCGGTGGACGTAGAGAACGGTTTCGAACCGCGCTACGAAGTCATCGAGGGCAAGAAAAAGCTCATCAGCGAGCTCAAGACCGCCGCCAAGGGTGTCGACAACATCTACCTCGCAGCCGACCCGGACCGCGAGGGAGAGGCCATTTGCTATCACCTGCAGGAGGAGTTACAGAAGAAAGACGGCCCGCACATTTTCCGGGTGATGTTCAACGAGATCACCAAGAAGGCCATCGAGAAGGCCTTCGAAAAGCCGGGGCAGGTGAACATCGCCCTGGTGGATGCGCAGCAGGCGCGGCGTGTTCTGGATCGCCTGGTGGGCTACAAGATTTCGCCCCTGTTGTGGGACAAGGTGCGGCGCGGGCTTTCCGCCGGACGCGTGCAAACGGTAGCGCTGCGCGTGGTGGTGGAACGCGAACGGGAAATCCGCGCGTTCATCCCCCGGGAGTACTGGACGCTCGACGCCGATCTGAACGCCAAGAAGCCGCCGGTGCTGGCAGCGCGCCTGTCGCGCATCGGCGATCAGGCGGCGGAGATCGCCTCGCAGCAGGCGTCGGACGAAATCGTCGCGGCGCTGGAAGGCGTGCCCTACACCGTCAAGAGCGTGGGGACGCGCGAGAAGAAGCGCAACTCGGTGGCGCCGTTCATCACGTCCACGCTGCAACAGGAATCGTCGCGCAAGCTGCGCTTCAGCGTAAAGCGCACCATGATGCTGGCGCAGCGGCTGTATGAAGGGCCAGGAGACGGTGGGTCTGATCACCTATATGCGCTCCGATTCCACACGCATTTCCGAGGACGCCATCGCGGACGTGCGCCACTACATTGGCGAACGCTACGGCGAGGAGTTTCTGCCCGAAGCGCCCAACGTTTTCAAATCGAAGAAAGATGCGCAGGACGCGCACGAAGCCATCCGTCCCACGTCCATGGCGTATTCGCCGGAGACGGTGGAGAAGTACCTGGCGGAAGACGAGATGAAGCTTTACCGGCTGATCTGGAATCGCTTCGTGGCGTGCCAGATGATGCCGGCACTGTACGACCAGACCACCATCGACGTGACGGCTCCAGGCTTGAATGGCGTGGATTATACTTTCCGCGCTACCGGGTCGGTGCTCAAGTTCGAAGGGTTCCTCAAGGTCTACCAGGAAGGCAAGGACCAGGCGGACGAGGAAGACGAGGAAGTGAAGCACCGTCTGCCGAAGGTGGTGGAAGGCGAGGTTCTGCGTTTAAAGGCGCTGCTGCCGGAACAGCATTTCACCGAGCCGCCGCCGCGCTACAACGAAGCCACGCTGGTGAAGCGGTTGGAGGCGGACGGAGTGGGGCGGCCCTCCACTTACGCTTCCATTCTGTCGACGATTCAGGAGCGCGAGTACGTCAAGAAGGAAGGCGGGCGGTTCACTCCCACCGAGCTCGGCATGGTGGTAACGGACCTGCTGCTGGAGAGCTTCGACGACATCTTCGACGTGAAGTATACGGCGCGCATGGAAGAGGAACTCGACGACATCGAAGAAGGCAAGCTCGACTGGCGCCAGGCCATGAGCGAGTTCTACGAGCGCTTCGATAAGGATCTGAAGCACGCCGAAGAGCACATGACGGACATCAAGCGGATGGAGAAACCCACCGACTTGAAGTGCGAGAAGTGCGGCAAGCCCCTGGTGATCAAGTGGGGCAAGCACGGCAGCTTTATCGCCTGCACGGGATATCCGGATTGTACCTACACACGCGAGTTGACGGTAGATCTACCGGATGTGGACAAGGCGGATCTGACCGAGCAGGGCGAGGAGGAATACTGCGAGAACTGCGGCCGCCCCATGGTGCTTAAGAAGGGGCGCTTCGGCACGTTTTTCGCCTGCTCCGGCTACCCCGATTGCAAGACCACCAAGCAGATTGGCGGAACGCAGAAGAAGCCCGACCAGCCGCTGGATGAGAAGTGCCCCAACTGTGGGAATCATTTAGTGCTGAAGACGGGCCGGTTCGGCGAATTCACCGCCTGCAGCAATTACCCGACTTGTAAGTACGTGAAGCAGAAAACCATCGGCGTGAAATGTCCCACGTGTAGCGAAGGCGAAGTGATCGAGAGGCGGAGCAAGAAGGGCAAAACCTTCTACGGCTGCAACCGCTATCCGGATTGCATGTTCGTTGCCTGGGGCAAGCCGGTGCCCGAAAAATGCCCGGAGTGCAGCAGTCCTTACATGGAGGAGAAGTGGCTCAAGGCGGGTCCGGTGTGGCAATGCCCGAATAAGGAGTGCAAGCACAAGCAACCCGCACCGCAAACTGCGGAAGTGGCGCAGTAGGGCATAGTTGCCCAGTAATACGAAAGGGCGGACAATAGGACCGGAGGAGCCCGAAAATACATGTTTGGTCTCCCAGGGCTGTTTCGATTCATTGGCCTGAGCCTGTTCGCCACGTCGCTGGCGACGCCTCAGGGTCCGGCGCCGGCTACTCCGCCCACCTTCCGCTCTCAGTCTGACTTGGCGCTCATCGACTTTGCTGTGACCCAGCACGGCAAATACGTATCCAACATCGGGAAGGACGACATTGAGGTACGGGAGGATGGCCAACGGCAGGAGGCAGCGTTTTTTGAAACCCGGCACTCTCTCCAGACCCTTCCTACCGACGTGATCCTTGCGTTCGATTGCAGCCGGCAGATGCGCGATGCAGGGTTTCTGAACCCACAGACGATTCAGGCGAAGTTGTTGGGAGAGGGAGACGGCATGCGAATCGCTGTTTATGGGTTTAGCGATCAGGCCTATCGGCTGACCGGCACTCGAGATGTGGGGGAATTGAATAGGGCCGCGGGCCTGCTCATGCAGACACCCGCCAGGCCGCTTCCACTACTATATAAGTCAATATAAGTCAATCGTCCAGATCATGAACGATTCGGTGCAGATTGGTGGCGCTGCGGCCCACGTCATGATGATCTTCTCCGAGGGAGTCGACCACGCATGCGGGGTACCCGGCGATGAACCCGAGGAGGCGCTACGAGTCGCACGGGAGTACGGCTTCACTCTGATACCAGTCGCGCTGGTTCCGGAAAGGGCCCCCGCCGAGGAAGCCGCGTTAGGTCCGGCGAAACGCTCATCGCGCGAGAGGGTTAGGGACGCTCAACGTGACAAAGCCGCTAGGGACGCTCTACATGACAAAGCCGCAGACGTCTTTCGCCAGAATTTCCTCGATCTGGGTAAGAAGACAGGAGCGATCGCGGTGGAACGATATAACCTGATTGACGATGCCATCTTGCAGATTTTGGGTAGCGTGATGAAGCGGAGTCATCCTTTGTATCTGGTTGGGTTCTACCCGGCACATTCAGATAGTCCGCAGCCGCACCGGGTTGAAGTGGTCTTGCGGCCGCAAGGCGCAGGCCGCGTGGAAGGCGGCGTCCGGACGATCGTACATTGACGAGTAACCCCGGCGATCTTTTCGCCGCGACAAGACCGGCGGCGTTAGGTGAGCAGTAAAATTCTCTTTTCGTCTGTTGGACGGCCGTGGTAAACTACCAAACGACCAGACGAGTTTGGTATGAAACTTCTTCTATCCGTGTTTCTGGCAGCGGCCATTCCTTCGAGTGCGGGTATCCTATTTAGCGACCTGGGTACAGGCGGTTCAGTGTATGGCACCGGGGCCGGCTCAGTTATCCAGGGTCAGCCTGGAAGCAACGTTACGAACGCGAGGGCTTTTACGGTTGCCGGCGCCGGAGCCTTCAACTTGACCCAGTTCGACCTGGGAGTCGTCGAGGATCACAACGGCGTGAGTTCATTTTTTTTGAATACGTTCACTGCCAGCATCTGGACCGGCGGCACCCAGCCCGGAGCGAAGTTGGGATCCTGGAGCCTGTCCGCCAATGAGCCTAATGGCAGTTGTTGCGTCCTGGCTTCCCAGACTGGGATAACGGGAATCACCCTTACCGGCGGGACGCAGTATTTCATGGTGCTGGGGCCGGACGCCCCTAACGACGGCAGCAAGATCGAGTGGGAGGACAACACGACAGGTGCGATCACCAACGAAGTCGGCTCTGTCAACGGGGGCGCAAGCTGGATCGTTGGCTCCAGCATAACGAACGCCGCCTTTGACGTGCAGGGCGACCCGGTGTCGACTCCGGAGCCAGGGTCCTTGCCGCTGCTGGGCTCGGGCATGGCAGGATTGCTGGCAGCACTCAGGCGGAAGGCGCTGTAAGGCAGTCCCGCTCCGCCACAGAAGAGCATTTTCTCATTGAAGAATGAGCCTGGGGGCGGGAGCGAAGCGATCCGCCGCCAGGTCTCCTTTCT